>JAYUAE010000181.1:0-3559 GCA_043741515.1 Candidatus Eiseniibacteriota bacterium | reverse complement strand
CGATGATGGAGCACCCGGAGAACGTCGCCGGCGAGGGCCGGCTGGACACGCTCCTCATGCGCGCGCTCCGGGGGGCGGTGGTCTCGAAGGCGGGAGCGGAAGGGGTGCACGCGACCGGGTACCTCGAGCGCGGGATCGGGATCGCGGTCAAGATCGCGGACGGCAGCCGGCGCGCGCTCAAGCCGGCCGTGCTCGCCATCCTCGATCAGCTCGCGCTCCTGAGCCCGGAGGACCGGGCGTCGGTGGAGCTGCCCGAGGAGCGAGTGATCCGGAGCTACGCCGGGCTCGTCGCCGGGGAGATCCTTCCCGCCGTGGAGCTCACGCGGGTGGGCCGGTGAGCGCCGAAGCCGCACCCGCCCGAGTCAAAGCCACCGCGGCCGAGAAGCGGCGCTGGGTCTACTTCTTCGGCGACGGTCGCGCCGAGGGGAACGCCCGCATGCGCGATCTCCTCGGCGGGAAGGGCGCCGGGATCGCCGAGATGGTGAACGCCGGCATCCCGGTCCCGCCCGGCTACACGATCACGACCGAAGCCTGCCGGCAGTTCTTCGAGGCCGGAGGCCGTCTGCTCGACTCGATCGTGGAGGCCGAGGAACAGGCGCTGGGCCGGCTCGAGAAATTCCTGGGGCGGAGGCTCGGGGACGCCTCGAATCCGCTCCTCGTCTCCGTGCGCTCGGGCGCTCCCGTCTCCATGCCGGGCATGATGGATACGGTGCTGAATCTGGGGCTCAACGACCGGACGGTCGAGGGAATCTCAGTCAAGAGCGGGAACCCGCGCTTCGCCTACGACAGCTACCGGCGCTTCATCCAGATGTTCTCCGACGTGGTGCTCGGCGTTCCGCGCGAAGTGCTCGAAGAGGAATTGACGCTGGCCAAGAAGCGCGCGCGCGTGGCGGACGACACCGGCCTCGACGACGCGCGGCTTCGCGCGCTGGTGGAGCGCATGAAGCAGCTCGTGCGGAGCGAGATCGGCGCCGAGTTCCCGCAAGATTCCCGCGAGCAGCTCGCGCGGGCCCGGGACGCCGTGTTCCGCTCGTGGAACACCGAGCGCGCCGTCCACTACCGCCAGCTCAACGGGATCCCAGAGCACCTGGGCACCGCGGTCACGGTCCAGGCCATGGTGTTCGGCAATCTCGGCGCGGAGTCGGCCACCGGCGTGGGATTCACGCGCGATCCGGCCACCGGCGAGCCCCGCTTCTACGGCGAGTACCTCATGAACGCGCAGGGAGAGGACGTGGTCGCGGGAATCCGGACGCCGCGTCCCATCGAGGAGATGGAGCGCGAGCTCCCGGCCGCCTACGCCTCGCTGCGCGAGATCACGACGAGGCTCGAGCGCCACTACCGCGACGTCCAGGACTTCGAGTTCACGATCGAGAAGGGGCGGCTGTTCATGCTCCAGACCCGCCGCGCGGCGCGGACGGGACAGGCCGCCCTCCGGATCGCGGTCGAGATGGTGGAGGAGGGGCTCCTCACCACGCGCGAGGCGATCGAGCGGGTCGAGCCCGAGCACTTGGATCAGGTGCTCCACCCGGTGTTCGATCCGGTCGAGCGGAAGAAGCACGAGGTTCTGGCGCGCGGGCTCCCGGCTTCACCGGGCGCCGCCGCGGGGGCGATCGTCTTCACCTCCGACGAGGCGGTCCGGCGCGGCCAGAAGGAGCGGGTGATCCTGGTTCGCGCGGAGACCTCGCCGGACGACATCGCGGGCATGAGCTCCGCGCGCGGCATCCTCACCGCCACCGGCGGGATGACCTCGCACGCGGCCGTCGTGGCGCGCGGGATGGGGAAGTGCTGCGTGGCCGGATGCACCGCGCTTTCGATCGACGAGGAGAAACGCGTGCTGCGCGTCGGAGGGCGCGCGCTGCGCGAGGGAGCCTTCGTCTCGCTCGACGGCTCGACCGGAGAGGTGCTCCTGGGGGACGCGCCGACGACCGATTCCGAGGTGGTGCGTGTGCTGACTGGAAGGCTCAAGCCCGAATCGGCCCCGCTCTTCCAGTGCTTTCAGAGCCTCACGAAATGGTGCGACGAGGTGCGCAGGCTCCGTGTCCGCGCGAACGCCGACGTGCCCAGCGACGCGCGGCTGGCGCGCCATCTCGGCGCCGAGGGGATCGGCCTCTGCCGCACGGAGCACATGTTCTTCGCCGAGGAGCGCATTCCCCACGTCGTGACCATGATCATGAACGCCCAGGAGGCGCGCGAGAAGAAGCTCCTGATCGAACGCCTCACCGAGGAGCTGAAGGGGGCCTCGCGGTCGGAGCGCCCCGCGCTCAAACGCGAGCTGAACGAGGCCGTGCGCCGGGGCCGGGAACCCATCCGCGCGTTCGAGGGGGCGCTGAAGAAGCTCCTCCCTCTCCAGCGCCAGGACTTCAAGGGTCTCTTCCTCGCCATGGAGGGCACCCCCGTCACGATCCGCACGCTCGACCCGCCGCTTCACGAGTTCCTGCCCAAGCGGGAGCATCTCCTCCGCGAGCTTTCTGCCCTGAAGCGGGGAAGAGGCAGCAAGGCGCGGCGGGAGCGGCTCACGGCCACGCTATCGCGGGTGGAGGAGCTGCACGAGTTCAACCCCATGCTCGGCTTCCGGGGGTGCAGGCTGGGGATCCTCCATCCCGAGATCACGCGGATGCAGGTGCGGGCCATCTTCGAGGCGGCGGCCGCGGTGATCGCCGAGGGCAAGCGGGTCCTTCCCGAGATCATGATTCCGCTCGTGGGCGGGCCCGAGGAGCTGAGCCGCCAGCGCGTCGTCGTGGAGGAGGCGGCCGCGGAGGTGATGCGGCGCCTCGACGTGACCATACCCCACATGATCGGGACCATGATCGAAGTGCCCCGCGCGGCCGTGCTGGCGGGGGAGATCGCGGAACACGCCGATTTCTTCTCCTTCGGCACGAACGACCTGACGCAGATGACGTTCGGCTACTCGCGCGACGATTCGGGCCGGTTCCTGCCCGAGTACGTGCGCACCGGCATCCTGCCGAGCGACCCCTTCGTCTCGATCGACGTGCCGGGAGTCGGGGCCCTCGTCCGGCGGGCCACGTTCGCGGGCCGGAAGCAGAAGCCGGGGCTCAAAGTCGGAGTTTGCGGCGAGCACGGAGGGGATCCGGACTCGATCGAGCTGTTCGAAGACATCGGCCTCGACTACGTCTCGTGCAGCCCCTTCCGCGTGCCGCTCGCGCGCCTGGCCGCGGCCCGCGCGGCGCTGAAGCGGATGTGAGCGCGGCCGGGACGCTCGAGCGGTCGGGCCCGAGATGACGGTCGATGCCGTCATCCCGGCGCTCGACGAAGCGGAATCGCTGGGCTTGGTCCTCGACGCGCTCCCCTCGCCGCCGGTGCGCCGCGTCATCGTGGCCGACAACGGCTCGACCGACGCGACCGCCCAGGTCGCCCGCGAGCGGGGGGCGACGGTCGTGTTCGAGCCGCGGCGCGGCTACGGCGCGGCCTGCCTCAAGGCGCTCGCGGCGCTCGCGGCCGATCCGCCCGACGTGGTGCTCTTCCTGGACGCCGATTTGAGCGACGACCCCTCCGAAGCGCCGGCCGTGCTGGCCCCCATTCTCGAGGGCCGGGCCGACCT
>JAYUAE010000180.1:0-3565 GCA_043741515.1 Candidatus Eiseniibacteriota bacterium | reverse complement strand
TCCAGTCCGATACGCCGGCCACGGCCTTTATCGTGTTCGACCTGAACCGGATGCTCGTGGACCGGCAGGGACGATTCCTGGATCCGCGCGACCCGGCGAACGACCTGGCGATCCGGAGCGCGATTCGTCACGCGATCAAGGTGGGCATGGACGAAAATCACGACGGCGAGCTGGAGCCCGGGGAAGAGGGAAATGAGGCCGGCCACGACGCCGCCTCGCTCACGGGGTTCTAGATTGCGTTAGAGAGCAGCCGGGACAATTGAGGGGGTTGTCGTGATTCGTCCGGTGCAGCGCCCGCACGGCGCGCCCCGTCTTGGGCGGGGGGGCGCCCTCGCGATCGCGGTGTGGCTTCTCGCTTCGGTCTCCATCGCCTCCGCGGCTCACGCGGCCCTGAAGGGCGTGACGATCGCGCCGGTCCTGCCGACGACCTGCGATTCGGTCTCGATCGTGGTCTCGGGAGACCTTCCCAGCTCCTGCCACGAAGTGGTGGGGGCGACGATCCTGGGCCCTGCCCCGATCCCATGCCTGCGGCCCACGCCGTGCCCTTCCCGCTTCACGATCGAGATCACAGTTCGCGAGCCGAACCCGCTGATATTGCGGCCCTGCGTCGTGCCAGCGCTGTACGCCCGAACGTTCGCCGTCGGGAAGCTCCCTGCCGGCGAATACATCGTGGGCGCGCACGAGCGCGTCATCCCGTTCTCGGCTGATTCGACCGACTCCGTCGCGAGCGAGAGCTTCGCCTCGGCGTCGTTCATCGTAGGTCCGGACTCCACCTGCTCGCCCGCGACCGGCTGCTACATGCTGAGCTTCAAGGATCCGCTGTTCGACCCTCCGGCGGGGTCGCGATGCGACGTCGTGGTGGCGGCCGGCGAGACCGCTTGTCTCAGTCTCAGGCTGACCAACACCGAACCGGTCGCCGGACTTCAGACGACCGTCCAGATCATGGATGCCGTGGCCGCGCCAGCGATTGACGTCACTCCGGTGGCAGTGTCCGTCACCCCAGTCGGACGTGCCGCCGGCTTCCTCGTCGGATGGACCACCGGTGGCCAGGGAAATACGCGCCTCATCCTCTACTCGACGACCGGTGCCACGATCGAGCCGGGAAACGGTCCTGTGGTCCGGATCTGCTACGGCATTCCTCCGATACCCGGCACCACGGCATACCTCGTCTCGACGGGGGAAACGATCGTCGCGAACGCGGCCGGTGACTCGGTTCCGCCGTGCCCGACCTTCGCCGCCGAGCCCCCGGGCGTCATCTGCGTGGGTTCCCAGCCCTGCGACGTGAACGGCGACGGGGTTTCCGACGTGCTCGACGTGATCCGGCTCGTCCGCTGCGCGCTCGGAAGCTCGAGCGATAGCGTCCCGGCGTGCCCGGATTCCATCGCGGCGCGCGCGGACTGCAACGGCGACGGCTTGGTCGACGTCCGCGACGTGGTCTGCTGCGTCCGAAAGATCGTCCAGCTCGTGCCCGGGCCGGCCCCGGGCCCGCTCCAGAAAATCGGGGCCGGGCCTCTCGATGGGAACGGTATCGGATTCGAGGGTCCGATCCGCTGGACCGACGCGGTGGACGGCCTCGCGGTCGTGCGCGTGGACGCGGCGGCGGACTGGGGAGGAACGCAGTTCTGGATCGATCCCTCCACCGCGCCGGTGCGTGTGCGCGAGGTCCGGCTGGACGGCGCCGCCGCCACGGACCAGATGGCGTGGTGGGTCGCCGACGACGGAGTCGCGCACGTGATGCTCTACACGACTTCCCTGATAACAGGACCCGCGCGAAGCTACCGGATCGAGATCGCGCTGGAGCGCGAGCCGTCGAACGCCGGATCGGGCGCTCTCCGGATCGGAAACGTGAGGGCGGGCAGCGCCGCAGGGGCAGGGGCGCCGGTCACGGAATTCAACCCCACCCTAAGCGTGGTGGGATCCGCGGTCCTGAGCGCTGCGCTTCTCGGGGCACGGCCGAATCCGTTCGCGGGCCGGACCCAGGTCGGCTTCGTGTTGCCGGCCGACGCTCGGGCCAGCCTCCGCATCTACGACGTCGGGGGAAGGCTCGTGCGGGTCCTGGTCGAGGGGCCGACACCGGCCGGCGTCCACCGGGTGGACTGGGATGGGGCGGACGACAGAGGACGCGCGGCTCGATCGGGCATCTACTTCGCGAAGCTCACGGCGGGAGCGACGAATCGAACGGAGCGGATCCTCCTCCTGCGATAGAGTGAGGGCATGCATTCTCCTGATCCCGTCGCGCAGTACCTCACCTACATCCTCCTGATGCTGGCGCCGCTCTGGATGCTGGGGTGCTGAGCGACTCCCAGCCTCCCGACTGATCGCTCAGACGCGCCGCGTCCAGCACCCGCTGCACCTCAGCGGCATCGTCGAAGTCCGGACTGGCCGGATTCCCTTCCTGAATGGCCGCGCGAAGCATCTCCACCTTGACCAGGAACGGCGCGAGAAGCGGAACCTCAGGGGTGGGCTGGATCGCGAGATCCTCCGGAATCGGGATCGCCTCGTGGGAGCCATCCTCTTTCGGCCGCCCCAGACGGTAACCGTCGAGCACCGCCATGGAATCGGCCGAGCCGAAGACCTCCATGCTCTGCCCGCGCGCATGAGCCCCGCCGAAGAGGTCCACCACCCCTCGCGCCCCGCTCGCGAACCGGACCAGGAGGGTGAAGGTGTCGTCCGCCGTGATCGCGGCGAACGCGGGCGTGGTCTCCGCGTACTCGGCGGCCAGCGAGCGCTGCGAGCTGAAGACACGGGCGATGGGGCCTCCCCACAGAATCAGCTGATCGATGTGATGAGAGCCCAGGGCGCCCAGGTAGCCGCCGCCCCGCTTCTTCTCCACGAGCCAGGTGAGTCGCCTCTGGGGATTTCGCGCCCAGCCCGGGATCCGGTCGCGAATCGTGACGTGCTCGACACGCCCGAGGGCGCCCTCCCGGATCTTGCGCGTCAGGGTTTCGCGCGCGGGATAATGGCGGAACTCGTGATTCACCACGTTCACGACCCCTTTGGCCTTCGCGAGCGCCGCCAGCTCGTGGGCCTCCGCGGCATTCATCGCGAAGGGCTTCTCGCAGAGGACGTGCCGTCCCCGCTCGAGCGCGGCGCGCGCCATGGCGTAGTGTTGATCCACCGGGGTCGTGATCGAGACGAGATCCGCCTCGACCTCCTCCAGCATCCGCTTCCAGTCGTCGGTGGCGTGCGGGATCGAGAATTCCGCCGCGACCCGGCGCGCGTTCTCGATGCTCCCGCTCGCGACCCCGGCGAGGGCGAACGCGGGATGGCGCGCGAACCCGGGCGCGTGGACCTGCGCGCCGAATCCAGTGCCGATGAGGAGAACGCGGATCGGGGCTCGTGTGGCCATGAGGGAGCATGATAGCGCTGGCCGGGCGCGCGCGGGATGACGATAATGGGCGACCGGTCCGAATGCTCACCCGAGGAGGCTCGACCCAATCGCATGAAATCGACCACGGGAACGTTTCTCTGGGGCGCCGGCACCTCGGCCCATCAGACCGAAGGAGGAAACGACCGGAACGACTGGTGGGATTGGGAAAAGGTCTCCGGGAAGATCCGGAACGGC
>JAYUAE010000179.1:0-18558 GCA_043741515.1 Candidatus Eiseniibacteriota bacterium | reverse complement strand
ACGTGGACGGAGATCTCATCTCGATCGAGGAGGGCTACATGGAGGCGGGCCGCCCGGTCGAAGTCGTGATGCGCGGTCCGCTGCCGACGCGGCGCCTCGGGGAGCACCGGCTCCAGTTCGCGGTCGAGTCCCCCCAGCCGCTCGCGGCGAACCCGATCTCGTTCGTATGCGCGCCTCCCCCGAACGGGGTCGCGTATCCCAAGCGGGACCCATTCGCACCGCCCGCGACGTCCGGCTCCATATCCACCGTGCCCCGGCCGCTGCACGGCTCCGTGACCTGGCTCGCCGAGGGGCGCACCAAGTTCCGCAAGGAAGACAAGTCCGCGGTCGGCTGGGGCGGATGGAACGGCGCCTACGATCTCAGCCCGACGCGGAAGATCGAGGCCGAGGCCTCCATGCGCGTGCGGTTCGACGACCTGGGCAACGGGAACGCCAAGCCGCAGCACGTGAAGGTGCGCTACTCCGATCCGCGCCGCTCGCTCGAGTACGGCGACGCGCCGCCCGATCGCGCCGCGGAGACCCCGTTATTGATGAGCCCCGTGCCGCGACGCGGCGCGCAGGGAGCATGGCGCGGAACGCCGCTCGGAGACCTCGACGGGTACATGGCGCTCTCGTCGCGTCCGATTTCATCCGCGGGAGGTGTGCCCAACCATGGAGCCGACCTGTACTCGGCGAGGCTCAGGCGGGCGCTCTGGAAGAACCGCGTGGAGGCCACGCTCTATGGCGGCTACACGCACGAGAAGGCTGTATCGGACTCCCTCGGGTTCTTGTACGGCCTACCCGCCGTCCGTCGCGCCGCGATCTACGGCGGCATGGCTCATTTCGACCTGCCCGGCAAGTGGACGCTTCTCGCGGATGGGGCCACCGTGCGCCATCGGGCGACGCAGGGGGTCGAGGACGGCCGCTCGCGCACCGGCTGGCGGACCGAGCTTCGCGGCACGGCCGCCGGGTTCGACGCGCTGGCGCAGGGCTTCTCCTACCAGCCCGAGATGGCGACCGCGCTCAACCCGTACGCGCTCTCCGACCGGCGCGGCGGATACGCCCAGCTCGCGCGCCGCTTCTTGAAGTGGCGCTTTCTCGGGACCTTCCGCTCCGAGGAGCCCGCCCACCGCGAGGGTCAGGAGCCGGTCGTGCGCGTCCAGACCGCGACATTCGGCACCCGCGTCGAGATGAACCAGGACAGCTGGGTGACCCCCTCGTTCGTGCACGTCACGCACAAGGGGGCGAACACAGCCTTCACGGAGAACCGGATCGCGACCGAGTACTCCGCCTCCGAGCCGCTCGGCGGCAGAACGACCGCGCGCTTCGACGTCACCTTCATCAACGATGACCTGAGAGCCGCCACGAAGCGGCGGGTCACGTCGGGCTCGGTGGTCTCGACGCGGAGGCACCCCGGTCGCGTGGTGAGCACGCTCACCCTCGGCCTCGAGCAGAACCACTCCGCCGGCCTGAGCCGCACCGACACCACCATCCAGGGCTCGTTCGAGGCGCGATGGGAAGCGATCGCCGGCCGCTTTCTCGTGACCCCCTTCCTCTCGGCCTCGACGCGCAACTACGAGCTTCAGGGCACGAAGGAGGACCGGTATTCCGCGCGGCTCCAGCTTGCGCTCCTGCGCGTGGCCGGGCTCGGAGAAAACGCGGTCTCGCTGGAAGGGCGTGTCGATCGCGTGCAGCACCTCGATCCCGCGCGGCCCAAGGACCTGGACGGCTCGATACAACTCACGATCGGCAAGCGCTTCAGCATCTAGCCGCTCCGCAGTTAACGGCGTCGGGCGTCCGACGCCCGCGCGCGAACCCCCGCCACGCACGCCCTGCGCGAACGTCGCCCCAATTCGCGCCGCGCGCTGCGTTTCCGGAGGCGCACGATCGCGCGGCCAAAGCACGTGCCTGGAACGGATCGTGCTCACCCCCGCCTCGCCCTCGCTCCTCGGCGCCCACGGCGCGGCTCAGCCCGCGCGTAAGCCAGAAGGGGTGCCGAAATGAAAGGTTTCAGGATTTCGCTCGCTGTCGTTTCCCTCGCCGCGCTCTCCGCATTCGCGATCGTGATGCCCGGCTGCTCGAAGCAGGGGGCCAAGCGCATCGCCGCCCCCGCGCCGCGACCCGATCCGGGCGTCACCGAGTTCCGGGACGCGCGGTGGATCACGGCCCCGGAGGAGCTGCGCGAGGCGATGGCCGGCGCGGGCCAGAGCCCGCTCGTGACCCGCGCGGTCCAGGACGAGGCTTCGGACCCCCGCTTCGCGCTCCTCACGAGCGGCGTGATCGGAGCGACCGGAACCTCGCAGGCGGGGACCCAGGTCCGGATCACGCTGCTTCCCTATCAGGACGGCGAGGATTCCAACCACGCCTTCTACTTCGCGTTGATCGAGGTGAACGGCGTGGGCCACGTGGAGTCGTTCGAGCTGATGCGCAATGAAAAACCCGGGCCGGAGGAATCAGGCTATGTGCGCGTCAACGACGGGGAGCACGGCCTCTGGCTCCGCAGCGGGCCGACCTACGTCCAAGCCCTGAGCGGCGTGATCCGGCGCGCTCCGGAACGATTCAACTACCAGAAATTCGCGTGGTGCTTCGTCCCGACCGCGGATCTCGCGCTCGGCGCCGTGAATGACGCCTGCGACAAGATGGGCAACTTTCCCGGCTGCGTCACCTGGGGATCGGGACTCGCCTTGGCGGGCGCCGCCGCCTACTGCGCCTATGTGGCGTGGAACGGCTGAGCGGAGGGCCCCCATGCGACCCTCCTGGATTCCCGTGTTCGTCGCTCTGATCGGGCTCGGCTGCGCCGCCTTCGCGCTCATGCCGCCGCGGTGGTCTCCGGACCTCGGGCAGGGCATTCTTGCGGGCATGGTCATGTACTTCGTGGGGTTCTCGCGCCCGGTCGCGGGGGAACTGCCCGCGATCGCGGCCGTGCCGGCGCTCTTCGGGCCGCGGGGAATCATGCCGGCGGTCATCTTTCGTGTGCTCGTGTTCCTGGCGATCCTGCTCCTGATCGCTTACGCGTATTTCGACAGACGCGGATTCTTCGACGTGACCTGGCCGGTCCTGATTCTGGCTTCCTGGAACCTGGCCGATTCGATGCTCAACCGGAGGAGCCGGGCGAGATAACGTGGTGACGCGGGGTCAGCGCCCTCCCCGGTTCGCGCGGGAGGAGCGCTCCCTCGCGGCCTTCGCCTTCGCTTTCGCCTTCTTCTTGGGCCGGGCCCGGCCCGCGCGCTGGGCCGACTTTCGCGCCTCCAGCTCGGCGATGCGCTCGGCGACGCCCACGAACGCGTAGCGGAAGACCTCGTCCACCGCGCTGACCGGCACGAGGGTCATGTTTGACCGGACCGACTCGGGCACCTCCACGATGTCTTTCTGGTTGTCCGCGGGAAAGACGACCGTCTTGATGCCCGCGCGGTGGGCGGCCATGATCTTCTCTTTCAATCCCCCGACCGCGATCACCTTGCCCCGAAGGGTGACCTCGCCCGTCATTGCGACATCGTTCCGGATCGGGGCCTCGGCCAGCGCCGAGGCGATGGCCATCACGATCGTGATCCCCGCCGAGGGCCCGTCCTTCGGGACCGCGCCCTCCGGGAAGTGGATGTGGAGATCGTAGTCGTCGAAGACCTCCGGATCGATTCCGAGAAGCTCCGCGCGCGCGCGCACGTAGCTGTGCGCGGCCTGGACCGACTCCTTCATCACGTCGCCGAGCTGGCCCGTGACGATGACCCGCCCCGCGCCCCGCATCTTGAGCGACTCGATCAGGAGGAGGTCCCCGCCGGTCGTGGTCCACGCGAGGCCGGTCGCGACGCCCACCTCCGCGTGCCCCTCCGCCATCTCCGGGAGCACGTACGGCGGGCCGAGGAGCTTTTCGATGTCGGCTTCCCCGAACGACCAGGTCCCGGTGTAGCCGGTGGTCCGCTGCCGGGCGCACTTGCGGCAGACGGTCTCGATCGCGCGCTCGAGCTGGCGCACGCCCGCCTCCCGCGAGTACTCCCGGATCATCTTCACGATGGCCGCGTCGTCGAACGTGATGTCCCCCTCCTGGAGTCCGTGCCCGCGCGCGGCGCGCGGGATCAGATGCCTTCTTGCGATCTCGACTTTCTCGGCGTCCATGTAGCCCGGGATCTGGATCACTTCCATTCGGTCGATCAGCGGCGCGGGGATGAAGTCGAGCACGTTCGCGGTCGTGATGAAGAGGACCTCCGAGAGATCGAAAGGCATCTCGATGTAGTGATCCACGAAATGGGCGTTCTGCTCGTGGTCCAGCACCTCGAGGAGCGCGGAGGCCGGATCGCCTGGCGCGTCGTGCCCCAGCTTGTCGATCTCGTCAATCATGAACACGGGGTTGGAGCTGTGGACATCCCGGAGGCTCCGGATGATCTTTCCGGGCCGGGAGCCGATGTAGGTGCGGCGGTGACCCCGGATCTCCGCCTCGTCGCGCACGCCTCCGACGCTCATGCGCACGCAATCCCGTCCCATCGCGTGCGCGATCGAGCTTCCGAGCGAGGTCTTTCCGGTGCCGGGCGGCCCGGCAAAGCAGAGGATGGGACCCCTGAGGTCGTTCTTGAGCTTGAGCACGGCCAGGTATTCGAGGATCCGCTCCTTCACCTTGTCCAGGCCGAAGTGCTCGGCATCGAGCCTCCGGGTGACCTCGTCGAGATCGATGGGCTGGCGCACCGGCCGGTTCCAGGGAAGCGCGAGAAGCCATTCGATGTAGTTCCGGATGACCCCCGATTCCTGCGAGGTCGGTGCAAGATAGCGGAGCCGGTTTCCCTCCTCATATACGACGGAGCGGACGTGCTGCGGCAGCCCGAGGGTATCGGCGCGATCCAGGATCTGCCGCACGAGCATCTCCTGGGGATCTTCCTCGCCAAGCTGGCGGCGGATCTCGGTGAGCTGCTGGCGCAGGAAAAACTCGCGCTGGTTCTTCTCCACGTTCGCGGTCGCGCGGCGCACCACGTCCTCGGCCACGCTCAGGCGCGCGACCTCGCTGTCCAGAGCCTCGGCCACCAGCACCAGCCGGTCTCCGATATCCAGCGTCTCGATGACGCGCTGCTTGGTCTCCACCGGGAAGCGCACCATCGAGGCGACCGTATCCGCGAAGAGCCCGGGGTCGCCGAGGTTCATGCTGAAGACGTTGTCCATCTCGGGCGGGTAGGCGTGGTCCAGCTGGGAAATGGTCTTCAGAAGCTGCAAAATCCGGGTCGCGAGGATGTTCACTCGGGCCGGATCGACCGTCGGCTCGTCGGGACACGAGACGCGGGCCTCGATGTAGGGCTCCTCGCGAAGGACCTCGTCCATCCCGATCCTCCGGAGCCCCTCGAGGGTGACCTGGACCGTTCCGTTCGGCATGTTGAGGCTGCGGATGACCCGGGCGGCGAGGCCGATCTTGCTCAGCTCCGAGGCTGACAGGTCCTTCTCGCGCCTGACCGGGCTGTAGACGAGCGCGATCAGGTCGCCTGGATTCGAGTGATCCCGGAGAAGGGCCTTGGATTGCTCGAGGCGGATCTGGATCGAGGTGACTCCGAGCGGGAAAACCACGGTGCTCATCAGGGGAAGCACCGGCATGACGGGGGGGATTTCGCAATCGAGCATCCGGCCGATCTCGGACATCGGTCGTTTGCTCATCCGGGCGATCCTTTCGCGAGCAGGGGAACGGAAGCGAGGGACGAAAGCCGACGGTATCACAGCTTCCCGCCCGCAGGCCAGTTCGCCCCCGCACACCCCATGAAAATCGAAAGGCCACCAGGGGAAGCTCAACTGATGGCCCGTCGATCTTTTTTCGCCTTGCTCCGGGGATTCGCAGGAGTTCGCCCTACCTGCGTCTGCCCTTTCTGCTTGCTGCTTACCAGCCGGCCTTGCCGCCCGGGGGCGGGACGATCGTGCTGAACGCCCAGACGAGAATCGCGAGATACACTGCGTGCATTTGGTTTCACCCCCTTTCGCGTGGTTCGTGTTTGCTTCAGAGCTTGCGTTGCCTTGGGTGCTGCTCGAAACCTTCGCTGCTTACCAGCCAGCCTTGCCGAACGTGATCAGCGTCGCTGCGGCGATGAGAAGGGCGTACATGGGACACCTCGTTGGGTTGGAGTCTCTGCCGAGTTGCTTCGGCCTTTCGTGCTTCCGACGCTGGGATGTAAAAGCAGTCGTCGTGCCATTTGCAATTGAGCGAAGAAGAAAGGCCGTAACTAGTGTATTTACATGTAAATACTGGCTTTGCTGAATGCCCGGTGGGGCGGTGGTAAATCGAGCCGAATAGACAACGAAAGCGGACGGTTTGCGGCAGATACTGGAACGCGCTGCCATACAACAACTTGGCTATGTCGTCTTAACTTGACTACGATTGTCCGGCGCTGTTGTCTCCATCTGCTCCCGGGCATCTTCCCGGATTGGCAGGAGGATCTTGAACCTGCTCCCCTTGCCCACCTGGCTCTCGACCTGGATCACGCCCCCGTGCGCCTCGACGATGCCTCGCGCGATCGAAAGACCAAGGCCAAGACCCGAGGAATTGAACTGGATGGTGCCCGAGGAGTGCTGGTTGACATCCTTGAGCTCGACCAGCCTGGCGAAGATTCGCTCCCGGTCTTCGTCGGGGATCCCGATCCCGGTGTCGGTCACGGAGATCTCCATTCCGTTCCCGGTCCGCTTCGCGGCCAGCTCGATCGAGCCTCCGTCCGGAGTGAACCGGACCGCGTTCATGGCCACGTTCAGGATCGCCTGGCCCAGATAGTCCCGGTCCACCCGCGGGTGGACGAGCCCCGTCTCCACTCCGATCGAGAGCTGCTGGTCGCGCTGGGAGACGAACGGCGCCATCTGCACGGCGGTCTCCTCGAGAATCTCGCCGATGTCGGCTGGCGCGAACTTGGCGGGGAGCTGGTTGCGGTCGAGGAGCGACATGTCGGTCAGGTCCCGGGCAAGGCGGGTCAGGGTCAAGGTCCCGCGGCGGATCGCGTCCAGCCCCTCCTTCTGCATCGAGGTCACCTGCCCGAGCGAGCCCTCCCCCATCATGTCCGCATAGGCCCGGATCATGGTGACAGGGGTCACGATCTCGTGCGAGGCGATCGCGATGAAGTTGGATTTCATGCGATCGATCTCGGCAAGGCGCGCCATCTCGCTTCGCTGCGCGGAGCGCATGGCCTCGAAGTCCTCGGCGAGCCGTCCCATCTCGTCCCGCGAGTGAACGTTCAGGGGGAAATCGAAGTTCCCGACGCGCATCTCGTTGGCCGCCTGGATGAGGCGGCGGATGGGTCGCGTGACGCCGGCCGCCACGCCGAGGCCGAGCAGAATCGCGAGGATGGCGGCCGCGGCGCCGGCGGCGAGAAGGTCCGCGCCGATTCTCCGCACGACCGCCGTTTCCTGATCGAGCGAGCGGAGGAGCAGGTATCCCAGGCGGCCCCCGATCTCGGGCCCACGAACCTCACCGCGGAGCGCCAGGAACCGCTCTCCCACGGCGGGAAGCACCTCGACCGCCTGGCTCGCCGCGCCTTCGACTCTCCACGCCCGGATCTTCCGGACCAGTACGGAACGCAGCGGGGACTCGGGGATCGTGCTGGACGCGATCTCGCCGTCGACCGTGAACACCACCTCGCTCCTCGTCGTCTCCTTGAGGGCCAGCGCGAGCGCCTCGTCCACGCTCTTGCCCAGGGTCAGCGTTCCCACCAGGGCGCCGCCCACCACGATCGGGACCACCGCGACGCGGTAGGCCTCTCTTTTCTCCACGATGTACCCGCCCACGGCGCGCCTCGCGAGCGCTTCGCGGACCAGATCCGATCTCGAGATGTCGATCCCGAACTCGTCGGGATGGCTGCCCCGGACCAGAACGACTCCGCGCTCGTCGGTGACATCGAAGATCGGCACGTCGACGTCGCGCTGGAAGTCGGCGGCCACTCCGGAAAGCGTCTGGCGAAAATCCTCGCTCGACCGCTCCGAGTGAGGGAGCGTGAGCATGGCGAAGAACTTGGGATCGCGCGATACCACCGTGCCGATCCGCTTCAGTTCCTCCTCCTGATGCAGCATCTGCTTCTCGAAGGTGAGCGCCGCGCGGGAGAGGTCGGCCGTGACCGTCCGGTCCTGCTGGGCCGCCACGCGGAAGTTCACGGTGAGGAGCGCCGAGAGCAGCACGGCGAGAATGGGCAGCGTGGTGGTCGCCGCGATCTTGGCGGCCAGGGAGAGCCGGGCCCTCGGAATCCGGATCGGGCTCATGGCGCCAGGTTCGGGAGCAGGGCGGCGCCCTGCTGAGGGACCTCGATCGTGGCGGAGCGCTCGCCCGATGGGAGCCAGACCTTCACCGTGTGGGAGCCCGGCGGCACGCCATCGATGTGGAAGCGTCCGCTGGGCCCGACCATCCCGAAGAGACGGCTCGGCGTCACGATGATGTCGGCGCGCATGTCGGAATGGATGTCGCAGTAGACCTGCACCGCGCCCGCTTTCGCGAACGTCACGCTCCGCGATTTCCCCTTCGGATAGCGGCCCAGGTCGAACTTCTTCGGAGGTGAATAGGAGAAGACGTCGTGGAACACGTTGTCGCTGTTGTGAAACTCGACCGTCTGTCCGGCCACGACCGCGAGAATGCGGGGCACGAAGCGCTGGCCGAGCTGATCCATGCGCGCCGGTTGCTCTGGGGCCCCGGCGCCGGGAGCCGCGCCCTCGATCCACGCCACACCGTAACTCGAATCCACCGAGGCCGCGGCGGCGGCCGCCTTCGCCGAGGCGTTCAGCTGGCCCACGTAGGGATTGGGCTTCGAGCGGTCACGGATCGCGAGGTCGGCTGGACCAAGCGAGACCGACCCCTCCACCGTGCCGGCGAAGGCCCGCTCCGGGACGAGGGGGGTGCCGAGCGCCGCAAGCGCCGCGAGCGCGACAGCCGCGAGGAGCGCCCGCGCGGAGCCACGCATCAGAACACCACCGAGAGCTGGGCCGCGGCGAAGGCGCGAACCAGGGCCGGGCTCACGTTGACGCGCGACTCCTGGTGCACGAGCTTCGCGATGAGACGCGCCGAGGGCTTGAACCCGATTCCGATCTCGCGCTTCCAGAGATCGGCGTCCCAGCCGGCCACTCTGCCCGAGGCCAACGCGACGTCGCCGAAGATCATCCGATCGAACCGCGCGGCCACGTACCAGCCGGGCAAGAGCGTCCACTTTCCCTCTACGTACCAGGCCTTCGAGTCCAGATTTCCGACGAACGGGGACTCGAACCGGTTGAGAACGTACTCGGAGTAGATGACCCCATGACCGTAGGAGAGCTCCAGGTCCGCGACCGCCACCTTCTGCATGTATTCGTCCACGGGATGCCCCGCGGGCAGATCCTCGTTGATGTCGGCGTCCAGATAGGGACCGCGCGAGGCCGAGACGCCGGCCCGGATCCACGGGGCGGGCACGAACCCCAGGCGCGCGAGCACCTGCTTTCCATCGTTGTCGTCGTTCATCATCGGAGCGCCAACCGTGCCGTTCGTCACACCGGCCGCGAATTCGAGCGGCGCCAGGGTCCCCAGGACCACGGCCCCGAAATCCCAGCAGTTCTCGTAGAGCACGGGGAGCGCGCGTCCGCCCGAGTAGCCGACGCCCGTGAGACCCGCACTCAGGTAGCTCGTGAAATAGCCCCGCCCGCGGTTCGCCACGATGTCGTCCCCGCGGCGCGGGACCTGGTCCTCCCGAACATCCGTGTGATACGCGTAGACGAGGGGCGCGCCGATCAGGTTGTTCTTGGGCGCGGATGACCGGTTCGCGAACGCTCCCACGTGAAACGGGATCTTCCCCGCCTCGAGATGGATGTCCCTCCCCTTCGGGTCCGAGAGGCGCACGAACCCGCCGAAAAGCCGGGCGCCCTTCGTCGAGCCGTCGTCGTAGATGAATTCGGTGAAGACGTGGACGTGCTCCTGAATCGGAGCGTCCGCGAAGAGCCGGACCCGGGCGGTGTGGAACGGGTTCTCGCCATAGTTCTGCGTGTTCACGCCGTCCTGGTCGTGCCTGGTCTCGCCCACCAGATCCAGATTGCCCTGGAAGTTCACCGGGCCCACGGAGCCGCATTCGCCGCGGCCCGCGAATCCGAGCGAAAGCGCCGCGAACATGGTGACCCATGTCGCGCGCAACACACCGTCCGGGATGGGCTTCATTCCTTTGAGGCGCACAACTCAAATTTCGACCACATACCCGGTGATCCTGAGCGGAAACGATGGTGTAGACTCCGCGCATGGAATCGAGCGAGCTGGCCCCGATACACCCCCCGACCCCCATCCCAGCCACGGACTTCGCCCCTGCTCTCCGCCGCGGGCAAGCCCTGGAGCTGGAGATCTCGGACCTGGCTTACGGGGGCAAGGCGCTGGCCAGGGTCCAGGGAATGGTGGTTTTCGTGGAGAACGCGCTTCCCGGAGATCGCGTGATCGCGACCGTCACCCGCAAGCGCCGCCAGTACGCGGAGGCGCGGGCCGAGAAGATGCTCGCTCCCTCGCCGTTCCGTATCGCCGCCCGGTGCAGCCACGTGCCGGTCTGCGGCGGGTGCCGGTTTCAGGATTTCGACTATGGGGAGCAGCTCCGCCACAAGCAGCGTCAGGTCGAGGATTGCCTCATCCACCTCGGAAGGCTGAGGGCCAAGGTCAGGCCGGTCCTGCCCGCCCCGAAGCTCTTCCATTACCGGAACAAGATGGAGTACTCCTTCGGCCGCGACATGGCCGGAGCGCTCACCCTCGGACTCCATCGACGCGGATTCTTCGACCGGCCGTTCGACCTCGAGCGCTGCTTCATCGCCACTCCGGTCTCGAGCGAGATCGTGGCCTTCACGCGCGAGTTCGCGCGCCGGGAGGGGCTGCCGCCGTATGACCTCCGGCGGCATTCGGGGCTCCTCCGCTTCCTCGCGGTGCGCGAGGGGATACGGACCGGCGAGGTCATGGTCAACATCGTGGCGAGCGAGGCCCATCCCGCGCTCGAGCGTCTCGCGGCGGATCTGCGGAGCGCGTTCCCGGCCGTGGCGAGCGTGGTCCTGAACCTGACCCGGCGCAAGGCGCAGGTCGCGGTGGGAGACGAGGAGCGATTGCTCGCGGGGAAACCCGCGATCGAGGAGCGCCTCGGTGGGCTCACCTTCGAGATCTCGTCGAACTCCTTCTTCCAGACCAACACGGAGCAGGCCGAGGTCCTTCTCGAGACGGCGTTCGAGGCGCTGGCCCTCACCGGATCGGAGCGCGTCCTCGACGTCTATTCCGGGACCGGCACCTTCACCCTTCCCGTCGCGGGGCGGGCATCCGAGGCGATCGGCATCGAGTCCTCGGAGATCGCCGTCCGCGACGCGGAGCGAAACGCCGCGCGGAACGGCATCACAAACGTCCGGTTCTGGAGGGGCGAGGCGCTCGAGGTCCTGCGCGATCGGCTGGGGCTCGGCGAGCGCCGAGAGCCGCGAGCGGGCCGGGCGGGCGCGACCTCCTCCGGCGCTCCGGCCGAGGAGGGTCCACGGCCCGAGATCCACGCCGTGCTGGTGGATCCCCCGCGGGCGGGGCTGGATCCCGGGGTCCTGAGCCGTCTGATCCATCTCGGCGCCTCGCGGCTCGTCTACATCTCCTGCAACCCGAGCACCCTCGGCCGCGATCTGGGAATCCTCTGCGAGTCGCGCTATGCGATCGAGTGGATCCAGCCCGTGGACATGTTCCCGCACACCCCCCACATCGAGTGCGTGGCCGCGCTCCGGAAGGTCGCGTGACCGGGGGAGTCCGCGCCGAGGCCGAGGCGGGCAGCGCCTCCGGAGTCGATACCGGCGGCACCGTGTTCGAGACCGTTCTCGGGAACGGTCTCAAGGTGCTGATCCAGGAGGCGCACGTAGTCCCAGTCGTTTCGTTCATGGTGTGGTACAAGGTCGGATCGCGCAACGAGAGCGCGGGCATCACCGGAATCTCCCACCTTCTCGAGCACATGATGTTCAAGGGCACGCCCCGGTACGGCAAGGGCGAGATCTCTCGCGTGTTGCAGAGAAACGGCGCGTCCTTCAACGCGGGCACCTCCATCGACTACACCAACTACTACGAGGTGCTGGCCTCCGACCGGATCGAGCTCGCGATGGAGATCGAGGCGGACCGCATGACGAACGCGCTCATCCCGGAGGAAGAGCACCGGCTCGAGATGACCGTGGTCCGCTCCGAGCTGGAGCGGAACGAGGACAACCCACACCGCGCGCTCTACACGGAGATGCTCGCGCAGGCGTTCAAGGCCCATCCCTATCACTGGCCCACGATCGGATGGAGGAGCGACGTCGAGGCGATCCGCACCGAGCAGATCCGCAAGTACTACAAGGCTCACTACATGCCGAACAACGCCACGGTCGTCATCGTGGGCGACGTGGAGCGGCAGAAGGCCCTGGCGCTGGTGGAGAAGCACTTCGGCAAGATCGCGCGCGGACGCGAGCCCGATCCGGTCGTCACAATCGAGCCGCAGCAGCAGGGGGAGCGACGCTTCAAGCTCCAGAGGCCGGGAGACACGCGGTACCTCATGGTCGCCTACCCCATCCCGGCGCTCGTCCATCCGGACAACTACGCCCTGGATGTCCTCGGGATCATCCTGGGTAACGGCAAGACCTCGCGTCTCTATCAGGCGCTCGTGGAGGGGGGGCTCGCCACCGAGGCGGAGGCCCAGAACGAAACCGCCCGCGACCCCTTTCTCTTCATCGCACAGGCCACGGCCGCCCCGGATGTAACGCTCGCGGCGCTCGAGGACGCGCTCTTCGGGCAGGTGGATCGCATGAAGCGGGAGCCTCCCTCACGGGACGAGCTCAACCGGGCCCGGAAGCAGCTTCAGGCCTCGTTCATCTATTCCCGGGATTCCATCCGGAGCCTGGCGCAGCAATTGGGGTACTACGAGACCGTGGGGACCTACCGATATCTGGACACCTATCTGGACCGCATCGCGGGCGTCACGCCCGAGGACGTCGTCCGGGTCGCGGGCATCTACCTCGGAGACCGGACGCGCACCGTCGGCCACTATGAGCCTGTCTCCCACTAGCCTACGGCCGGCCATGCGCCCCGAGAGGATCGAGCTTCCGAACGGCCTCGTGCTCATCCTCAAGGAGAATCACGCCAACCCCACCCTGGCCATCCAAGGGTTCGTCAAGGCGGGGGCCATCTTCGACCCACCCCGGAAGAGCGGGCTCTCGAGCTTCGTTGCCTCGATGCTGGATCGCGGCACCACGAACCGAACCGCCTACGAGCAGGCCGGGGCGCTCGAGGACATCGGCGCCAGCCTGCACTTCGATTCCGGTCCCGAGACGGTCACGTTTTCCGGACACGCGCTCTCCGGCGATCTGGGCGCCGTGCTCGGAGTGCTGGCGGATGCGCTCCGGCGCCCCGCGTTCGCTGCGGACCAGATCGAGAAAGCGCGCGACGAGCTGGTCGTGCGGGTGAAGACCTCGAACGAGAACACCTCTCACGTCGCGGCCCGTACGGCGAGCGAGATCCTCTACCCGCCCGAGCATCCCTATCACCGCTCTTCGATCGGGACCGAGGAGTCGCTTCGCTCGATCACCCGCGAGGACCTGGCTCTGTTTCACGCCGCGCACTTCGCTCCCAACACCACCTTCCTGGTCCTGGTGGGCGACGTGGATCCCGATCACACGCTGGAGGAGGCGAGACGCTCCCTCCTCGACTGGCGAAAGCTCGAAGACCCTCCACCCTTCACGGTCCCCGACGCCCTCCCGCCCAGGCGCGCGGAGCGGCGGGTCGTGCCGATGATGGGGAAATCCCAGGTGGACGTGGCGGTGGCGCTGCCCGGTCTCTCGCGGAGCAATCCCGACTACTACGCCGCCATGCTCGCGAGCTTCGTCCTCGGCGGCGGGTCGCTATCGAGCCGCTTGATGGACAATCTTCGCGACAAGCAGGGGCTGGTCTACGGTGTGTATTCCAACCTCACCGCCGGGATCGGCGCGGGCCCGATCCAGATCCGGGCCGGGACGAACCCGGCCAATGCCGACCGCACCGCCGACGCAATCCTGGCCGAGGTGACGCGCATGCACGACGAGGGGCCCACCGCCGCCGAGCTCGAGGAGGCGGTCAGCTACCTGACCGGGGTCTTCCCCGTGCGGCTGGAGGCGAACTCGGGCGTGGCGTCCCAGATCCTCGGCGCCGAGCTCTATGGGCTCGGGATGGACTACATCGAGCGCTACCCCGGGATCATCCGCGGGGTTTCGCTCGAGGAGACGCGCGCGGCAGGGCGGAAGTACCTCCGCCCGGACGTTCATGTGCTCGCGATCGCGGGAAGCTATCCCGACGAATCACTCTCCGGCGGAGCGCGATGAACAGCTCGGCCCTCCGCTCCGGGGTCCATGCCCGCCGCCGTCTGGCGATGGCCTCGCTCGCGCTCTGCTTTCTGGCCGCGACAGTCGCCCCCACGCCGGCCATGGCCAGGCGCCTCTTCGTCCCGCGCCAGCACAAGGGCCTCCAGGCCGCGATCAACGCCGCCGCTGCGGGCGACACGGTCTGGGTATCCCGCGGCACCTACTACGGACCCTTCGTCATCAAGAAGCGGCTCGTGCTCTTCGGAGAAGACGGACCGTCGGAAACGATTCTGGACGGACGCGACAGTGTCCGTGTGCTCCATATCGAAGGCGTCAGGCAGACGGGGATCTTCGGGTTCCGAATCCAGAACGGGAAGTCTCCGGGCGGTAGCGGGATCTACTGCTTGCGCGACACGTCGCTCCAGATCGGGAGCTGCGACATCCGCGGCAACTGGGAGGCCGGCATCGGGGCATGGCAATGCAACCCGCTCATGATCGGGGACTGCGAGATCTCCGAAAACCACGGGAGCGGATTGACCGGGAGCGAATCGAGCCTGCGGCTTTTGCAGGTTAAATTCCGCGACAACCATGGTCCGAGCGGAGGCGGGATGTCGCTGGTCTCGACCACCCTGTTCCCGGCGAGTCAATGCCTCTTCGAATCGAACCGGGCCGATGATGGCACCGGAGGCGGGATCTTCGCGGAGTCCTCGCAGCTACGCATCCTGAACTGTACGTTCCGAGAGAACACCGCGGCGGCGGGCGGGGGCGCGATCGCCGCGATGGACACTTCGAATTTGGTTGTCCGGTCCTCCATGTTCACCGCAAACCGCTCCTCGACGGGAGGAGCCGTATTGACCGATCGCTCCGGGCTCGACATCCAGTCCACCGTCTTCGACAAGAACCGCGCGACCGCGGCCGGCGCCGCCATCCAGATCCTGGGGCGCCGCACGGCGGGGGTGAACCCGTTCCTCATCAACAACACTTTTTACCGGAACGGCGTGGACGCCGACGAAGGCGCGGCCGTATTCACGCAGGACTCCTCTCCGGAGGTGACAAGGAACATCTTCGTCATCGACAGCACCGCGAAGAACAAGGCTGTCCTCGAAGTCCGGGGCGCCGCTCGATACGAATGCAATCTGGTTCACACGATCGGAGACGCCGGCCCCGCGGCCTCGCCGAATACGATCGTCGGGGACCCCGCCTTCTGCGACGCGGAGAAGGGCGACTTCCACGTCGGCGACCTGAGCCCGGCGATGCTCTCCTCGTGCGGAAGGCTTGGCGCTCTGGGTAAGGGCTGCCCGACATTCCGGATCCTCCCCGGCCGATAGCGCCGTCTGCGGCGGCTCCCGCCGGGAACTTTAGCGGGCCTCGGGCGGTAGTGCTTCGATGAAGCCGTGCTGGTCGTGTAAGTGACAGTCCCGCAAGGAGGTCATGAATGAAAGTGCTCAGGATGATGCCGATTGGCGCAGCCCTGTTCGCGCTGGGCCTGGGCTTCTCCTCGGTTGCCCCGTCCCTCGCGAGCGCTCGTGATGAGGATTCGGGAACGACATCCGAACGGAAGCTCGTACGCTTGACCGAAGAGGATCGCGACCAGGGCCGCGGCAGCGAGTCCGGCTCGGGTTATCTCGGAGTCCAGGTCCAGAGGCTCACCGCCGCGCTCCGCCGCGCCAAGGGAATTCCGGAATCGACGGAGGGAACGCTCGTCAATAACGTCGAGGATCGGAGCCCGGCGGACGACGGCGGGGTCAAGCGGGGCGATGTGATCGTCGAAGTGAATCATCAGCCGACGCCGAACCCCGGCGATCTGGTGCAGACGGTCCAGGGGCTGGAGCCCGGCAAAAAAGTTTCGGTGCGGATCTGGCGGGACGGTGCGACCCGCACGCTCACGCTCACGGTCGGCCCACGCCCCGAGGGAACCGACATGCGGATGCGTCCGCCGGCTCCGCCTCAAATGCCCAACTGGGATGGCCCCGGAGATTCGCGTGACATGCCGGACATGGGCAGGATGCAGATCATGCGGCGCAACCGCGACGACATCGAGCGTCAGGTCCGGGACCTGCAAGATCAGATCTCTCGCCTCCGCCAGGAGGTCCAGCAGCTCAGGATCGATCTCAAGATGCAGATGGGTCGAGAGCACCGCAATCGCGATAACGACTACAATCGGAACGAGGACCGCAACAGGGATAACAGCGGGGACGACTAGCGCCTCGTGAGAAGCCGTTGACCGGCGGGTGGGTGTTTCCATTGAACGGTTCGAGCCCATCGAGAACCGTTCAAGCCCACCCGCCCTTCCCTTTTTTCGCATCCCGAGCCAAAAAATTAGGACGCGCCCATGCCCCATGCTAGGATGCGGCCGCCCGGCGTTCCGAGGACGCGCCGCGTACGCTTCTTGCTAAATATCGAAGTGCCCAGTCCGATAATGCCTCGGAGAGACACGCCCGTGTCTCTTTCGTGCAACTCTCACGGACCAACACGGATGAGGGCTGGGAAAACTATGATGGTTTACCGATCGACCGTTCCCCTGGCTTGTCGCCTCCTTGTGACACTGGCGCTCTTGGTGCACGTTTCCGAGGCGTCGGCGGAGCAATCTGCACGCTTTGCCGGCCCCCTTTCTACAATTGCCTCGGCATCGACCTCCCGGGCCGCCGCGAAGAGGGCGCCGCTCCGGGAGCATCGCAGGCGGCGGGCCCGGCGCCTCCGCCGCCAGGTGACCTTCTCGCTTCCCCAGGTCACCGCCGCGGGCATCCCCAGGTTCCACGCGAAGGCGGCCTACGTGGTGGACGAGACGAGCAACCGCGTGCTCTTCCAGAAGAATCCCGACAGCCTCTATCCGATCGCGAGCCTGACCAAGCTCATGACCGCGCTCGTGTTCTTTCAGACCCAGCCGCAGTTCGATCAGGTCGTCGAGATCACTCCGGAGGATGTTTATCACTCCAGCCGATCGCACATCCGGCCCCGCGAGGAGATCACGGTCCGCGACCTCCTTCATGCCACGCTCATGGCGTCGGACAACGTCGCCACGAAGGCGCTCGTTCGTTCGTGCGGACTTCCGCGTGAGGAGTTCGTGCGCAGGATGAACGCTCTCGCCGACTCCATGCATCTCACGGGCACGCGGTTCGTAGAGCCCACCGGACTCGACGAGCAGAACGTCGCGACGGCGCAGACCATTGCGGCGCTCTTGCGCGCGGCCGCGTCGAACCCTGTCGTCAGCTCGATCATGCAAAAACAAACCTACACCTTTGCTTCGAACCGGAAGCTCCACCGGATCGTAAATACCAACCGGCTGCTCAAGAGCAAGTGGCGCATCACGGGAGGAAAGACGGGCTTCATCAACGAGGCGGGCTATTGCTTCGCCACGATGGTGGAGACACCGTCCGGCACGGAAGTCACGGCGGTCCTTCTCGGGGCCCCCAGCAACAGGCTCCGGTTCGCGGAAGCGAGAAGGCTGCTCGACTGGACCTTCCGCTTTGGACTGCCGCGCGCCGACGCGGCCGCGGCGACCGAATAGCGCGTGCGAGCACGCGGCCCAATCCCCCGCACGCGCCGCCTCCTCCGGAGCGCCGCCTTCCTGCTCGCTCTCGCAACCCCGCTCTCGCTCTCGTTCCTCCATTCGCAGGCTTGCGCCGACGAGGCCGCGACCCCCATCGCGCGGGCCTTCGTGTTTCCCATCGGCGATGAGCTCGACTTCAAGAAGCCCGGGCCCGGCGAAGCCGGTGGATACCACGTGTCCGACCCGTATCTCGCGGTCCGCAAGGGCCGGAAGCACCACCCGCGCCACATCCATTACGGGACCGATTTCTCGTGCGGCCAGGGCGGCAATCTGGTCCGTGCCATCGCGGCGGGAGTCGTGGAGGTGAGCGACGGGAACGCGACGGTGAAGGTCCGCAAGGCGCAGCGGATCAAGCTGCCGGCGATCGTGAACGGAACGCGAACCTACCGCTGGGGCACGCGCTACCGGAGCGTGACCCGGTGGCGAACCGGCTGGGGAAACAGGATCGTGATCCGGCACAAGCTCCCCGACGGACAGGTGGTCTATTCCCTCTACGCGCATCTCATGACGCGCTCGACCATGGTTCGCGTGGGCGACGTCGTCGCCGCCGGCCAGCCGATCGCCAAGGTCGGCAGGACGGGGCGGGCCACCGCGCCGCATCTGCATCTCGAGATCCGCACCACCAGGATCGACGAGAGCACCGAGATGTCGGACCCGGATGACGTGGATCCCGACAAGGCGGAAGAGTCCGAGGGATCCGGTACGGAGGTCCCGCACACGGTGGACCCGGTCCCTTTTCTCGTGGATCACGTCCTCAAGTTCGAGGATCTGGACCCGGGGACCTGGCAGGC
>JAYUAE010000178.1:0-8308 GCA_043741515.1 Candidatus Eiseniibacteriota bacterium | reverse complement strand
CGAGGACACCTGGCCCTCGTGGTCGCCCGACGGTAAGTGGATCGCGTTCGGGAGGCAGGTCGGCGCGAAGCGCGACGTCTGGGCTCTGGAGGTGGCGTCGGGCAAGGCGTTCCCGATCACGACCGCCGGAAACTGCATCAAGCCCACCTGGTCCCACGATTCCAAATCGATCTACTATTCCAGGATCAACGAACGAAATGAAGACATCTGGGTGGCGCGAGACCTCACGCTGAAATCGTTCGGACCGGGCAAGGGCCGGGTCGTGAGGAAGTCGCCGGCGCCGGCTCGTTCGCCCGCCCGCAAGCCCGCCACGCGAACGATTCGGAAATAGGGGCAGAGACCACGTCGCGCGTCATCGTCGCGCTCCTGGGTGCGATCGTGATCGCGGGTTCCGCGCGCCCCGCCGCCGCGCGCCCCGCGCCCGCCCCCATCGTCCCGCAAGTGCTCCTCAACGGAGTCGGCCCGCTCGCCTGGAACGCCGCAGTGGGGCGCGAGCGCGGGGCCGGCGGCACACCGCCCGAGTGGTCCGCGGTCCGCGTGCTGGGGCCGTACGGCCCCGAATCGCTCTTCGTGTTTCCGGAGCGCGGACAGGCGCCCGTACTCGTCGCATCCTGGCCGCGGCAGGAGCTGGCCGCGCACTGGGTCCGCATCTATCCGAGGTATCGCTGGATCGTGGTCCAGACCGCCGCCGATTCCTCCGCGCGCTTCTACGGCGCCGGTGGAACGCTCCTCTGGGAGACGCACACGCGAGCGGCGCCCGCGGCGCTCGGGAGAGATCTCCTGATCGCGCGCATCCTCTCCCGCGCCGATTCCATTCCCCCTCGCATGAGCGTGATGAGGGTTCCGGGCGGAACGCCGCGCGTCTCGTGGCCCGCCCTTGCGGGCTGGGGCGCCTCCTCGCCCCTCGAGAATTTTCTCGCGGCGAACACGATCGGGCTCGTGGACTCCGCGAGCGGACTCAGGCAGGACGAGCTCCGGCTCTTCGATCTGGAGGGAAAGATCCTCTGGGCGCGAACGCTCGCGGCGGATCCGCGCGAGTTCGCGGTGAGCAATTTCGGGGACGTCGCGATCGCGCGCGAGAAGCAGCTCATCGTGTTCGATCGCCTGGGCGCGGAGAAGCTCCGGGTAGGGCTGCTCCGGAACACGGTGGGGCGGACCGCGATCACCGCAGACGGCCGCTATGCGCTGGTGGCCACCAGCTCACCCGTATCGAAGCATTCCGGGACCGGCCTCTGGATCGCGCTCTACGAGACCACGCGCAGGACCCCGGTCTGGTCGCGCAAGAACCTGCCGGTCGAGGGAGGGAAACTGGCGGAGATTCTGGAGCTGTCGGTCTCGGACGACGGCCAGCGCGCGCTGGTGCGGCTCTCGACCGGGCCGGTGTACCTCCTCGGCAGCGACGGGCGGAGGCTCGCCTCGTGGAATCTGGAGCGCATCTCCCGCGGCGAGTACGATCCCGGCTCGGTGCCGCGGCGGACGTGGCTCTCGGGGGACGGCTCGCTCGTCGCGTTCACGATGCCGGTCGCGCCGTCCTTGTCGGGCTCGCGGGGGTGGCTCTTCCGCGTCCCGCGCTAGCTACCGGACGACGATCGTTCCCTCCATTCCCTTCTTGTGGTGCCCATCCACGTGACAGAAGAATTCGTATTCTCCGCTCTTCGTCGGGGTGAATTTCGCGTGCTTGGTGCGATGGAAGCTCATGAATCCCGTGCTCGCGCTGGCCAGGACACCCGCGTCGCCGTCGATACAGGTGAAGTTGTGCGGCACGAAGAAGCTCTTGAAGTGGAGCGTGACGTCCACCGGTTTCCCGCGGTCCACCACGATCCGGTTGGGTTTGAAGTAGAAGGAATGCACGTCCACGTCCACGGTCTGGACGCCGTTCGCGTCGGTTCTCGCCGTCATCTCGCTGACCGGAAGCTTCGTTCCCGGCTTGCCGCACCCTCCGGCGAGGAGCCCCGTGACCAGCAGCAGGAGCGCGGGGCCGACTTTCGGGCGGAGCATTCGTATCCTCCTCATGGGTCGATGGTCTTGAAGACGAGGCACGCGTTCGTGCCCCCGAAACCGAACGAGTTCGAGATCATGGTGCGCACCCGGCCCGGCCGGCCCACGCGCGGCACGTAGTCCAGATCGCACTCCGGATCGGGATGATCCAGATTCGCGGTCGCCGGGAGAAACCCCTCGGAGACCGAAAGCGAGGCGATGGCGGCTTCCATCGCGCCCGAGGCGCCGAGCGCGTGAGCGTGCAGCCCCTTCGTGCCGCTCACGGGAACGCGGGGCGCCCGCTCTCCCAGCACCTCCTTGATCGCCAGCGTCTCGGTGCGGTCGTTCAGCACGGTCGAGGAGCCGTGGGCGTTGACCGCCTCGATCTCCTCGGTCGTGAGCCCCGCGTCGCGGATGGCGAGCCGCATCGCGCGCGCCGCGTCGCGCCCCGTGGGCTGCGGCGCCGTCATGTGGAAGGCGTCGTTCGTGCTCGCGAACCCCACGATCTCGGCGTAGATCCTCGCGTCGCGCCGGACCGCGTCCGCCATATCCTCGAGGATCAGGATCGCCGCGCCCTCGGCCATCACGAATCCGTCCCGGCGCGCGTCGAAGGGGCGCGAGGCCCTGGCAGGATCCTCGTTCGAGGTGGACATGGCCTTGATCACGGTGAAGGCGGCGAAGGTCAGGGGCGCCAGCGGAGCCTCGACTCCGCCCGCGATCATCGCGCGCGCGTCGCCGCTCCGGATCATCCGGAACGCCTCTCCGATCGCGATCGCGCCCGAGGCGCACGAATTGGAGTTGCCGAGCACGGGTCCGCGGACGCCGAACGCGATCGCCACGTTGCACGCGCCCGCTCCCGCGAACACGCGGGTGGCGAGGCTCGGAGGGATCGAGCGCACGCCCGACTCCAGAAACGCGGCGTGATCGGCCTCCGCGCATGGCACGCCGCCCAGAGCCGAGCCGATGGTGACGCCGATCTCGGTCTCGGGGATCGAGAGGAATCCGTCGCCGATCGTGAGGCCCGAGTCCTCGAGCGCCAGCTGTGCTGCCGCGATCGAGAACTGGCCGAAACGGTCCATGCGGCCGGCGCGCTTGGGGCTGAAGAAGGCGGCCGGGTCGAAGCCCGGGATCTCCCCGGCGATCCGGGTTCGCATGGCGGAGGCATCGAACCGCGTGAGCGGACCGACCCCGCGCCGGCCTGTGCGGACGCCTTCCCAGAATTCGCGCCGCCCGGTCCCGATCGGCGTGACCGCGCCGATGCCGGTGAGCGCGACCCGGCGGCGAATCGTGGGCGCGATCACGTCGCGCGCCCCTCTGCGATCGCGCGGAAGCAGGCGAGCGTCTTTTCCACGATGGGCTCGATGAATTCGCGCGCGATCACGCGCTCTGCGATCCATTCGCCCACGACCGGCACGCGGAAGTCGAGATCATGCTCGACCAGGGCGCGGGTGCCGCCCCGCTCGGGCGTGAAGCTCCACACCACGTCCATGCCGCGCGTGATTCCGCGCACGTGCCGGAAGCGGATCGTGCGCGCGGAAGCGTCCGGGGTCTGGAGCGCCTCCCAGAAGACGGGGATCCATCCCCGCCGCGCGCTCATGGCCGCGTGGGTCGTGCCGTTGCTCTGGCCGAGGATGCGGACGTAACGGTAGTGCGGCAAGCGGGTCTTCCAGCGGCTCAGGTCGGAAACGAGGTCGAATAGCTCGTGGGGAGGCGCCTCGACCCAGATGGAGGCCGTCGAATGCATCGGATCAACGCCTGGCCTTTGGCGCCACGTGGCGCTTCATGCGATTTGCGACCGCATCGATCTTCACTCCGAGCGCTTTCGCGATCTCGATCCATCCGGTCCCCGAGGCCCGCATCTCGACGACGTCGGCGGGCGTCTTCCCGGTCCGGCTCGAGCGGGAGAAGCCGTAGGCCATCGCGATCTCGCCGTATCCCAGGCCCCAGGTTGCGTGCTCCTCCCGCAGCGAATCGGCGCCGACTCCGAGCTGCGCGCTCAGGCGGGCGAGAACGCGCTCCTCGCCTTCCGGCGTCCTCGCCTCGGCATCGATGCGCGCGACCGCGCTCTGGATGCGGTGGAGCGCCGTCTCCGGTACGGCTTTCGAGGTGTTGGGGGACGGCGTCACGCTGGCCGCGTTCACGACGGCGACCGCCGTGATCGAGAAGAGGAGCGAGAGCAGCAGAAGCGTTGGGAACCGGCGGGTCATGAGGCGATCCTCCCTGGAATCATGGATGCCCGCCGAGAGTTCGAGGCGGGCTGATTCAGCGCAGAATGGCGATTCTTCGATTCTCGACACCGTCGGGCGTCACCGCCTGGAAGAAGTAAACACCGCTGCCGACGCTCTGGCCACGCTCATCTTTCCCGTCCCAGCGCAGCGTTCGCGTGCCGGTGGTGTAGCGACCGTCCTCCAGCGTTCGGACCAGCCGCCCGCCCACATCGAAGAGCTGCACGCGCACGAGGCCGGGGCGCGAGATCTTGAGCTCCAGGGCAGCCGCGCCCCGCGATGGGTTCTCGCTCATGATGCGGGCGCCGGAGCGATCCGGCGCTCCCAGCGTGAGCCTGGGGTTCAAGCGAGAGGCCGCGAGCTGGACCGCCTTGTCGATCTGGATCAAGCCCGCGCCGTAGACCGGGTCGGCGCCATTGTTCGTGCCGAACGGACTGATCGCGGTCGTGCGAAGGATCTCCTCGATCTCCCCCTGGCTCCGGATTCCCTGCGACATGAGGAGCGCCACCGCGCCCGAAACGTGGGGCGCCGCGCCCGACGTTCCGAAGAAGAAGAAGATGTTGAGCGAGTCGGGATTGCAGAGCGATCCGATCGACCGGAACGGCTTGATGCTGAGATCGGCGACGGCGTCCTGGATGTGATCCCCGTTCACGTCCAGGAAGTCGCCTCCGGGCGCCACGAAGTTGAGCCCGTGGCCGCCGGAGGAGTAGGACGAGATGCGATTGTCCACGCCCGTGGCCGCGACCGAGATCACACCCGGGTAGCCCGCGGGGAGGCTCAGCTCGGGGTATTCGAAATTGCCCGCGGCCGCGACGAGGATGACTCCGCGGCTTTGCGCGTACCGCACGGCTTCTTTCAATGGGCGGAAGAAGTCGCGGAGCACCCTCTTGGTCACGCCGCGCTCGATCAGCTGGCCCACGGGCGGGAATCCGAGACTCATGTTCGCGATGTCGGCGCCCTGGTCCGCTGCGTAGCGGATTCCCTGGACGATCTGAGCCATCTCGCCGCCGTTGTCGAACTGCAGCACCTTGACCGGCAGGATGGTCACGCCGAACGCAATGCCCGCGGCGCCCGCGAGGTTGTTGGCCTGCCCGGCCGCGATCGTCGCGGTGAACGTGCCGTGGCCGCTGTCGTCGTTGGGATGATCGTCATGGTTCACGAAGTCGTACCCGGGAAGGAACGGCCCCGGCAGCTCCGGCGACTGGCGGTACATCGTGACGCCGGGCTTCACGTTCGCGCGCTCGTATTCCGGAATCGGATGATTCTCGTAGGCCACGCCCGTATCCAGCATGGCGAGCACGATCGAGGGATCTCCGGTCACCACCCTCCACGCCGCGACGGCGCCGACGTTGCGGAGATTCCACGTCAGGTCGAATTCATCGAACAGCGTGTCGTTCGGCGCGGAGAAGTCGGCGGGATGGCCGAACCCGGCGCCGTAGGCGTTCGGAGCCGCGTACTCGACGTCGGGAAGAGTGCCGAGGCTGTCGAGCGCGTCCGAGACCGTCATGCCTGGGGGGAGCTTCACCTGGATCAGGCCGTCAGGCGTCAGGAGACTTTTCAGGATTGCGCCCTTGCCGCGGAGCGCAGCCGTCGCTTTCGCCGTGCTCACGCCGCTCTTGAATTTCACGAGGAGCTCGTCGGGGACATACCCTGGGGCGCGCCACGCGAAGTCGGCTTCGGAGGGCACGACGTTCAGGCCCGCGCGGGATTGCGGCGCGAGAATCAGCATGAAGAGGATCGTCAGCGGAAGAATGAAGGCGCAACGAAACGCGAAGGCGCGTCCGGGCCGGGCCCGAAGCGCGGTACACCGAACAGCCGGATTCAATGGACCCCCACTCGAAATGCTAGGTCTCGGATGTCGCAGATGGCCAGGAGATGAGCCGGTCCTGGACGGGGGGAGAGGCACGAATCGGCTCGGTTCCTTTGTATAAGGGTACCACAGGGGGGACGCCGGCGCGAAGCGGGGTCCGGCCCCTAGTCCAGGCGGATCCGCAAACCGTCCCGGTCGAAGAGGAGGGCCCTCTTCGGATCCAGCATGATGCCGACCACGTCCCCGGGCATCGGAAGCGCCGCGCGCGGCTCCGCCCGAAGCACCTGGCGTCCCGCCTCGGTCTTGAGATGAATCAGGGTCTCGCCCCCCAGGCGCTCCACGCGCTCGACCGTCGCGCGCGCGTTCGAATCCGCAACACTACCGAGGCTCGCGGCCTCCGGGCGGATGCCCAGAGTGGCCTGGCCCGCGTGCCCCGCGTTCGAGGCGAGCGCGAAGGTGAAGCCCGGCGCCTGAAAGCGGGCGCGGCCGCTCTCCGCCACGATCTCGCCCTCGATGAGGTTGATCGCAGGATCCCCGACGAAGCGCGCGACGAAGAGATCGCGGGGATCGCGATAGATCGCATCGGGCGTCCCGACCTGCCGGATGTGCCCGCGATCGAAGACCGCGACGCGGTTCCCGAGCGAGAGCGCCTCCTTCTGGTCGTGCGTGACGTAGATCGAGGTGGTGCGCGTGAGGCGGTGGAGACGCGCCAGCTCCTCGCGCAGCTCTTGCCTGAGCTGCGCGTCGAGGCTGGAGAGCGGCTCGTCGAAGAGGTAGACGCGCGGCCGGCGCACCAGCGCGCGCCCGAGCGCGACCCGCTGCCGCTCGCCGCCCGAAAGCTCCCGCGGACGCTTGCGCAGGTGCGCGGCGAGGCCGAGTGTGGCGGCCGCCTCGCTCACCCGCTTCTCGATGTCGCCGGCGGGCGTCTTCCTCGCGAGGAGCCCGAACGCCATGTTCTCGCGCACCGTCATGTGCGGGTAGAGCGCCAGCCCCTGGAACACCATCGCGACGTCGCGATCCTTGGGCTCGAGGTTCGTGATGTCGCGCCCGTCCATGTCCACCCAGCCGTCCGTCGGAATCTCCAGCCCCGCCACGAGCCGTAGCAGCGAGGACTTCCCGCAGCCCGAAGGCCCGAGCACCGCCAGGAATTCGCCGTCCTCGATCTCGAGGTCGATCCCATCGAGCGCGCGCACGCCGTTGGGGTACGTGAGCGAGAGGTTCTTGAGCGAGAGGGAGGCCATAACGGGGGTGAATCTAGCAGCGCCGCCGGGGACGCCGTACTACTTCTTCCTCGGCTCCTCCAGCTTCTCGTCCGGGCGGTGGTACTGGCCCGTGCGGATCTGGCGCACGGTCTCCACCAGCTCCAGCGCCGTGTTCCGCACTTCGGTCTGCACGTTGACGTCCTTATCCAGGTCGTCGTGGCTGGTGGCATAGGGCTCGTAGTAGCCGATGAAGCGGTCGATCCCCGCGACCGGCCCCGCGGGGATCATCTCGAGGTCGGTCATCCAATCCACCAGGATCCGGCGCAGATTCTCGGCGCCCGCCGCATCCGCGTGCACCACCACCGAGAACGCGCGTCCCTTGAGATGCTTGGGATAGGGCCAGCCGGCAAGCTCGATCGCCTTCGCGAGGGCGGGATCCTTGCCGTGCGTCGTCGTGGGGTCCGGATTCCCACCGTCCGCGCACACTAGCCGGTCAATCATGAGCTTCAAGACGCTCGGCGCCTGATACCAGTTGACCGGCGTGAGGATCATCACCCCGTGCGCCGCGATCCACTTCGGATAGATCTCATGCATCCAGTCGCCCGTCTGGCGAAGCGCGTGGTTCGGATAGCAGGTGCAGGGCCAGTGGCAGAGCGGCTGCGCGGTCGAGACGCACGCCTTGCACGGATAGATCACGAGACCGAATTCCCCGGTGAGGCGGCTCAGATCGAGAAAGTCCACCTCGCACCCTGTCTGCGCCGCGATCGCCTCGCGCGCGATCTTCGCCAGCCGGTACGTCTTCGATACCTCGCCCGGGCAGGTCTGGTCGCTGCGCGCCGAGCCGTTGATGACGAGGATCCTCGAGGGCGACTTCGGGTCGTCGTGCCGGGCTTGCGCCTCCTTGATCCGGCGCCGCGTTTCCAGCCACTCGATCGGGAGCTGGTATTCGGGGTCGGCGAACTCCGGGCCGGCCTTCCGCGTGCGCGGGTTCTTGCGATACCCCATGTAGGCGTCCCACGCCACGTCGATGACCTTGTCCAGGTGCTCGGAGACTTTTTCGAAATTCGGGTCGTCGAAGCGCTCGAGTAGCCGGG
>JAYUAE010000177.1:0-3573 GCA_043741515.1 Candidatus Eiseniibacteriota bacterium | reverse complement strand
TCGAATGGGATACCTACAACACCCCGATTCTCACCGAGAAGCCCGGGGTGGTGCGCTTCGTGGACATCAAGGAGAAGGTCACCGTTCGCGACGAGGTCGACGAGAACACGGGGCTCCGCCTCATGGTCATCGTGGACGATCGCGAGAAGGTGCTTCAGCCCCACATCGACATCCTGGGCTCCGGGAATCGCAGGGTGGCCAGCTATCCCCTTCCGACCGGCGCGCGGCTTCTGGTGCGCGACGGGCAGGACGTCACGGCGGGCGAGCCTCTGGTCAAGATCCGGCGCGAGATCTCGAAGACCCGCGACATCACGGGCGGTCTGCCCCGTGTGAGCGAGCTCTTCGAGGCGCGGAAGCCCAAGGACGCCGCGACCGTCTCGGAAATCGACGGCCGCGTGGAGTTCGGCGGGGTCAGCCGAGGCATGAAGAAGCTGCTCGTGGTCGGCGAAGCGGGCGACACGCGCGAGTACCTCATTCCCCAGGGCAAGCACATGCACGTCCAGGAGGGGGATTACGTGAAGGCGGGCGACCGCCTCACCGAGGGACCGGTGAATCCGCACGACACGCTCAAGATCAAGGGCATCCAGGCGGTGCAGGAATACCTGGTCAACGAGATCCAGGAGGTCTACCGGCTCCAGGGCGTGCGGATCGACGACAAGCACATCGAGGTCATCGTCCGGCAGATGCTTCAGAAAGTCCGGATCGAGGATCCGGGCGACACGAACTTCCTGGAGGGGGAGCAGGTCGACAAGGGCGAGCTCCGGAAAGAGCAGCGCCGCGTCGAAGGGGAGGGTGGGCAGCCGGCCACCTATCAGCCGCTTCTGCTGGGGATTACGAAGGCTTCGCTCTCCACCGAGAGCTTCATCTCCTCGGCCTCGTTCCAGGAGACAACTCGCGTTTTGACAGAGGCTTCCGTGCTGGGCAGGACGGATCACCTTCGCGGGTTGAAGGAGAACGTCATCATCGGTCACCTGATCCCGGCGGGCACTGGAATGTCCACGTATCGCGGGATCGAAGTCATTGCGGAAGAAGAAGATGAAGTCGAGCGCGTGTCCGGGGTCGAGGAGGAGATAAAAACTGCTTGACCCGGATTTTCGAACGTGAGTACACTGTGCGTTCTTTGCGCCCAAACCCATTGTCATGAGGAATCTTAGGTGCCGACTCTGAATCAACTCGTGCGTCTCGGCCGCAAACGGCAGCTCTCGAAGACGGCCTCGCCGGCTTTGAAGGGCGCGCCGCAGAAACGCGGCGTGTGCACGCGCGTCTATACATCAACCCCCAAGAAGCCCAATTCGGCGCTCCGCAAGGTAGCCCGCGTGAGGCTCACGAACGGGATGGAAGTCACCTGCTACATCCCGGGCGAGGGGCACAATTTACAGGAGCACTCGATCGTCCTGATTCGCGGCGGCCGCGTGAAGGATCTGCCCGGCGTGCGCTATCACGTCGTGCGCGGAACCCTCGACGCCTCGGGCGTGGACGGGCGCTCGCAGAGCCGCTCGAAGTACGGCACGAAACGGAAGAAGGGGGCTGCGTAGGAAATGCGTCGCGCCAGCAAGATCCACAAGTTCGAAGTCCTGCCCGATGCGCGCTTCAACAACGTCCTGGTCTCGCGCTTCATCAACGCGCTCATGATCCAGGGCAAGAAGAGCACCGCGGAGCGGATTTTCTACGGAGCGGTCGACATCATCGAGGCGAAGACCGGAACGGACGGGCTTTCGGTGGTCAAGACGGCGCTCACGAACGTGAAGCCGGTGCTCGAGGTGAAGTCCCGGCGCGTGGGCGGCGCGACCTACCAGGTCCCTGTTGAAGTGCGCCAGGACCGCCGCACGGCGCTGGCGCTGCGCTGGATCATCCAGTACTCGCGCGCTCGCCCAGATCACTCCATGAAGGAGCGGATCGCAGCGGAGTTAATCGCGGCATCGAAGAACGAAGGCGGCGCGGTCAAGAAGCGCGAAGATACGCACAAGATGGCGGAGGCCAACAAGGCGTTCGCTCACTATCGCTGGTAGAGCGGTCGAGGAAGGTTTCGAAGTGCCAAGGCTGTACGCTCTTTCTCATATGCGGAACATCGGCATCATGGCCCACATCGATGCCGGTAAGACGACCCTGACGGAGCGCATCCTCTATTACACGGGGAAGGTGCATCGGGTGGGGGAAGTCCATGACGGCGCTGCCACCATGGACTGGATGGAGCAGGAGCGCGAGCGGGGCATCACCATCACATCCGCCGCGACGACCTGCTTCTGGCACAACTACCAGATCAACATCATCGATACGCCGGGCCACGTGGACTTCACGGTCGAGGTGGAGCGTTCCCTTCGGGTTCTCGACGGCGCGGTCGCCGTCTTTTGCGGCGTGGGCGGAGTGGAGCCCCAATCGGAGACCGTCTGGAGGCAGGCCGACAAGTACGGCGTGCCCCGGATCGCGTTCGTGAACAAGCTGGACCGCGTGGGCGCGGACTTCGACTTCGTCGTGGGCATGATGAAGACCCGCCTGGGCGCTCTGGCGGTGCCGCTCCAGATCCCCGTCTACATCGGGGACTGGTTCACCGGCATGATCGACCTGATCGAGATGCACTCGGTCACGTACGAGTCGGACGAGATGGGCGCGGGCTACGTGGAAGGCGCAATTCCACGCGACCTCGAGAAGAAGGCGGCGGACGCCAGGCACCAAATGCTCGAGTCGATCGCGGAGTACGACGACGAGCTGCTCCACGCGTATCTGGACGGGAAGCCGACGACCCCGGAGATGATCAGGCGCGCGGTCCGCAAGGGGACGCTGACCGGAAAGATCGTGCCGGTTCTGGGCGGGACGGCGTTCAAGAACAAGGGTGTGCAGAAGCTGCTCGACGCGGTGGTGTCGTACCTCCCCGCGCCGATCGATGTGGCGCCGGTCCATGGCGTGAATCCCAAGACGCTGGAAAACGAGCAGCGCCGTCCGGCCGACGACCAGCCGTTCGCGGCGCTCGCGTTCAAGATCATGACCGACCCGTACGTCGGCAAGCTGACGTTCTTTCGCGTCTACTCCGGGACCCTGAAGGCGGGAACCTACGTGTACAACTCGACGAAGGAAAAGGGGGAGCGTCTGGGCCGGGTCGTCGAGATGCACGCGAACAAGCGCGAGGATCGCGAGGAGATCTACTGCGGCGAGATCGCGGCGGCGGTCGGACTGAAGAACGTCCATACCGGGGACACGCTTTGCGACAAGGATCATCCCATCGTGCTCGAGGCGATGCACTTCCCCGAGCCGGTGATCCAGGTCGCGATCGAGCCCAAGACCAAGGCGGACGAGGAGAAGATGTCCACCGCGCTCGGTAAGCTGAGCGACGAGGATCCGACCTTCAAGGTCAAGACCGACGAAGACTCGGGCCAGACCCTGATCTCGGGCATGGGGGAGCTGCACCTGGAAATTCTGGTGGACCGCATGGTCCGCGAGTTCAGCGTGCAGGCCAACATCGGCAAGCCCCAGGTCGCCTACAAGGAGACGGTCACCCGGAAGATCGAGCAGCGCACGCGTTTCATCCGCCAGACGGGCGGACGCGGGCAGTTCGCGGACGTGACGATCACGATCGAG
>JAYUAE010000176.1:0-3578 GCA_043741515.1 Candidatus Eiseniibacteriota bacterium | reverse complement strand
CATCGCGCGGCGCGTTCAAGGGCAATCGGGAGGAACCGTGGGCAACCGGAAACCAGGGGCCGTGATCGAGATCACCCGCAAGCAGTTCACCCTGCGTGGGTGGCGGCCGGGCGACGCCGAGTCGCTCGTGGAGCAGGCCAACAACGTCAAGGTCTGGCGGAATCTCCACGATTCCTTCCCCCATCCCTACACGCGGGCCGACGCGGAGACCTGGATCACGCAGACCGCGGCCGCCACGAGCGGAAAGGTCTTCGCGATCGTCGTGGACGGGAAGGCGGTCGGCGGAATCGGAATCCACCCGGGCACCGACGTGCATCGCCGCACCGCCGCGATCGGATACTGGCTGGGGGAGGCGTACTGGGGCCGGGGCATCGCGACCGAAGCGCTCCAGGCGATGACCGAATACGTCTTCTCGGCGTTCGATTTCGCGCGTCTCGAGGCTTACGTCTTCGAGTGGAACCTGGCCTCCACGCGCGTGCTCGAAAAGGCGGGCTACACGCGCGAGGCGAGACAGCGGAAGAAGGTCACGAAGGAAGGCCGCACGGTGGACTGCTTCCTCTACGCGCTCGTGCGGGAATGATCTCGGCCGGCGCTGCGCGCATGCGCGTGCTGGCCGCGGCGCTGATCTTCTCGATCGGCGGCGCCGGGATCAAGGCCTGCCACCTCACCAGCTGGCAGGTCACGAGCTTCCGCTCCGGCATCGCGGCCCTGACACTCCTCCTGCTGCTGCCGGAATCGCGCCGGGGATGGAACGCGCGCTCCGCGCTGGTCGGGATCGCCTACGCGGCCACGGTGACGCTCTTCGTGCTCGCGAACAAGCTCACCACGTCGGCAAACACGATCTTCCTCCAGTCCACAGCGCCCCTCTACATCCTCCTCCTCTCGCCCTGGCTCCTGCGCGAGGAGATCCGGCGTCGCGACCTCGTCGTGATGGGGATCGTGGCGCTGGGCATGGCGTTTCTCTTCGTGGGCACCGAGCGCCGCTACGCGACCGCGCCCGACCCGGTTCATGGGAACATGCTCGCTGCGCTGGCCGGTCTCTGCTGGGCGCTCACGCTGATGGGGCTCCGCTGGATGGGGCGCCATTCCGAGGACGGCACGCCCGGTTCCGCCGCGCCCGCCGTCGTCATCGGAAACCTCATCGCATTTCTGCTCGCGCTTCCCCTCGCGCTGCCCGTTCACGCGGCGCGGCCTCTGGACTGGGCGATCGTGACCGGCCTGGGCGCGATCCAGATCGGGGTCGCCTACATGTTCCTGACGGAGGGGCTGCGCTTCGTGCGCGCGCTCGAGGCCTCGATGCTGCTCCTGCTCGAGCCGGTGCTCAATCCCGTCTGGTCCTGGCTCATCCACGGCGAGAAGCCGCGCGCGTGGTCGCTCGTGGGAGGCGCGATCATCCTGACAGGGACGCTGGTGAAGACATGGATGGATTCGCGGGGAACGAATTCCCGGACGAGCTAGTTGGCGACTGCGGGATTCTCCGCCACGTCCATCACCCACCGCACCGATTTCGAGCAAGGGCACATGCCGCCGACGCGCTTCAGCGCCGGCATCTTCTTCATCGCCTGATCGCCGGTCATGGTGCCCGCCGCCACCTGGCGCAGCGATCCGACGTAGTCCTTGATGTCGCGGCTGTGGAGGTAGGGCTCGGGGAGATGCGCTGCCAGATGCCGCACGTACTCCTCGACGTCGGTGAAGGCCTCCCCCGCGAATCCGACCATCGTGAAGGCGGCGTCCCCCTTGCGGCGGAAGAAGCCCTTGTCGGGCAGCACGATCAGGTCCTCGTGACTGATCCCCTCGTGCTTGCCGTGATCGGCCAGCAAGCGTTCGGCCAGCGCCTCGGCCTCCTCGGGAGATAACCTGGGAAGGCGCGCGCGGATGAAACGCTGATTCAAGTCGGCGACCATGCGCTTGCATTCATCGTAGTAGAGCGACTGCGCCTCGGCGTTCTTCATGTTCTTGAAACCGAAGCGGATGTTCGACTCGCCGCCCTTCTCGTGCCCGAACATCTCGAGCCCCCGCGGCATCCACTTGTTGAACGCCTTCTGGATGGCCGAGGTCGTGATGAGCACGTTCCCCTGCGCGGCGCGCTGCACCCAGCGCCGGAGCGGGATGACGCCGGCCGCCAGGTGGAACGCCTCCTCGCGGAGCATGGGCGGCATCGAGGCCGCGAACGGCTTGTACGAGCAGACGCGCTGCATGGAGAGCTGGTACTTGCCGACGCGGTCGATCACGGCCGCGAAGACCACGTTGTCCACGAAGGAGTCGTACTCGAGGTTGAATGCGTCAAGGACGTGCGAGCCGGTCTGCATGGAGAGGATCTCCTCGACCATCTCCTCGGCCTTCTGCCCGGAAACCTGGCTCCAGTCCTGCGACAGCAGGAGGTGGAACATCTGGTAGCCGTGGCGCAGCTCCTCCGCCATGACGCGGAGCACCCAGAAGCGGTCCTCGTCGTCCTGCGCGCGGGCGAGGGTGCCCTCGTGCTGCTGGATGGACCCGAACTCGGTCGAGGCCTGCGCGCGGATGATGGCGAGCAGGTGCTTCGCGGGCTCCTCGCCCAGCTCCTCAGGCTTCTCGCGGCGCTTCTCCCCCTTGGCGTCTCCCACTTCGACCTGGTCCCCCATCCCGACCTCCATCTTCGCGCAGAGGCAGAACTCGGGGTCGCTGGGGAAATACTTCTGCCAGTTCTCGGGGAGGAGCCCGTAATCGGGGAAGTTGTGCCGCTGCCAGTGCAGGACGGCGTCGTGATACTTCTTGGGAAGGGTGGTCTGTTCGACGTTCATTCTAGCTTGGATTCCCCGCCGGCTCAGCCGATGCGCATTTCCAACGCGGTCAGCGGCGCGTCTTGAAATCCGACCGCGCGCAGGAACGAGGCGAGGTCGGAGTCGCTTTGCTCCACCAGCGTGCGCATGGCCGTGGCGCCCTGGCGCTTCATGTGATCCACCACCGCCTCGAAGAGACGCCTGCCGATCGATCGTCCCTGGAAATCGGGATCCACGCCGAAGCGCTCGATCCATCCGCTCGTCTCCTCGAGCCCGAATTCACCCCCTCGCAGGTCCGAGAGCATGAACCCGACCACCTTGCCCCCCAGCTCGGCCACCTGGCACGCGTCGGGATCCCTGCGCAGGTAGTACATGACCCGGCGCTCCCAGACTTCCGGCCGGTAGACGCCGGTGAGCCGCTCGTCGATCGCGACGATGCGCGCGATATCGAGCTCGGAGAGGGAGCGGATACGGACCGGCTCGGCAACCGCGTTCATGGCGCTTAGGTTACCACATTCGGGGGCGCTGGGCGCCCCCGCGGCGCCACATCACCAGCGGGAGCGGCTGCGCGACGTCGAGACGCCGAGGACGCCGAACAGCCCTCGCACCAGCTCTCTCCCGACCGCCCGCGCGACCGGGGACTTCAATATCGTGCCCACGGCGTCCGGCACCGCGGGGGCCGCGGACGCTCGTGCCGCCCGCCCCGCTGGGGCTGAGGCCGCGTCCTTTGCCGCGCCCTCCGCCCGCGCCTGGAGCACCTCGCGCGCGCTTTCGCGGTCGATCGCGGTGGCGTACGCGGCGTGGAAGGGCGATCTCGCC
>JAYUAE010000175.1:0-3578 GCA_043741515.1 Candidatus Eiseniibacteriota bacterium | reverse complement strand
CGGGTCGAAGGTGAGGCGGCTGGCCGCGCCCGACGCAAAATCGAGAACCCAGAGGTCTCTGTTGGAGCTGGATTCGCGACGCACCAGAACCGCGCGCTTCCCGTCTGGCGAGATATTGATCTCATCGTATCTGCCGGGCGGCATTTCGACCGTGCCATGAGCGTCGCCCGCGAAGTCGAACCACCGAAGCTCGGTATCTCCGACCCGCTCGCTCACGTAGGCGGCCACACCGGCCCGGGACGCCGAAACGATCGGCACCGCCACCGTGCCGGAGGAGAGCGGTGCCTCCGCGAGGGTGACCGGTTCGCCGCCCACCTCGCGGCGTTCCGGGTCAAAGCGTTGCGCCATGAGAAGATCGTCCCGCGAAAAGAGAAGAAAACCGGGCTCCGTGAATACCGCGGCACGGCTCGATCGCAGAACCGACTTGCGGTCTTTCGAGTCGAGCGAACCGACGAAATTGTCGAACTCACCATCATGGCCCGGAATAGCGAGATAGAGGAAGTGGCGGCCATCCGGCAGGAAGCAGGGCCAGCGGTGCGCCGTTTCCTTGCGCGCCGGATCGAGCATTGTCACGGGGACCGGCTGGCCGCCCTCGTCCGAGACCCGCCAAAGTCCCCCGGTGCCCGAGGGCGCGAAAATGATGACTCCGGCCTTGCTCCAACTGCCGCCGCGAGGATTGGGGGCGTCGCACAGGATCTGAACCGGGCCCCCCGAGGCGGCAACCCGTTTGAGCTTTCCCTTGGCAAAGAAGCCAATGGTCTTGCTGTCGGGCGACCAGAATGCGAAGAGGGCTTCTTCCGTTCCCGGGATCAGCTGAGCGTTGGATTCGTTGAGCGCGCGCAGCCAGATGTGCCGCGTCCCGCTCGTGTCCACGACCCCGAACGCGACCGAGCGCCCATCCGGCGAGATCCACATTCCGCCGAGAAACCCCTGGGCGATGGAGTTCACGGGAGGCTCCAGCGTGACCCGCATCGGACCGATGGCGCTGCGCGGGGTGAGAGCGCGCGGGAGCCACAGGATCGCGGCGATGAGGGCCAGGGCAAGGATGCCAGCCGCTGCGAGCATCACCGGGTGCCTGGAACGCGGCCCCGCCAGCGTCGGCACGGGCCGCGACCCCGAGAGCCCCGAGATTGCCTCGAGATTGAACCCCAGATCGCGAGCCGACTGGAACCGCTCGCCGGCGCTCTTTTCCAGGCAGTGGCGCACGACGCGCTCCAGCGCGGGCGGAATCCCCTCGACCGCTTCGGTGAGGTCGGGAGGGTCGTCCTTGAGGATGGCGCTCATGGTGTCCGCAGGCGTTTCGCCGTGGAACGCGCGCCTCCCGGAAACCATCTCGTAGAGGATCGCGCCGAAGGCGAAGATGTCCGAGCGGTGGTCGACCGGGTTCCCGCGGACCTGCTCGGGGGACATGTACCCCACCGTGCCCCATACCGCGCCGGGGCCGGAGTCCGCGGGGAGAGTCTGCGCGTTGGTCTTGCCTGCGCCCTCCCGCTCGGGGGCCGTCAGCTTGGCGAGGCCGAAATCCAGAATCTTGACGCGGCCGTCTTTGGCGATGAACAGGTTCTCGGGCTTCAAGTCGCGGTGGACGATCCCGTGCTCGTGCGCGGCCGCGAGGCCGTGCGCGATCTGCGCGCCGATCTCGATCGACTTGCGCGCGGGAATCGCGCCGACCTTGAGGCGGTCACGCAGCGTTTCGCCCTCGAGTAGCTCCGAGACGAGATACGGCGCGCCGTCGTGGGTTCCGATGTCGTAGATCGCAAGGATGTTCGGGTGGTTGATCTTTCCGGCGGAGCGCGCCTCTTGCTCGAAGCGGCGCAGGCGATCGGGGTCGGCCGAGAATGCCGATGGAAGGACCTTGATCGCGACGTCGCGCCCTATACGCGGATCTCGGGCGCGGTAGACCTCGCCCATGCCGCCCGCGCCGAGCGGGGCGAGGATCTCGTACGGACCTAGACGGCTGCCGGGCGAGAGGGTCATAGACCGTGGAGGTTCAGTCGACGTCCGGTGGCAGTCAAGCCTTCAGTTCCTAGGTCCCACGGACGCAAAAGACCCCGGCAGCTCTCGCCGCCCGTGCCTCTCACCATTCTCCTCACTTGGAGTGCCAAACATTTGCGCCTTGGTCTCGCGCGAATGCCTTCTGCCCACGAGCCCAATTTGTCACTCGAACTACGAGATTAAGAGATGCTAGTGCACAAAGCCATGGCAAGAACTCGAGAGCGGATGCGAAGGACAACGAAACTCCCCCGTAACCGATCCTCTCGCTCCGCCGATCGTATTCATTTCTGCACCAATCCTCGACGCGGGAAAGCGGCATTGCTAACACCGATTCCATCTCTGCATTCGAATACCATCGGAGCCCAAAATCCTCTCCCGGACGAAGACTGAGGCGACGACGAAGGAATGTCTGGAGATCCTCGACCGGAACGCCCTCCTCTCTACGTTCCGCGAAGAAGTCAAGTTGGGTGGTGTTTCCTACCTGGTGTTTCATTCCAAGCAGGTGTAGGAAGCGCACTCGCAGGACCGTGGGAGAGACCCACCGGACGGATTCTGCTACCGCCCGGACAGTCGGAGCCAGCCGCCAGGTGTGATGTGCCAGACCTCGTGGGACAGATTTGATATTCTGATCTGTAGCGAGGAGGGCACACGATGGCAAGGTTGGGACGGGTTGCTTCCCAGAAGAAGTTCATTCTGGACTACGCTGAGGGGATAAGAGACGTCGTCGGGGCGTGTCGCGAGTTCGGGGTTCCGAGGTCCTCATTTTATCGGTGGAAGAACATCTACGCTGCCGAGGGCGTGTCCGGCCTTCGCAGGAAGCGACCGATCGGCAAGCGCTGGCCCAACCAGGTCAACCCAGAGGCGGTCGAGAAGATCCTCGAGCTGCGACGCGACTATCACCTCGGTCCCCAGAGAATTGCCTGGTACCTGGAGCGATACCACGGGATCAAGATCTCCTGCTCGAGCGCCTATCGAACGCTGGTCCGAAACGGCGTCGGACCATTGCCCAGGAAGGCCGGCCGTCGGGCGCTACACACGCGGCGCTATGCGAAGGAGGTACCGGGCCACCACGTTCAGGTCGACGTGGCGTTTCTCACTCTGAAGACCGCGGATGGCGGTCACGTGAGGCGCTTCCAGTACACCGCCATCGATGACGCGACGCGGATCCGCGCACTGAAGATCTACCCTCAGCACACTCAGAGAAACGCCATCGACTTCATCGAATACGTCATTGAGAAGTTCCCGTTCCGTGTTCACACGGTTCGCACGGACCGGGGCCACGAGTTCCAGGCCCAATTTCACTGGCACGTCGAGGACAAGGGTATGCAGCACGCGTACATCAAGCCCAGGACTCCGCAGCTCAACGGCAAGGTGGAGCGGTCTCACAAATCAGACAGGGAGGAGTTCTACCAGCTCTTGACCTACACGGACGACGTCGACCTCAATGCAAAGCTGAGCGAGTGGGAAGCGTTCTACAACTACAACAGGCCCCATGGCGCCTTTGCCGGAAAGACCCCCTACGAAACCCTGAAGCGTCTCTTAGCGTAGGGGCAAAACCGTCTCGTCAGGTCTGACATATCACA
>JAYUAE010000174.1:0-8396 GCA_043741515.1 Candidatus Eiseniibacteriota bacterium | reverse complement strand
TGCGACGTCTGCGCGTGAAGGCTCTCCAGCGAGGAGAGAATGGGCAGCCCGGAATCCAGCATCGTCTCGAGCTGGCGGGTGAAGAGGATGAGATCGCGGGAGGAGACCTTCTTCCGGAGGAACGGAATCCGGTCGGTCCGGATCTTGATCACGCCCTGGGGCTCGAGACGCACAGGTTGGAGCCCCATCGTATGCAGGCGGTCCACCGCCTGATCCAGGTCGGGAGCGTCGAGAAGCCCCTGCTGCGCTTCTCCCGCTGGGCTCACCGCGCGATAGCGGAAGGCCGGCATCTTACCTACGGGCCGGCAGGACGTCCTGATCCTGGTCCAGGTCCTGGATCATGACGTTCTTGCGTGTGACCCGGATCACCTCGGAGAGCGTGGTGATTCCCTGGGCCGCCTTGCGGAGGGCGTCGTCGCGCAACGTGGCCATGTGCGCCCGTCGCGCAGCGCGCGCGATCTCCTCGGTGGAAGCGCGCGAGGCGATCAGGTCGCGGATCTCGTCGGTCACCACCAGAACCTCGAAGATCCCCAGCCGTCCACGGTAGCCCGTCTGACCGCAGGCCATGCAGCCTGCGCCCACGACGAAGTCCCCATTCGCGACCGCGACCCCCAGCTCCGCGAGCGCTTCGGCGGGAGGCTCGCTCGGGCGCCGGCACTTCTCGCACACCCGGCGCACGAGCCGCTGCGCCACCACGCCCAGCATGGCGGAAGAAAGGAGGAAGGGCTCGATCTTCATGTCGAGAAGGCGGGGCAAGGCGCCGGCCGCGTCGTTGGTGTGGAGGGTCGAGAGCACGAGGTGGCCGGTGAGCGCGGAGCGCACGGCGATCTCGGCGGTCTCGCTGTCGCGGATCTCGCCGACCATGATCACGTCGGGGTCCTGGCGAAGGAGCGCGCGCAGACCGCGCGCGAACGTGAGCCCCGCGTCGGGATCCACCTGGGTTTGTCTGATTGAGGGCAGGTGGTATTCCACCGGATCCTCGAGCGTCACGATGTTGCGATCCACGGTGTTGATCTTGCCGATGCAGGAATAGAGCGTGGTGGTCTTCCCGCTTCCGGTCGGGCCCGTGACGAGCACGATGCCGTTGGGCCGCTCGATCATCCTCGAGAGCTCCGCGAGCGGCTCCGGGGCGAGCCCTAGCTCGGAGGTCCCGAGGAGCGCGCTCGACTTGTCGAGGACGCGCAGCACCACGTTCTCGCCGTGGATGGTCGGAAATGTGGAGACGCGCAGGTCGTATTCCTTGCCCGAGATGTCGATTCGCGCGCGTCCGTCCTGGGGCAGCCGGCGCTCCGCGATATCCAGCTGCGCCATGATCTTCACGCGCGAGACCACGGAGGGATGGATCGACTTCGACTGGATCGAGGCCTCGCGCAGGATACCGTCCACGCGATAGCGGATCCTGAGATTCGACTCGTCCGGCTCGAAGTGAAGATCGGACGCCCCTTCCCGAACCGCCTGGTGGACGACCGCGTTGACGAACCGGATCACCGGGCCGTCCTCTTCGGCGCGAAGGACCGGCTCCGACCCGACGACCCCCTGCTTCTGCCCCTGCTCGCGAACCAGGAGCTCCAGTCCGCCACCCAGAGGATGGAAGCGGTCCACCGCGTCGCGGATGTGGGGCTCGGGGGAAACGACCACCTCCACCTCGAGCCCCGTCGCCAGCTTCACCTCGTCCAGAGCGACGATGTCGAGCGGATCCACCATCGCGATGGTGAGGGTGTTCCCGATCTTGAACAGCGGGACGAGCTTGAACTGGCGCTCGATCCGTTCCGGCACGAGCCGGACGATCTCCGGCTCGAGCACGTAGGTCGTGAGGTCCATGCGAGGAATGCCGAGCTGCTCCTCGTAGTAGTCGAGAATCGCCTCCTCGGACACCAGCTCGAGGCGCAACAGCACCTCGCGCAGAGCCTGCCCGGTGCGCCGCTGCTCCTCGAGCGCGCGGGCCAGGCCCTCACGTGAAAGATGCCCCTGTTCCACGAGGCTTTGTCCGAGCGGTTTTCGCCCACCGGCTGCCATGAGTGCTCCCATCGACCAGGTCTAAGTGAGTTCGGGGCCGGATCCGGGACCCGGGTTCCCCCGACGCACATATCGGCGGGGCGCAACCTCATCTGGAGGGATTTGGGGGCGGGCGGGGCGGAGGGCAGGCGGAGAGGCGCGCGGCTGGGGCTTCGGGAGGCCCGTATGCGAAAGGCCGACTACTTGATGACGGCTTTGGGTCTCGGCGCGCTCTCCTGTGGGGCCGGTTCGGGAGCCTGGGTGATCTCGGGAACGGCGTCGTTCCCCAGGGCCATCAGGTTGACCTCGGCGCGGTAGAAATAGGTTTGCCCGGATGCGCCGGCTCCGATGGCGGGCGCAGCGGCGCCGGCAGGAGCGGCAGAGTCGGGCGGAGCCTCGGAGGCTCGGGTCGGGACGCGCTCCGTCGCCACCTCGATGACCGAACGGGCGTAGCCCGTCACAGGAACCCAGGCATTCATCCAGACGGTCCGCGTCATCACAGCATGGTTCACGTAAGTGCTGTCATCCCCCTCCCAGTCCTGGACGCCGAACCTCCGGATTCGCTGCACGCGGCATGGAACGATCGTTCGACCGACGCGGAGCGTGTCGGGCGCGAGGGTGTCCGCTTGCAGCTTGCCCTGGAACTCGAAGAGGTCCATCGCCGAGACGTCCTCGTCGGCCGCCGGCGCGCCCTCTTCGTCGAGGGAATATTCGTAGAGCTTCCCATCCGCCGTGAGCCTCTGATACCGGGCGAGCCTCAACCTCGACGCGCCCGCGGGAGCGCCTGCCGGAGCGCCGCCGGGCGCGGGCATCTCGGATGCGTCGGGGACCGGCGCATCGGCCCCGAAGCTCGGGACCGCAAATAGCTTTCCCGATTCCGGAGGCATGAAGAATCCTCGCTCCGTGCGGGTCTTCCCCCCCTCCATCGTCCTGAGCTCCACCCAGGCGCCCGCCTCGGCGCCCGTTCCCTCGCGCGACACGACCGCGAGGCGCTGCGTGAAACGGCGGGGCGAGCGGTTCTTGAAGACGACGGTCACCTGGTAGGAGACCCAGCTGCCCGCCACCACGTCGGCAGGAAGGCTGAGCGAGACCAGCTTGATGCTTTGGGCTTGGGAGTTGCCGCCTGTGAGGAGGAGAAGGGCCGCGGCCGCGAACACCGCGGCCGGCCGGTTACGGATGCCAGTGCACAATATGCTTCAGCGCCTCGTCATAGTCGAAATTCGGACTCTGTTCGTGGGTGTGGCACGTGAGGCACACGTCGGGGCCCACGACCGCGCTTGCTGCTCCCTTTTCGGGATGCTTGGTCCCCATGCCGTGGCAATTCTCGCACTGCACGTTCACGAGATCGGGCGTGGTCTGCTTGGAGGCGAACCCGCCTGCCTGGCCGTAGCCCACCACGTGACAGGGCAGGCATTCGGGCGAGGCGTCGCGCTGGTTCTTGGTGAGCGTGGCGAACGCCCGGGCGTGATCCTGGGAGGAATACATCTGGTACTCGGCCTCGTGGCAGCGGCGGCAATTCTTCTCACCCAGGTAGTGGTCCCCCGCGAGCGGGGTGGCGACCGCCGGGGCCGCGTTCGGGGACGGGGCGGCCGAGAAGCGCCGGTTCATCTCGTCGTTGAAGGAATCCACCGAGCGGTTCATCTCCTCGTCGGCGGGAACCTTGTCATCCAGCACGGTCACCTCGCCGTCGTAGGACGAGATCTTGCCGTCCTCGACGACCAGATGGATGCCCGGGATGTACTGTCCGCGCTCGCCCGAGCGCGTGTTGATCACGTTGTTCGTCTTCGCGATCTCCCGGAAGAGGCCCGGCTGGTGCCCGAAGATCATCACGTCGATTCCCGGCGCCTCCAGGGTGAGCCGCTGCCCTTCCGTGAGCCCCATGTGCGAGATGAGGACGACGATGTCGGCCTTCTTGCGCAACTCGGGCACGAGCGCCTTCGCGGTGGCAATGGGATCCTTGATCTCCAGGGCGCGCTCGCTCGAGAGCGTGCGGATCTTGAGGTCGGCCCCGATGAGCCCGAAGAAGGCAACGCGTGCGGAGCACATCTTCTTGATGACGTAAGGCTTCACGAACGGTTTCTTGGTGTCGGCGTACACAAGATTCGCCGAGACCATGTCTATTTTCGTCTTCTTGAAGGTGTTGAGCAGGAACGCCTGGCTGAAGTTGAACTCCCGCTCTCCCAGGGTGACGACGTCGTATCCGAGCCTGGCCATGGCTCCGACCATGTACTCGCTCTTCAGGGAGTCCTGCTCCCCGGCCATGCCGAAGAAGTCCCCCGAATCCACGCGGAAGTGGTTCGGGAACTTGAGGGCGCCTACCTTGAACTGACTCGCCCTCCGGGCGAGTCCGCCGAGCGGGTGAGCGTGTCAGCCACAGGGGGCGAGTTCGCCATACACATCCGTGGTGCTCTGGATCAGGATGTCGCAGGGCGCACCCTTCCCCTCGAGCTGCGGACTGAACGTCGCAAGTCCCGCTGCTACAAGAAGAAAGAGTAAGGCTCGAAACCTTGTCAGTGAATTCACCCCCATCCTGGTCCAAGGAAGAACGCTCGGAACTATACCCCGCAAAGGGCTCTGGGTTCAACATTTCGGCAATGTTCGAGCGACCCTGAGGGCCGATCGCGCGCGCGCGCGTCAAATGACCCGGGCCTCCCCCTGAAAATAGGAAAGAGCGGGTAGGCGATCCTGCCCGCTCCTTCGCAAGTCTGGTGGGGGGAGACGCTACTTCTTGATCTTCTCCTTCAGTGCCTTTCCAGCATGGAATGCGGGGAACCGCGACGCCGCGATCTTGATCCGCTCTCCGGTCTGGGGATTGCGACCCTCCCGGGCCTTGCGCTTGCGGGTCTCGAAGGTCCCGAATCCGGTGATCTGGACCTTCTTCCCGGACATGAGAGCTGCCGCGATCAATCCTTCCTTGCCTGGGGAGAAAAGGGTTTCGATGGCGGCGCGCGCTTCGCGTGCCGAAAGACCTGTCTTCTTTGCGATGGTGGCGATGAGTTCGGTCTTGTTCATTTCTTCTCACCTCCTCTGGGCTGAACGACGCGGCTCAACGTACGACGCACCTCAGGGGGTGTCAAATGGATTCCAGGCGCCGGCGCGGCTTTTCCCCGAGTCAAAACGCATTCTGAATTCCGCCGAAGCCGCGAAGGCCTCGCGATCCTTGCTCGTAATAGACCTCCGGGAGATTCTTCACGTTGATCTTGAAGTAGTACTCGCTGATTCCGCCGGAGATGCTGCGCGTGAACTGCGCCTCCCAGCAGTGGAGATCCCGTTTCACCGAATAATTCTGGGAAATCACCTTCCGGCTCTCGAAGTCGAACTGGGTGGAATAGTCCACGCTCCAATGATTCGTGGGGCTGATTGTGAACCTGCCGTTGCCGGTCGTATTTGCCCTCCACCGCGAATACCCGCCCGTCGTGAGCCTGCCGGCCGAGCCGGTGTGGCTCAGCGAGATCCCGAGCGACCAGGGGAGGTCCGAGGAGACGAGGCCCGGGGGCGTCCAGCCCGTCGGCGCCTGGACCGCCTGCGCCGCGGGATCGATCTCCACCCGCTCCTCCTGCGCCTGCGCGCGTTTCACCCCCTGGAAGTAGAGCCCGCTCGACACTCCGAAGCTGAGGAGCTTTCCGTCGTAGGGGTTGTGCGCGAAGCTCATGTCGACGGCGCCCCGGCTGAAGGGCTGGAGGTGCAATCTGCTGGCCAGGTCGGAAAGGGGTCTCCGTCCCGTCCGGTAGGCGAGGAGGTTGTAGCTGCCCGAGGTCGAAAGCTGGATCAGGTTGTTGAGCACTTTGGGCTGCGTCGCGTTCCCCCACTTGGCGTGCACGTCGTTGCGGAGGGAGAACGTCAGGAAGCGTGATTCGGAGGCCGAGAGCGAGATCCCGGAGAGGCCGGTGAAGCGGGGCCGAAGGATCCCGCTCGGATCCGTGTAGTTCAGCTTCGGGTAGGCCGGCTGGTAGCTGATGCCCACCGAGGGAGTGATGACGTGCCGGATCGCGCGCAGTGGACCGAGCGAGGGCCGGAAGGTGCCGGTCACGGCGGTATTCGCGCTCAGGCCGGCGCTCCAGACCCCGGCTCTCTGATTGCGGTTTCCCGCCGCGTCCTCGCTGTAGAAGATCTCCGAGTAGCTCATGTTGGGACCGATCCTCAGAAACCCGAAGAGGGTGCGCACGTCGCTCAGGGTCATCTGATGGAGCGCCGCCACTCTCGAAGTGTGGACGTCCGAACGAAACGAGACCGTGTCCACGGGAGAGCCGAGAGAGTCCAGGACGACGGTCGTCTCCGGCCGCGCCTGGAAGTAGTCGTCGCGCTCGTTCAGGACCGTGGATCGCAGGCTGAAGTAGGTCGAGGCGAGCCACGGCAGTCGCGCCTCCTCCTTGCCGCGCGGGAGATGACCCAGGGCGCGCGCGGGCAGCGAAAAACTCAGAGACGGGAGTTTTTGCTGGAGCCGGAGGCCGCCCGGATCCGGGTCGAGATCCTGAGTTCGCTCCAGTCCGAACGTGAGCGACGCCCCGCTCCAGCTCTTGCTCAGGGCCAGGCTGGAGCGGAGGTTCCGCTGCACCCGGAGCAGGACCGAGCGTCCGATCGTTTGATCGCGGAGGTAGCTGCTCGAGTTGGTGAGATTCCCCTGCGCGGTGAGCGTGAAATTCGGGCCCAGGACCTGGTAGTGCCGGCCGGAGAGATCCCACTGGTCCGCGCCCGAGCCGAGCGTATGCAGGAAGGAGGAGTTGATCTCCCCCGACCACTTGTACCGCTTCTGGTAGCGCGTCTGCGAGTGCGTGATCCACCGGAAGTCCTGGTAGTAGTCCCCCCACAGGGTCGCGTCCAGGTAGTCGCTGATCGCCCAGTAGTAGCCCACGTTCCGTATGAACTTCCCGCCCGCGCTCGAGGAGCCGAACTCCACTTGCGGAAGCTGGAAGCCGGAGTGCCGGCCGGGCCGGATCGGGAAGATGTAGAAGGGGAGTGCCAGGACCGGGATGTGCTTGATGTAGAACACGACCGGGCTCGCGATCACCTTGTCGCGCAGGATGACCTTCATCTTGTGGCTGCCGAAGTGGTAGTGGGGCTCGTCCAGCTCGCAGGTCGTGTAGCTCCCGTCCTTCACGTCCAGCACCTGGTCCGAGACCTTCCGGATCTGCTCGCCGTAGTAGAAGCCTTTCTCGTAGGTCGTTTTGCCGCCGTAGATCGTTCCGCGCCGGATCGACAGGTCATAGGTCATGGTGTTGCCCACGATCCGGTCCTTGGCGTCGTAGAGGACGGGGTGCCCCTCCGCGCGCATGCGCTCGGTCTTGGTGTTGAACGTCACCTTCTCGGCGTTCAGGCGCAGCTCCTTGTAGGTCACGTCGGCCGCTCCCACCACGTCCACCTGGTTTCGGCCCACATCGTAGACGATGCGCGACCCCAGGTAGCGGACGCGCTCCTCCTGCCGCGCGCGGCTCGTGTCCCCTTCGGCGGCCATGTAGTAGGTGCCCTCGCTCCTTCCCACGACCGTGGCCCGGCGCGCGCGGCCGTTGGCGAATTCCACGATGATGCTGTCGCCGCTCGAGACGTTCCGGCCCCCCTGCGAGCTGTCCGCCGTGCCCGGCCAGTAGGAGCTCCGCGCGTGGCCCACGACCACCGCGCGGCGCGTCTCCTCATCGGGATTGAAGAGCGTGATCGTGTCGCCGACGGCCTCGTTGCGCTCACCGCGGCCGTGATCGGCCTTGGCCTGGTACCGGACGGTGGCGTGCGGGCGCACCTGGACCGACGCGACGCGGTGCTGGACGAACCGGATCTCCAAGGTGTCCCCCTGCACCTCGCCTTCGTCGTCCCAGGCGCGCGGATGCCCCACCAGGAGCGCCCGGTTCTCGTCCCCGTAGAACTCGCCGCGGTCCCCCCTCGCCTGAAGCTGCTCCCGCTCGACGCGCACGTCGCCCATCGCCACGACACGGCGCTTCGCGTTGTCGAACTCCATCGTGAGCCCGCGGATGTGGGTGGATTTCCCGCCCGATTCCTCGATGGTGAGCGCGGGCTCCTGGCTGGCCCACGCGTAGTTCTGCTTCCGGTCGTACTGGACGCGGCCCGCGTGAACGGTCGTGCTCTCGGCCCGGTCCACCGCGACCACGTTTCCCAGTGCCAGGACCTGGTCCTTGGCGCGGTCGTACTCGATCTGGTCGGCCGTCAGGTTCCGTGTGGAGTCCTGCATCTCCGGCCTGCCCGTGATGACCGAACGATTCTCCCTCCGGTAGAAGCGCGCCTCGCGGCCGGTGATGCGGGCAGAGCCCTCCTGGATGCGGACATTGCCGCGCAGGATGGCCAGGCGCGTCTTGCGGTCGTAGGTGGCCTCGTCACCCCACATCCGGGTCGTGCCATCCACGATCTTCACGTTCCCCATCACCTCGACCTGCTCGCGCTGCCGGTAGACGTGC
>JAYUAE010000173.1:0-18763 GCA_043741515.1 Candidatus Eiseniibacteriota bacterium | reverse complement strand
CGGCGCCGGAGGAGCGGCCGCTCTCGCCGTATCTGCTCGGGGCCGGAGAAGAGGTGCGGCTGGGGCGAGCCCGCGGCGATCTCGTGGAGGTACGTGTGGGCGGAAACTCGATCGGATGGGCGCGGAGGTCGGGGCTCTGGCGCGTCGCGGACGCCGCACGGTATACTGGCGGGTCGGGGTTGCAACGGGAATGACACGCGGAGAGAAGCCATGGAAACCGACGCGGCATTCGTGACCGGCGGCACGGGGGCCCTGGGCCGCGCCGTGACCCGGAGGTTCCTGGCGGACGGGTATCGCGTGGCCGTGACGTACCGCTCCCGGAAGGAGTGGAGCGCGCTCGAGCAGGAGCATGAGCGCGCCGCGCGCGAAGGCGCCCTGCTCGGCCTCGAATGCGACGTGACCCAGGAGGAGCCCGTGGAACGCGCGGTCGGCGAGGCGGCGAAGCGGTTCGGATCGCTCCGGGTGCTTCTTCACCTGGCGGGCGGCTACCACGGAGGAGAGCCGGTCGAGGCCGCGGAGGAGGGCACCGTGCGCGGGATGATCGAGCTGAACCTGATCTCCGCGTTCTGGGCGGCAAAGCACGTGATCCCGCACGCGAAAGCCGGAGGCAGGGGAAGGCTTCTGTTCATCTCCTCGCGGGGCGCGATCGAGCACTACCCGGGCGCCTCGGCCTATGCGGCCGCCAAGCTCGGCCTCCATGCCCTCGTCCAGACCCTGGCGAAGGAATTGAAGCGGAGCGGCGTCACTGCGAACGCCGTGATGCCCAGCATGATCGACACGCCCGCGAACCGCGCGGCCATGCCCGACGCGGACACTTCGGCCTGGGTCTCGCCCGATGACGTGGCGGGGCTTCTCGCCTATCTGGCATCGCGCGACGCCGGATCCACATCGGGCGCGCTCGTGCCCATCTACGGGAGAGCTTGATGAGCGGCAGGAAGACGATCGTGAAGAAGGGCCCCAAGATCGCGCCCGATCCGATGACGCCGGGAATGACGGTGGAGCAGATGGTGGACACGACCTTCCTCGCCTACAACGGAGCGCGCCTGCGCGAGGGCTGCAGGCTCTTCGTCGAGCGCATGCTCGAGCCGGACGTGACCGTGGGGCTCACCCTGAGCGGCGCGCTCACGCCCGCGGGGCTGGGACGCTCCTGCTTGATCCCGCTCCTGAAATCGGGGTTCGTGGACTGGATGGTTTCCACGGGGGCCAATCTCTACCACGACACGCATTTCGGCATCGGCCTCACCATGCATCAGGGACAGAGCAACGTGGACGACGTCGAGCTCCGGGAGCAGGGAATCGTCCGTATCTTCGACATCTTCTTCGACTACGAGGTGCTCCTCTCCACCGACACCTTCTTCCGCGAGGTGCTCCGGGCGCCGGAGTTCCAGAAGCCGATGGGCACCGCGGAATTCCATCACCGCGCGGGGCGCTACGTCCTGGAGCGCGAGAAGGCGCTGGGGCAGAAGGAGACCTCGCTTCTCGCGCAGGCGCACGCGCTGGATGTGCCGGTCTACACCTCCTCTCCGGGGGACAGCTCGATCGGGATGAACGCGGCGGCGCTTTCGCTGGGCGGGGCGACCATCCAGTGGGACGTCTTCCGCGACGTGAACGAGACCGCGGCCATCGTCTACGGCGCCAAGAAGTCGGGGGGCAAGAGCGCGATCCTGATCCTGGGAGGCGGCTCGCCGAAGAACTTCGCGCTCCAGACCGAGCCGCAGATCCAGGAGGTGCTGGGAATCGCGGAATCGGGGCACGACTATTTTCTCCAGATCACGGATGCGCGCGTGGACACCGGCGGGCTCTCGGGCGCGACGCCCGGGGAAGCGGTGAGCTGGGGAAAGATCGATCCCGACCGCCTTCCCGACGCGGTGGTCGCCTACGTGGATTCAACGGTGGCGCTCCCGATCCTGACCGCGTATGCCCTGAGCAAGCACAAGGCGCGACCCCTGAGAAGGCTCTACACGAAGCGGGACGCGCTGATGGAGGAGATCCGGGCGGCGCACCTGGAAGCCTCCTTGGCCGCGGCGAAAGGGCATCGCTCGTGACGTTGCCGCGCCCGCCGCGTTTTCCCGTGGCCCCGACCCTGTCGCGTCACCTGGCGCTGTCGCTCGCGGCGGCGTGCTCGCTCCTCGCAGCTTTCGCCGGCGCTTCGGCCCAGGAACTCCTCCCGGCCCGCTTCTGCGGCGCATGCCACGGACCGATTCGTCGCGAGTGGGAGACCTCCGCGATGGCGAAATCCTGGAAGAATCCGGTCTTTCAGGCGTTCCTTGCGGACGCGAAGGCCCAGCTCGGAGACAGCGCGCAGGCGGGCTGCATCTCGTGCCACGCGCCCGCGGCCTCCGTCACCGCCGATTTCAAGGGCGAGTCCATGGTCAGCCAGGAAGGCGTTACCTGTAATTTCTGTCACAACGTGAGCGCGGTGGACCCTTCTCCGCGGCCCGCTTCCTACACCTTCGACGGGACGGATCCGCTTCTCATGCGCGGCCCTTACAAGGACGCCGATCCGGGCACGGCCCACCGTTTCGTTTACAGCGAGATCCACACCAAGGGAGAATTCTGCGCAGCGTGCCACGAGCACGCCTCCGCCGGCGGAACGGGGGTTCCGATCGAGGCGACGTACAGCCGGTGGAAGGCCTCGGGCGCAGCTTCGAAGGGGAAGCAGTGCCAGGATTGCCACATGGCGCCCTACGCCGGCCAGGCGGCGCCCAAGATCTCGAAGATGAATCGCGAGAAGGTTCACTCGCATGGCTTCCGCGCCGCGCACACTCCGGGGCTTCTGGATTCGGTGGCCACGCTCACGGCCGCGGTGAAGGACGGACGGCTGAAGCTCGAGGTGGAGAACCACCGCGCCGGCCACTCGCTTCCGGGCGGCGGAGGAGGGATGCGGGTCATCAAGCTCATGGTCTCCTTCTTCGGCGCGGGGGGTGAGTCGCTGGGCACCACGGACGTCGCTACGTATGGAATCCGCTACGCGGACGCGAAGGGGAAGACGCCCGTTCCCAAGTGGCTCGCGCGAACGGTCGCTCATCAGGCCGAGATTCCCTCCGACGGCGAGGCGACCGAGTGGTGCGATATCCCGGCGAAGGCTTCGAGAGCCGAGGCGAGGCTCGTGTATCACTTCATCGATCCCGCGTACGTGCCTTTCCTGGTCCAGCGCCACGTGGATCTGGACACGCACCAGCCCGTCGTCATGGCCCGCGCCTCGGCCAAGCTCAGGCAGCGATGAAGACCGTGTCCGATCCGCCGGTTCCCCTCCTCGACCTGGGCGCCGTGCATGGCCCGCTCGCCGAGGAGCTGCTCCGCGACTTCGAGCGCGTGCTCCGCTCGGGGCAGTTCATCCTCGGGCCCGAGCACGACGCATTCGAGGGAGAGCTGGCGGCCGCATGCGGCGTCACCCACGCGATCGGCGTCGCGTCCGGCACCGCGGCCCTCTCGATCGCGCTCCTCTCGCTCGGCCTTCAGCCGGGGGACGAGGTGATCGTGCCCGCGTTCACCTACTTCGCGAGCGGGAGCGCCGTGACCTCGATCGGCGGACTCCCCGTCTTCGTGGACGTGGAGCCGGAACGGCTGGGGCTGGATCCCGGCCGTGTCGAGGCGGCGATCACCCCGCGCACGCGCGCGATCATGGCCGTTCATCTCTACGGCCTTGCCTGCGATCTGGGCCCGCTCCTCGATATCGGCGCCCGCCGTTCGGTCGTGGTGCTCGAAGACGCGGCTCAGGCGATCGGGGCGGTGGACCGGGGGCGCCCCGTCGGAACCACGAGCGCCGCGGCGGCGCTGAGCTTCTTCCCGACCAAGAACCTGGGCGGCCTGGGGGACGGCGGCGCGATCCTGACCGAGGACGATGCGGTCGCCTCGCGCGCGCGGCTCTTGCGGGTGCACGGCGACGCCGGAAACTACTCCCACGTCATGCTCGGAACCAACGCGCGGCTGGACGCGCTCCAGGCTGCTTTCTTGCGAACGAAGCTCCGCCATCTGCCCGCCTGGACCGAGGCGCGGCGGAGTCTGGCCCTGCGGTATCGCCAGGCGCTCGCGGGCGTGCCGGTGGGCCTTCCGCCCGATCCCAGGGATTCGAAGCACACGTACCATCAGTTCACGATCCGTGCGCCGCTGCGGGACGCGCTACAGGCCAATCTCCGCGAGCGGGGAATCGCTTCCCGCGTCTACTACCCGATGACGGTGCCCGCGCAGCCATGCTTCGCCTACCTTGGCTACGCGCCTGGGGCCTTTCCCGTCTCCGAGCGCCTGGCGCGCGAGGTGCTCTCGCTTCCGATCTATCCCGGACTCACGGAGGACCAGGTGGACCGCATCGCGCGTGAGATCCGCGCCTTCTACGAGCAGACGCCTCCGGCCGATTCCACGGGTGGAACCCGCGCGTGAGCCGCCTCCTTCGCGTCATTCTCCCGGTCGTCCTCGGCATGGCGGCGCTGGCCGCGCTCGTGTTCGCCATCGCGTGGTTCTCGATGCCGCGCGGCTGGATCGAACAGCAGGCGGCCCGGCAGGTGGCGCAGATGAAGGGCGCCACCGTGCGATGGACGCGCATGACGCCCGCCATCCAGTGGCCTTCCATCGGCGTGAAGCTCGAAGGACTGACGGTGCGCATTCCCGACGTGGGCCCGCCGAAGACCGAACTGCGCGTCAGCGAAGTTTTCGTGCGCATGAAGCTCATCCCGCTTCTTCTCCGGCGAGTGGAGGTCTCGTCCGCGAGACTGGACGGAGCCTGGGTGACCCTGACCGAGCAGCCGCCGCTGGCCGGCGGGCCTCCGGGTGGGCCTCCGGCGCCGAAGTTTCAGATCATGGCCCCGCGGGTGGATTTTCATGACATGAACCTTCGCACGCGCGACACGCTCGGGAGCGGGACGGAGCTCAAGGGGTTGAACGGCGACGTCGTCCTCGCGGGGACCTTCGACGCGCCGTCCTCGATCCGGATCTCGGCGAAGGCGGATAGCCTCTTCTGGAAGCCGTCGGCCGAGGCGGCGAACGTGCCGCTGCCGTCGCCGCTCGTGCTCGATGCCGCACTGGAATCGAGGGGGGACCCGGGCGTGCTCGAGATGACGCGAGGCTCGGTGGACCTGGGCCCGCTCCGGAGCACGATGGTGGGCACCGTGCGGTTCCCGAAGCGGGGAGCGGGCGGAGGCGCCACGGTCGACCTGGTGATCAACGGAAAGGCGCAGAGAGTCGACTCTGGTGACCGGGCCTTTCGGGGCTTCGCGGCGGCCACACCCGCGAAGTGGGATGGAACCGCCGCGTGGGACATCCACGCGGGAGGCGCCGCTCCCGACATCGTGACGAACGGCACGCTCGACCTGACCGGGCTCTCCGTGCGCGCGCAGGAGAACGCCTTCCTCATCGACAAGGTCCACGCGGTGTGGAAGACGCAAGCCGACCGCACGTTCATCGCGAACGGCTCGGGATCCGGCTCCGGAGTCTCGCTCACGTTCCAGGCGAAGGGGCTTCTCGCGCCCGGGGGAGCGACCACGGGGGGGCTCTACCTTCGCGCCCCGGCGACCCGGCTGAACGGCCTCCTGCCCAACGCGCCGAAATGGAGCGCGGGCCAGCTCGAGGTGCGCGCTTCCTTCGAGCTCAAGCCGCCGGCAAAGCCCACCGTCCGGTGGACCGTGCAGGGTACCGGGATCGAGGGCACGATCCAGGGGATGGCGCATCCGGTGCACGGGCTTGGGTTCGACGTCGAGGGGAACGATGTGTCCGCCGACATCCGGTCGTTCCGGACGACCGTCGGCTCGACGACCATGAACCTGACCGGAACCCTGGTGCGAGGGAAGCCGCTGAGCACGGGCACCTTCAAGATCACGATGGACCGGATCATCGCCGAGGAATGGGCGCCTCCGGCCGAGGGAGGAAGCGCGCCCACGAAGACGGCGGCTCCCGCCCCCGCGAGCCTTCCGATCCCGATCGGCGCCTTCACGGGGTCGCTCGAGATCGGGGAGGCGCGTTCGGGCGCCATGCGCGCGACCAACATCTCGACTCCCGTCCGTTACGACGGGAGGAGCCTCGTGGCGGCTCCCATCAAGGGGTCGATCGGCACGGGGACCTTCGGGGGCACGTTGACCGTCCAGTCTCCATTTCAGAAGCCGAGCTACACCTTCCACATGGACGTGAACCGCGCGCCCGTGGAGCAGGTCTCGGCGGGAACGATGCCGTTCGCCTCCGCGGTGACCGGGTTCCTGAGCGGGGCGATCGATCTGAGCGGAGAGGGGTTCCCGAGTCCGCGTCCGAACGAGACGCTTCGCGGTCTTCTCAAGGGAACGCTGGATGACGGAAAGCTCAAGCTGACCCCGGCGGTGATCGCGATCGCCCGCTCGCTGGGCATCACCACCGCGTCGGAGCTGCCGCTCACTCAGGAGACGCATACGATGCGCATCCAGGGCAGCAAGATGCTGATCGATCAGGCGCGCGGCGATCTGGGCCAGGACAAGGCGGAGATGACCGGGTCGGTGGGCCTGGATCACATGCTCGACCTGAACGTGCTTCTCAAGCTCGCCCCCAGCCGCGTGAAGGGAAGCTCGGTGCTGGCCAAGCTCGGCCAGTACGCGCGCGACTCGGAGGGAAGGCTCCCGGTCGGACTCAGGATCACGGGCCTCGATCGCGCCCCCAAGATCGTGATCAACACCGAAGCGCTCATGGAGGCGGCGACGAAGCAACTGACCGGCGAGGCCGGCAAGAGGCTCCTTGACGAGCTGACCAAGAAGCTCTCGCGACGTCCCGACTCCCTTCACAAGGCGGATTCCACCCTCGCGGCGGATTCCACCCGCAATCTCGGGACGGTGCCCGGGACGCCGCTCGACTCGGCCGACGCGGATCCCATCAAGAAGGCGGGCGATGTCCTGAAGCAAATTTTCGGAAAGTGAGCCCCGCCCGCGCCGCGCTCTTCGCGCTTCTGGCGGCGGCCGCGATCCTGGCCGGCCCGCCGGCCCGCGCGGAGCACACGCCCGGCGTTCCCGGCTGGCAGCAGGACGTGCGTTACAGCCTCTCCGTCTCCTACGCGCCGCAGCGGTTCGAGATCGCCGGCCAGGAGACGCTCGCGTACTGGAATCTCTCCCCCGATACGCTTTCGGAGCTGTACTTCCATCTGTACCTGAACGCGTACCGGCCGGGATCCCACATGGCCCGCTACGACGCCTCGCAGCAGAGCTGGCGCGTCCAGGACCTGCCCGCGAAGCGCCGGGGGAGCGAGCGGATCGAGGGCGCCCGTATCCTGGGCGCGGATTCGCTCGTCGTGGAGACGGACGACACCATCGCGCGCGTGGCGCTTCCGGCGGCGCTCGCGCCGGGAGAGAGCGTGATCGTATGTCTTGATTTCCGCTCCGTGATCCCCGACGTGCCCGAGCGGATGGGGCGATCGGGGAAGGGCGTCTTCGCCGCTCAGTGGTACCCCAAGGTCTGCGTGTACGACCGCTTCGGCTGGCACACGGAGCAGCACCTGGGCTCCGAGTTCTACGGAGACTTCGGGGCCTACGACGTCCGCATCTCGCTGCCCGGAAACTTTCTCGTCGCCCACACGGGGACCCTCGTGAACGCCGCCGAGGTGCTGCCCGATTCGGTCCTCGCGCGTCTCGCGGCTCCGGGGGACAGCGCGGTGACGATCTGGGACCGGAGCCGGCTTGCCGCGCCGGCGGATTCGAGCGCGCGGAAGGCCCTCTCGGTGCCGCGGACGTGGGTGATCCATGCCGATTCGGTCCACGATTTCGCCTGGGCCTGCGAGGAGAAATGGATCTGGCGCCGCGCGCGATCGAACGGCACCGAGATCTACACCTACCACCGCGCGGGCGACGCGAAGCGCTGGTACGACATGGCGGCCGAGGGGGCGCGCATGGTGGAGTTCATGAGCCGGCGCTTCGGGCCCTATCCCTATCCCCGGTTCTCCTTCGTGGAGGAGCCCATCGGGGCGGGCGGGGTCGAGTTTCCGAACATCGTGTGGATCACGCCGCGGCGGGGCGCGATCCCACGCCGGCTCGAGTACCTTTTCGCCCACGAGCTGGCCCACAACTGGTTCTACGGGATGGTGGGGAGCAACGAGACCGCGCAGGCCTTTCTGGACGAGGGGCTCACGAGCTATGCCGAGACCGCGACCATGGAGGCGCTCTATGGCCGCGAGGGGAACCTCACGCTCCCTCGAAAGCCGCGGTGGCTCTTTCCCGAAGACGACTCGCGTCGCTCGGCGTGGCGGAGCTACCTCGAGTTCCAGGCGAGCGGGATCGAGGAGCCGGTCGTCACGCATTCCGACCGCTTCAAGAATCCGGCCGCCTACTATCCGTCGGTCTATCACAAGACGAACGTCGGGCTCTGGACGCTGCGGTCCATCGCCGGCGAGGAGCGCTTCGACGAGGCGATGCGCGAGTACTTCATGGCCTGGCGTTTCCATCATCCCTACGCGGAGGATTTCTTCGCCTCGATGGATCGCGCCCTGGGCTTGAGCTATGACTGGTTCTGGCGGGGGTGGTTCGAGAGGACCGACGCGATCGACGTCGCGCTCGCGGGATTTCATGCTACTCCGATCGCGGTGCGCGAGGTGATCACCGAGAGGGATGGGAGCGTCCGGGTGAAGGAGGGGCTGTCCCCCGCGTGCCGGGTCGAGGTCGAGGTTCTCTCCCGCGGAGGAATCAACGCTCCGGTGCCGGTGCGCTTCCGCGACCGGGACGGGCATGAAGCGCTCCGGACCATCCCGCGCGATGTCTTCCTGGACGCGGCGGGCCTGGGCTCGTACTCCACGACGCTCCCGTTCACGCCCACCGAGGCAGAGCTGGATCCGGCGTTCACGCTGCCCGATGTCGACTGGAGCGACAACCGCGCCCGCCGCTGGCCTCGCGTGGAGCCGATGCTCGACAACTGGCGCTCCTCGCCGATGCCGATCGGGAAGACCCTTCTCCTCTGGAGGCCGGATCTCTGGTACCAGGCGAACGACGGCGGTCAGGTCGGGGTTGCGTTCGACGCGAGCACCGTCCGGTGGGAACATGCGCTGCAGGGGCTCGTGGGCGTGGGGGCGCGCGAGCCCAGGCTCTTCGCCGATCTCGAGGCGCGGATCCGGTCGCTCGCGGCCGAGCCGCGCAGGATCGCGCGCGCGCGCGCCTACGACATCGACGGGCACCGCGGACTGAAGCTCTCCCTGACCGAGGCCCTGGGCTCGCGGATCGAGCGAGGGTTCCGCTGGGCGTTCCAGACCGGAGTGGACGTGGACCGGCTCCAGGACCGCGAGGCCCCGAGGAATCCGGCCGAATGGTCGCGGGGCGGCCATGCCAATCTGGAAGCGACCCTCTCCTCCACGCGCAAGTTCCACCGCGTGCGCTGGGCTGGGTCGATCCGGCTGCGCACGGATCTCCTCACCGACAAATTCTCCTACGGCTCTCTCTACGCCGCGACCACCGCGGACGTGGACGCGATCCCGAAATTCCCGCTCCAGTTCCGGGCCGTTGCGGGCCGCGTCCGGGGAGGGGCCGTCCCGCCCGAGGAGCGATTCTACCTGGCGGGCGCCGGGCCTCGCGGCGAGTGGGCAAGCCGGTGGTTCCGCTCGCGCGGCACGATCCCCACGCGGTGGACCGCGGCGCTCGGAGGGGACGGGAACGTGCGCGGCTTCGCCGACGCGAGGCCCTCGGGCACCACTCTGTTCGCGCTGAACGCCGAGTCCCGCTCGAGCCGGCTCATTCCGGCCTGGGTTCCCGGCCTGCGCAAGCTCCGTATTCCGGTCCTCGAACTGCGCTCCTCGCTCTTCGCCGACGCGGGCCAGGTGAGCGAGGGTGGTATCCGCATCTCCGGCCTCGCCGCCGATCTCGGCGTGGGTCTCCGCACGAAGCCGCTTTTCCGGGGACACTTCACCCCGCGCGTGGACCTGCCGCTTCTCCGCACTCCGCCCGAAGCGGGGGAACGGCCGTGGAGATTTCGCGCGGTGGTGTCGGTCGGGGAGGCGTTCTGACCGGCGTGGCCGAGGCGATCGACACGCGGGGGCTGACCCGCACCTTCAAGGCGCGCCGCAGATCGGGCGAGGTGAAGGCGCTCCAGGGCGTGGATCTCGTCGTGCAGCGGGGCGAGTGCTTCGGTCTCCTCGGTCCCAACGGCGCGGGGAAGAGCACCCTCATCAAGATTCTCACGACGCTGCTGCTTCCGACCGCGGGGCGCGCGCTCGTGACCGGCTACGACGTCGCGACGGAACCCTTCCAGGTGCGCCGCAGGATCAATCTGGTCTCCGGTGGGGACAGCTCGGGGTACGGGGTGCTCACGGTGCGCGAGACGCTCCACCTCTTCTCCCAGTTCTACGGGGTGCCAGGGCCGGTCGCGCGCCGCCGGGCCGAGGAGCTGATGCAGGTGACGGGCCTCTCCGAGAAGGCGGATCAGAAGCTGGCGGGGCTTTCGACCGGGATGCGCCAGAAGCTCAACTTCGCCCGCGGGTTCATGAGCGACCCGGAGGTGATCTTCCTCGACGAGCCCACGCTCGGGCTGGACGTGGAAGCCTCGCGCGACGTGCGCGCGTTCGTCGCACGATGGGTGCGGGAACGGCCGGACCGGACCGTGCTCCTGACCACCCACTACATGATGGAGGCGGACGAGCTCTGCGGGCGAGTGGCGATCATCGATCACGGGCGGATTCTCGCGCTCGACACGCCCAGCGCGCTCAAGCGCACGCTCCCGGCCGAGCCGGCGTTCGAGTTCCAGGTGAGCGCCACGGGACAGGACCTCGACGCGCTTCGCGAGATCCGGGGCGTACGCTCGATCTCGCACCACGCCCACCCCGCAACCGGCGCGGTGGAGCTCCGGGTCGTGGTCCAGGAGGACGATGTGATCGGGGAGGTGCTCGGACGCCTGAAGGCGCTCGAGCGCTCGGTCCTGAACCTGACCAAGATGGAGCCGTCGCTGGAGACCGTGTTCATCCATCACGTCGGCCGCGGGCTCACGGACGAAGAGGCCGAGGACCGCGATGGAGCTTAGGATGAACCTCGCGGCGGTCTTCGCGCGCGCGAGCGTCCGCATCAAGGCCTCCTTCCGCGAGAGCTCCTGGCTCATCGGCGAGACCCTGTTCCCGTTCCTGGCCATGGCCGCCTTCGTGCTCGTGTACCGCGGGCTCCACGCCCCGCGCGAGTACGAGGGCTTCGTCGTGCTCGGGGGCGCCATGATCGCATACTGGAACAACGTGATCTGGGGCATGGCGAGCCAGTTCTTCTGGGAACGGGAGCAAGGGCAGCTCCAGCTCTACCTCATCACCCCCGTTTCGCGGATGTCGATCCTCCTCGGGATGGCGCTCGGCGGGATTCTCATGACCACGACGCGCGCTGCCGCGATCCTGATCGGCGGCGTTCTCCTCTTCCACGTTTCGTTTCCGCTGTCGCGCGCGCTGCCCGCGTTCGGGCTCTTCGTGCTCACGCTGGGCGCCGCCTACAGCCTGGGGATGATCCTGAGCAGCCTCTTCTTGCTGTGGGGAAGGGAGGTGTGGCATACGGCCGCCATCCTCCAGGAGCCGGTCTACCTCTTCTCGGGATTCTATTTCCCGGTGAGCGCGATGGGGACCGGCATCGCGATCGCCGCGTCCGTCCTGCCGGTCACGCTGGGCCTGGACGGAATCCGCCAGATCTTCTACGGCCCCGCCGCGCACGGCCTCCTGCCGCTTCCCTGGATCCCGCCGATCCAGATCGCGCTCACCGCGCTCTTCCTCTACGTCGCGGACGTGATGCTCCGCTACATGGAGAACCTGGGAAAGCACGAGGGCAGGCTCACCGTGAGGGGCGATTGAGCGCGGCGTCCCCCGAGCGCGGGATGGCGGACGTGAAACGGCTCGCGCAGGTGCTTCGCGCATCCGCCTGGCTGGGCTGGCAGGTGGAGGCGAACTGGGCGGCTCCGATCCTCTTCCTCGTCTATGCCATCGCGAAGCCGCTCGCCACGACCCTGATCCTCTTCTTCATGGTGAAGGTCGTCTCGCGCGGGAGCGCGTCCGCCGAGACCTTCCGCTACATCTTCATCGGGAACACATTCTTTCTCTACGTCACCGAGGTCCTGATCGGGATCTCCTGGACCGTGTTCCGGGACCGGGAAGACTACGAGACGCTGAAGTACATCTACGTCGCTCCGCTCCGGCTCCTCCCGTATCTCGTGGGACGAGCCTTCACGCGTGTCGCCACCGCGACGGTCGGCGTGCTGGTCACGCTCCTTTTCGGGAGGCTGGTTCTGGGGATCGCGATCGGGACGCCGGCGACCAACTGGTTCCTGGTCGTGGGCGCCGTGGCGCTCGGACTCATCGGGGTCCTGTGGCTGGGAATCATCCTGGCGGGGACTTCGCTCGTGGTGGCGCGCCACAGCATGAATCTGAACGAAGGGCTGAGCGGGCTTTTTTTCCTGCTCTGCGGGGCCGTGTTTCCGCTGGACGTCCTGCCGCGCTGGGCTCGCGCGATCTCGCTCGCGCTTCCGTTCACCTACTGGCTGGAGCTCCTGAGGCGGATGTTGACGGGGAAGGGATTCGCGGCGAGCCTGGCAGGGATGCGGGACGGGGATCTCTGGAGCGTCATCGCGCTCTCGACGGTCGCGCTCTGCGCGCTGGCGCTCGCGTGGTTCTCGTGGTGCGAGCGGGTCGCGCGGGACCGCGGACTCATCGACTGGAAGACGAACTACTAGGCCCGCACGGCGCGGCGCTTGCCTCCGCCGCGGAGCGCTCTTCCCAGCATGATGTTGATCGGGTGGCTGCGAGGCAGGACCGGGACGACCGGCGGTCTGCGGACTCCGAGCTTCCTCAGGCAGTCGCTCGAGGCGTCGAAATTCGGGTTCCAGGAGAGCGCCTGGTTGAATGCCTTGACCGCATCGGCGCGCCGGTTCGCCAGATGGAAGACCTCGCCGAGATTGTGGTAATGCTCCGGCCGGTGATACTCGGCCTCGATCGCACGACGGCAGAGCTGCTCCCCGTCGCTGAATTTCCGGTCGGCGTGCGCGAGAGCGAGTCCGAGATAGCTCAGGTATCCCTTCGCCGCGGGCTCGAGCATGACCGCTTCCTGGAAGTGATTCACCGCATCGCGGTAGCGACAGGCGTAGAGCATGCGAACGCCGGCCAAGAAGTGCTCATGGCCGATCGCGCCGGTCACCGCGAGCTGATGCTGTCTTCGCTGCCTGGGAGTGGCCATGATCCGAGTCCTCCGTGTATCCCAGGCAAGATAAGGCAAGCGGCGTGCCTGCGGCATCGTGCGTATTGGCAAGCACCTGTTCCCAACGGGCCCATGGGCCGCATGGACTTAGGGGCGGATCGGGCAATCCCTTACCGGTAGGGATACGGCATTCCTCGTGCGAACCGCCCGTCGTGCACAAGAAAGTTGCGAGAAACGATAAAGTTCTGTAAATTGACGCATCGGGTCTTCGTGATCCGATGCTTCCAACCTGAACGCAGGCCTCAAGGAGGCAATGCCTACCGCATCATTTGTTGAACGAAGAAATCAGACACACCTCGAATTATATCTCCGTCCGGCCCTCTTCATCCCCGAACTGAAATGCAGGAAGAAATCGGCTGTTCTGGAGGAGATGGTCGCCCATCTCGCCCAGAACCAGATCGCGCGCCACGCGGACGCCGTGCTCGAAGTGCTGCGGCAGCGTGAGGCGCTGGGGAGCACCGGAATCGGCAAGGGGATCGCCATCCCGCACGCGCGCTCCACGATGGTTGCCGAGCGGGCGGTCCTCCTGGCCCGGTCCTCCAAGGGCGTGGAGTTCGACGCGAGCGATGAGAACCCGGTCCACCTCATCTTCCTGATCGTGGCGCCACCGACCGATCGGGACCCGATCTATCTCCAGATGCTCGCCCAGATCGTGAAGGCGGTCCGGCTCGCGCCCACCCGCCGGAAGATCCTCGAGGCGCCGGATTTCTCGGCCATCCGAACCCTGATCCGAGCGCAGCTGGGCGATGAATAACGAGCTCACAGCGCTGGTCGCGCTACAAGACCTGGACCTCATGATCCGCGAGGCCAAGGATCCGGAAAGCGCGACGAAAGAGGAAGAGCTGGGATTCGCCCTGAGCGGCGTCGGGAAGCTCGAGCGGACGCGCGAGCGTCTGGCGAAGCAGATCGACGAGCAGCTGCTCCAGACCTATGAGCGTATGAGCCGTCGCTTCACGCGGGTCATCGTTCCGGTGGAGGGGAGGGTCTGTCTGGGGTGCTTCATGGGCCTTCCGACCGCCACCCGCCCAAAGGCCGAGCCCGGAACTGTCGAAAACTGCGAGAATTGCGGCCGCATCTTATACCGACTGTAGAAGTCGCCGCCCCTTCCGAAGCACCTCCGTTTGCGGTATAATCAATGCCATGAAGCGAAGAGCAGCCCCCCATCGTGGAGCCCTTGCGGTCCTGGCCCTCGGCGTCCTTGCGCTCCTCACCCTCGGCGCGCCTCCGCGCGCCTTTGCCGGCGGGGCCACCTACCTGGGTCCCACGCGCATCCTGTTCGTGGATGCCGACACCGTGCTCACCGTGGTCACGCGGGAGTGGCTCTCGGCGAACGTGCGGCACCAGGAGAAGCTCCTGCGCCAGTCCGTCCGGATGGCCTACTGGCGCGATCACATTCCTGCCGAGATGAGGATGGTGTTCGACGAGCTCGGGTATCCCACGAGCCGCGTCCTCTACACGCCGGTCGGCCACACCGAGGAATGGTGGTACTACGGAGCGCTCATGCCGGCCCTTCGGTTCCGGGACGGCGAGCTGATCGACACGGATCGCTTCGAGGACCTGATCCGGCCGTGATCGGTTTGTAGCCCGCCGGGTTCCGTCTTGTCCGGACCCGCGCGCGATGGTAGATTCCTCCGGGGTCTTCACCGGGGAGGGAATGTGCCGAGTCGTGACGCTGCGGGTCCATCCACTCGATCCGTTCATGCCGGTCGCGCCCGTGATCCGGAGTCCGGCCACGTCACCACCCCCATCCATCTCAGCTCGACCTATTTCGCCCGAAGCACCCGGGAGCTGGTCGAATACCTCGAAGGCCGCCGCTCCGCGAATTTCTACGCGCGCTATTCCAATCCCACCGTCGAGGCCGCCGAGCAGAAGATCGCCGAGCTCGAGGGAGGGGAGCGCGCGCTCTGCTTCGGATCGGGCATGGCCGCGATCTCGACCCTCCTCCTCTCGCAGCTTCGCCATGGAGACAATGTGGTGGCGACGCGGGAGCTCTACGGGGGCACATTCGAATTCCTGGAGCGGATGCTTCCACGGTGGGGTGTTTCCACCACTTTCGTTCCGTCCGGGGATCCCAAGGCGCTTGCCGCGGCGGTCGGGCCGGCGACAAAGCTCATCTACACCGAGAGCCCGACCAACCCCAAGCTCACGCTCGTGGACCTTCGCGCGGTGGCCGGTATCGCGAGCAAGAATCGGATCCCGTGCGCGATCGACAACACCTTCGCTTCACCCATCAACCAGAGGCCGATCGGCCTCGGGTTCGACTTCGTGGTGCACTCCGCGACCAAGTATCTGGGCGGTCATTGCGATCTGGTCGGAGGCGTCGTGGTCGGCCCGCGCGATCGCATGAAGGAGGTCTGGCACCACCGGAAGCTCCTCGGCGGGATCCTGGATCCGCACTCCGCGTACCTCCTGGAGCGCGGCACGAAGACGCTGGCGCTCCGGATGGCGCGTCACAACGAGAACGGTCTCGCGATCGCCCAGCATCTCGCGAAGCATCCGCGGGTGCGGCGCGTCTACTACCCGGGCCTCGCGGATCATCCCGGCCACGAGATCGCGAAGGGGCAGATGTCGGGCTTCGGCGGCGTGCTCGCCTTCGAGGTGGACGCAACCCGCGAGGACACGGTCCGGGTCGTCGAAGCGCTCGAGCTGGCCTATCTCGCGCCGAGTCTGGGCGGCGTGGAAACGCTCGTCAGCCAGCCCTCCATGACCTCGCACTACTTCATCTCGCCGGAGGAGCGCGCGGCTCAGGGGATCTCGGATTCGCTGGTTCGGGTAGCGCTTGGCATCGAAGACGCCGCGGATCTCATCCGCGATCTGGACCAGGCGCTCGCGAAGGTGTCCTGACCGGGCGCGCGAAGAGGCGGCGCACCTGGAAAGCCATCCCTCGTTCCACTATGCTCCTCAGCGTGACGTCGAATTCGAAATGTGCTTTCAGCGCGGCGCTCCTGCTGATCGCTTGCGTGGCGGGATCGTTCCTCGCCCCTCGCGGGGCCGGCGCGTCCGGAGCTTCGGGCACGGCCGCGCCCGCGTCGCGTCCGTGGCGCTCCGTCTCGGCGCCCGCGACCACGCTGTCGCTCCTGGACTACCTGACCCAGCCTCCCGGAGCGCCGGACGCTGGGACGGGGGATGCGGGAGACACGACCGACACCGAGCCGCCGATTCCGCCCAGCCCGCCGCCGCCCACGACGACGAATCCGAATTTCTTGCCCCAGGACACGGCACACGTCCCCTCGCTCCGGGCCTTTCCGGGAAGGGACTCCGCCGCGGTGGAGACCATTGGCCCTCCGGCGCAGTTCCGCCCGGCGGCCCCGAAGACCGGGACCCCGGCCCCCGCGGTCCACGCGCACCGCGGGATCTGGGGGATGCAGCCCCTCGTGCTTCTCGCGGGCCTGATCGCGCTCCACATCCTCATCGTGTCGACGGTGACGAAGTGAGCGCCCGGGTTCGGCCTCTTCACGACGCCCACGCGGGTCCCGGACTTCGCGTCCGCTGGCATCCTCCCGATTTTCCCGTGCGCGAGGCTGCGGAGGCGGTGCTCCGGGACTCCATCCGCGAGCTGGGGCTTGCCGAGGTGGTTCGCGACGTCCACGTGCACGTGGATCTGAGGAACCGGGACGACCATGCCTACATCGAGTGGAACACGCATGACCATCGCGCCGCGCGGCTCTCCTTCGCGCTGGGCAACTTCGTCACGCCCGCGCGTCGCCGGGCCTGGGCGCGGACGTGGGGAAGGCGTGCCGGCACGCCGCCGGTCCTGCCGCGCCAGTTCTCGCGCAAGTGTTTCGCGGAGGCGTGCCTCCACGAACTGTTCCACCTCCGCGACGATCACGAGGAGGGCGTGGACCTGGCGGCCCACCCGGAGGAGGATCGCGAAGCGTTGAACGAGCTCTGGAACGTCTGGATCGACGGGCGCCTCAACCGGCGCGGGCTGCCGGCGATGACGCGGCGGGAGCGCCATCGCGTGTTCGTGCGGACGCTCGCCCACTATCCGCGCTTCGCGCGGCGCGGCGAGCGGATCTTCAGCGCGCTCTGGACCGCGGATCACCTGGGGCCCAAGGAACTCCGCGCGTTCCTCGCTGAGATCCAGAGCCCGTCCTCCACGCGGCCCCCGCGCGCGCGGAGCCGCATCCGATGAACGAGCGTCTCTCGCTCGCAGGAAGCGCCAGGACGCAGGAGGAGCGGCTCCAGTTCCTGGTCCGCGCCTCGCGCGAGCTGGCCCTCCTGAAACGGGACGAGCTGGCGCGCCGGGCGCGCGATCTGCTGCTCCGCGCGAGCGGCTTCTCGGAGCTCTCGCTCTGGGTCCTGGATCCGCGCACCGAGGTCCTCTTCCCCTGGACGCTGTGCAACACGCCGGTCCTGGGCCGCAGGCCGCGCCTCGCGGTGGGGCAGGGCGTCGCCGGCGTCGCGTCGGCGGAGGACCTGCCCGCGTACTACCCCACGCTCGCCGAGTCGCAGTACGTGGCCGAGGAGTGGGGAGGAAGGCCGCGGAACATGATCCAGGGCGTGCTCACGCTCCCGCTCCGGCGGGCGGGCGAGCCGCTGGGCGTGGTGGTGCTCTCCAAGCTGGACGCCGAGCCGCCGCCCGAGGAGGACGTGGCGTTCCTGCGCGAGATCTCGATCCAGCTCTCGATCGCGGTCGGCAACGCGCGCATCTACGCGGAGGCCACGCGCGAGAAGGTGCAGAACCATCTCCTCCTCGAGCTCGGGACCAAGATCTCGGTCAGCCTCGACACGAACCAGCTCCTGGAGCAGATCCTGGACCTCGTGTTCCAGGTCGTGCGCTACGACGCGGCCGGGATCTACCTCGTGGACAAGAAGACGCAGTGGATCAACCAGCAGGCGATCCGCGGCTACGATCCCAATCGCGAGGAGGCGGTGCGGCTCAAGGTGGGGCGCGGGCTCATCGGCTGGGTCGCGAAGACGGGCCGGCCCGTGATCGTGCCCGACGTGCTCCGGGACGACCGCTACGTGAAGGCGCGGTCGGAGACCCGCTCGGAGATGGTGGCGCCGCTGCGCGCCGGCTCCGAGGTGATCGGCGCCTTCAACCTGGAATCGGACGAGCCGGACGCCTACGAGCCTGAGGATCTGGAGCTATTGATGACGTTCGCGAGCCAGGCAGCGGTCGCGATCGAGCGCACGCGCCTCCATGCCGAGGTCCTCGAGACGCGGCGGCTGGAGGAGGAGCTCTCGATCGGCAGGCGGATCCAGCGCACGTTCCTCCCCGAGCGCGATCCCAAGGTGGCGAACTTCGACATCGCGGGCGCCTATTACTCCTCGGGGATCGTCGGCGGGGACTACTACGACTACGTGCGGATCGCGGAGGGGCACCTGGGCATCGTCGTCGCCGACGTGTCGGGGAAGGGGATTCCGGCGGCGCTCATCATGGCCGCGTTCCGCGCGTCGCTCATCGCGGAGGTGCGGAACAACTACGCCATCCGCACCGTCTTCGTGAAGGTGAACCGGCTCCTCTGGGAGAGCACCGAGATCGAGCGCTTCGTGACGGCGATCTACGGCGTGCTGGACCTCCAGGGCCGGCGGTTCACGTACGTGAACGCGGGGCACAATCCCGGGATCCTCTACCGCGCCGTGACCGACACCTTCGAGAACCTGGATTCCACGGGGCCGCTCCT
>JAYUAE010000172.1:0-3617 GCA_043741515.1 Candidatus Eiseniibacteriota bacterium | reverse complement strand
GTTGATCCTCGCGTTCGCGCTCTCCGCATGCCAGAAGTCGCAGACCGACATGTCGCAGACGAGCGATACGACCCAGGTGAGCCAGGGATATGGCAACGAAACGCCCGCTCCGGCCGCCGCGCCCGAGGCTCAGAGCGCGATGCCCTCGAAGAGCAGCATGAGGACGCATACCTCCACGCACAAGACCCGGGAGTCCTCGAACGCTCCCGAGACGCACGCAAACTACGCCGAGAAGCACATGATAGACATCCCGGCCGGCACGCAGTTCGACATCGCAATGACCACGCCGGTCGATACCCGGACCTCCAACGTCGGGGACCGGGTCGAGGGAACGCTCGTCGCGCCGATCACGCAGAATGGAACCGTCCTCGCCGAGGCGGGCGCCAGGGTGAGCGGCGAAGTGGCCGGCGTGCAGCGCGCGTCCAAGAAGAAGGATCAGGATGACCGCGCCTCGCTCGCCCTCGAGTTCAACACGATCGAGACCGTGGACGGACCGAAGCGGCTCCACGCGACCGTGAACAACGCGGAAGGAAAACTCGTCGCCAAGTCCACCAGCACGCGCGACAAGCTTCTGATCGGCGGCGGCGCGGTCGCCGGCGCGATCGTCGGCAAGGTCGCGGGCGGCAGCACCAAGAGCACGATCATCGGCGCGGTCGTCGGCGCGGGCGCGGGAACCGGCGCGGTCCTGATGGCCAAGGGCCACGAGCTCTCGATCGAGCAGGGCGCCAAGGTCTCGCTGCGCGTCGACCAGCCGATCTCAGTCGTCGAACGCTGATTCAGGGCGGGTAGCTCGCTGCTCGAGATCGCGTTTCGCACCGGGTTCGTCTACCTGGCGCTTCTCCTGGGGCTTCGGCTCACGGGGAAGCGTCAGGTGGGACAGATGACCCCGTTCGACTTCCTTCTTCTCCTCCTCCTCGCCAACGCCGTCCAGAACGCCATGACCGGTCCCGACACATCCCTCGTGGGAGGGCTCGTGGCGGCCGCCACCCTGCTGGGCCTGAACATGATCGTCGCATGGATCGTGCGGCGGAGCACGAAGGTCGAGCACGCCATCGAGGGAACCCCGACCATCCTCATCCGCGACGGGCAGATCCTGAACGCGAGCCTGGCCCGGGAGGGGATCACGCGGGACGATCTCCTGCGCTCGCTGCGCGAGCATGGCGTGGAGACCGTCGAGGAGGTGCATGCCGCCATCCTCGAGATCGACGGCTCGGTGAGCGTGATCAAGGAGGACGAGGTGCCCACGACGCCCCGGCCCCATCACCGTATCCGGGGTATCCCGCGCCGCACTTCTTGACACTCCCGCCGTCACGGACGATACTCGCGCCGCGAATTCCCGCCCACAATCTCACATAGGAGCCATTGGATGGACACCACCCAGGCACTGCTCAAGGAGCTGACCGAGGCATTCGGCCCTCCTGGACACGAGTCGGAGATCGCGGGAATCATGAAGAAGCACCTGCGCGGTCTGGGAACCGTGACCCAGGACCGGCTTGGAAGTATCATCTGCAAGCAGAACGGAAAAGCGGACCAACCCCGGATCATGATGGCCGGCCACATGGACGAGGTCGGGTTCATGGTCAAGGGCGTCACGAAGGAAGGGTTCATCAAGTTCCTGCCGATGGGAGGCTGGTGGGGTCACGTGCTTCTCGCGCAGAAGGTCCGGATCCGGACCTCCAAGGGAGACGTGATCGGCGTGGTCGGAAGCAAGCCCCCCCACGAGCTTCAGGAGGATGAGCGCAGGAAGGTGATGGACTTGAAAGACATGTTCATCGACGTGGGCGCCACCTCCACCTTCGACGTCAAGAAGCGGCTGGGCATCAAGCCCGGCGACCCGATCGTGCCCGAGGCCGGTTTCATGGTCATGTCCAACGAGCGGCTCTACCTCGCTAAGGCGCTCGACAACCGTTTCGGCTGCGCCCTGGTCGTGGACGTGTTGCGGAAGCTCTCCAAGACGCCGCATCCGAACGCGGTTTACGGCGTGGCCACCACGATGGAAGAAGTGGGGCTTCGCGGCGCGCAGACGAGCGTCGCCTCCGTCAAGCCGCACGTCGCGATCGCGCTCGACGTGGGCATCGCGCACGACACGCCCGGGTCGCAGTCGGACGGCGACGAGAAGCTGGGCGGGGGCGTTGGGATCCTGGTCTACGACGCCACGCTGATTCCGAACGTGAAGCTGCGGAACCTCGCGATCGACATCTGCGAGAAGCAGAAGATTCCGTACCATCTGGGAACCGTGGAGCGCGGCGGCACCGACGCGGGCCGCTTCCACGTCTATGACACCGGCGTGCCTTCGCTGGTCATCTTCATTCCGACGCGTTACATCCACAGCCACTCGACGATCATGGACCGCAAGGACTACGACGCCGCGGTGAGACTTCTGGTAGAGCTGTCGAAGCGCCTGGATCGGAAGACCGTCGAATCGCTCTAAGGGTGGAGGAGGTGACATGAATCAGGGGGCGCGGCATTTTCTCGCGGAGATGATCGGTACCTTCGGACTCATCTTCTTCGGCGCGGGCGCGATCATGCAGCAGCAGGCCACGCAGATGGTCGGGACGACCGGGATCGCAGTGGCGCACGGTCTCGCGATCCTGATCGGCGTCTACGCCTTTGGCCACATCTCGGGGGGATGCTTCAATCCCGCCGTCTCCTTCGGCATGTGGATCACGCGGCGCATCAGCCTCCTCAAGATGCTCTCGCACTGGATCGCGCAGCTCCTCGGCGCCTCGCTCGCCGCGGCGATCCTCTGCTATGTGTACCAGGGAGGTCCGGTGGATGTGCACCTGGGCACCCCGGCCATCGATCCCACCATCGGGCCCATGACCGGGTTCATGATCGAGGCGATCCTGACCTTCTTCCTCGTCTCGGTCGTGTTCGGCTCGGGCGTGGACACCCGCGCCCCTAGCGGCTTCGCGGGTCTCGCGATAGGGCTCACGATCACGGCCAGCATCCTCATGGGGGGAGCGCTCACCGGCGCCGCCATGAATCCGGCCCGCGCCTTCGGGCCCGCACTTGCGTCCCACTACTGGCAGGATCAGTGGGTATACTGGGCAGGGCCCCTGGCAGGCGGTGGGGCCGCAGCCCTTCTCTACGACCGGTTTTTCCTGGCGCGACGAGCTTGACGTACCCCCGCGCGCGGGGGGACTGATGGATCCACGACAACGGAATATCGAGCACGAGCTGAGGCCGCTCCTCCAGGGCGAGGTGCGGACCGACCCCGTAGTGCTCGCCCTCTTCTCCACGGCTGCCTGCATCTTCCGGCGCAAGCCTCTCGCCGTGGTCTCCCCTGCATGCGAAGCGGACGTGGCGCATGCCGTGGCGTTCGCGCACGCGCGGGGCATTCCCGTGACCGCGCGCGGCGGCGGATCGAGCCTGGCCGGGCAGGCCCTGGGTCCGGGGATCATCCTGGACTTCGCAGCCCACATGCACCGCGTGCTCGAGGTGGACGCCGAGCGTCGCACCGTCCGCGTGCAGCCGGGCGCGATCCACAGCCGCGTGCAGAAGGCGGTGCGCGGCTCGGGTCTCCGGCTGGGCCCGGATCCCTCCAGCGGCGATTTCTGCACCATCGGCGGCAATGTCGGCACCAATGCCTCCGGCGCGCACACCCTCCGGCATGG
>JAYUAE010000171.1:0-46012 GCA_043741515.1 Candidatus Eiseniibacteriota bacterium | reverse complement strand
CTCAGATGATCAAGGCAGACGAGGTCATCGCGGATCTCGAGCGGCGCCAGAAGTCGGGCGCGGCGTTCGAGGAGATCCTGGAAGCGGCGGTGCGCGGCCTGCACGAGCTGGACGACCGGTTCCACTGGACGGGGATCTACGAGCTCTTTCCCGACGACGTGCTCCGGCTCGGCCCGTTCATCGGGGCGCCCACCGACCATGTGTTCATCGGGGTAGGAAGGGGCGTGTGCGGCACGGCCGTCGCGGAGCGCCGAAACATCAACGTGCCGGATGTGAGGCTCGAGAGCAACTATCTGGCCTGCAGCACGGAAACGCGCTCCGAGCTCGTGATCCTCATCCGGCGGGGCGAACGGATCTACGCCCAGGTTGATATCGACAGCCACCAGGTGGCCGCCTTCGACGAGTCCTCCGTGGCGCGCGTCCAGCGCGTCGCCGACTGGCTCGCGGCGCTCTACGAGTCTCGCGAGCGTCTCGGCCGTGCTCCGTAGCCCCCGGCGATGACCGCCAATCCGATCGGTTCCGGCGGTCTGGACCGGCTCCTCCGCGCGATTCCGAGGATTCTCCACTCCGGCTCCCTCGAGGCCTCGCTTGCGGAAGGGCTGGAGCTCCTGCGCGCCGGCGCCGGGGCTAAAGCCGCAGTCGTGTTCCTCGCGGACGGCGACGCGCCGCTGAGCGAGCACTGGGCGCCCGACGACGCATCGCTCAAAGCCGCGCTCCGCCCACGGCTCAAGGTCGAAGCCCTGGCCGCGATTCGCCGGGGTGGTGGCCACCTCACGATCTCCGACGGCGAAGCCCGCGAGGGATACGCGACCCGGACGTTGCTTCTTGCGACGGACCAGGGACCGCTCGGCGCCGCGGCGCTCGCGTGGTCCTCCGCGCCGGCGCCGGACGATCCAAAAACCACGGCCTGGATCCTGGCGGCGACCGAGCTCGTCGCGTCTCCGGCGATGAACCGGAGCGAGATCTCGAAGCTCAGACACCAGGCGGAGCGGGACAAGCGCTGGTTCAAGACGCTCGATGAGCACCTCCGCGTGCTCGACCGCGAGCGCCAGAAGTTCGCGGCCGTCGTGAATCAGACCGACACGTTCGTCTTCGTGACCGGCGAGGACCGGAGCGGTTCCGCGAGCGGCACCGCCAGGGCATGGAGCGTTACCTCGCCACCGGCGAGGAGACGATCCTGGGCCGCAGGATCGAGATCGTGGCGATGCGCGCCGACGGCTCGGAGTTTCCGGTCGACCTGACGATCGCGAGGATCTCCCCGAATGGTCCGCCCGTTTTCACCGCGTTCATCCGCGACCTCTCGGAACAGAAGAGGGCCGAGGAAGCGCTGCGGACCGCCGAGGATCGTCTGCGGACCGTCCTGTCCGAGTTGCCGCTCATCCTCTTCGCGCTCGACAAGCACGGCGTCTACACCGCCTCCCTCGGCAAGGGGCTCGCCATCCTGGGGAGGCGCGAGGGGGAGGTGGTCGGAAAGTCGGTTTACGACGTCTTCCGGGACCATCCCAACGTCCTCGCGAACATCGACCGCTGCATGGCCGGCGAGGAGTTCAGAACGACCGTGGAAATCGGGAAGGGGTCCTTCGAGGCGCACTACACGCCCCTCCGGAACGATCAGGGAGAGGTGACCGGCCTCTTCGGAATCGCGACCGACGTGACCGACCGCCGGTCGCTCGAGGTCCAGCTCCGCGACGCGCAGAAGATGGAAGCGGTGGGGCGGCTCGCGGGAGGCGTGGCGCACGACTTCAACAACCTGCTCACGGTGATCAAGGGGCACAGCGAGATCATGCTTGCCAAAATGTCGCCCGCCGACAGGCTTCGCATCAGCGCCGAGGAGGTCCAGAAGGCCGCCGCGCGCGGCGTGCTCCTCACGCGCCAGCTTCTCGCCTTCAGCCGCAAGGACGTCGTGACCCCCGAGACGCTGGCACTCGGCGAGGTGGTTCGCGACATGGAGAGCATGCTGCTCCGGCTCATCGGCGAGGACGTTCTCCTGGTCACACGGACCGGCGAGTGGCCGCTCTACGTCCGCGCCGACCGCGGCCAGCTCGAGCAGGTTCTCGCCAACCTGGCCGTGAACGCGCGGGACGCCATGCCCCAGGGAGGCAATCTCGCGATCGAGGTGAGCGCCGTCGAGATCGCGGCCGGGGGATGCCCGGCCGGACCTCGATCTCCCGCCGGGGCCCTACGTGGCGCTCACGGTGGCCGACCAGGGATCCGGGATGGGCCCCGAGGTGCGGGCGCACCTCTTCGAGCCGTTCTTCACGACCAAGGAGCAGGGAAAGGGGACAGGGCTCGGTCTGAGCGTCGTCTATGGCATCGTCCGCCACGCGGGCGGGAACGTTCTGGTCGAGAGCGAGCTGGGAGCCGGCGCCACCTTCCGCCTGCTGCTGCCTCGAGTAGGCGAGCCCGAGCCTCCAGCCGGCACGACGTCCGGCGTGAAGGCGCCTGTGAGCGCTGCGGACGAAGGCGGCGCGATCCTTCTCGTCGAAGACGAGACCTCCGTCCGGGCCCTTGCCCGCGACTTCCTCCAAGTCCTGGGCTATCAGGTGATCGAGGCGAGCTCCGGAGAAGAGGCGCTCGAGCTGTTCGAGCGCCACGCCGGCTCCATACGGGGCGTCGTGAGCGACGTCGTCATGCCCGGCATGGGAGGGCTGGAGCTGGCCCGCCGCCTCGTCGCGCAGCGGCCCGGCACGAAGATCCTCTTCGCATCGGGCTACGCCAAGGACTCCTTCATGGACGGCGACGCCGCACAGTGGGGTCATTCTTTTCTTCAGAAGCCGTACACCCTCGAGGACTTCGGCCGGAAGGTCGCGGAGCTCGTGGCGGTGGGCGCGGATCCTTCCAGCGCCCGATGACCCAGGCTTTGTTCCTCGAGCATCGCAATAGGGGTTGAGGCCGGGCGACGTCCCGTGATATGCTGCCGCACGTAGCATTCGAGTATCGCTTTCGTCGATACCCTTGAATCTAGTTCCGAGAGACTAGAAAGGGGCGTTGGATCGCTGCCCCTTCCGTGTCCCGGGAGGGGTTTTTTGGTGCCTACCGAGAAACCGATCGAGCGCGTCCGGGAAAAGGCCGAAATCGTGGACGGCGATGGGCTCCGCCGCGCCATTACCCGAATCGCCCACGAGATCATCGAGCGAAACGACGGCGCCACGAACATCGTCCTCGTGGGAATCCGCACGCGCGGGGTGCCGCTGGCCGAGCGGCTTGCCCGGAAGATCCGCGAATTCGAAGGGGTCGAGCTGCCGGTCGGGGCGCTGGACATCACGCTCTATCGCGACGATCTCCAGATGATCGCCCACCAGCCCGTGGTGAAAGGCACCGACGTGCGCTCGAGCATCGACGACCGGATCGTGGTCCTGGTGGACGACGTGCTCTACACCGGACGCACGGTCCGCGCGGCCCTGGACGAGCTGATCGATCTGGGGCGCCCCAAGGGAATCCAGCTCGCGGTCATCGTGGATCGCGGCCACCGTGAGATCCCCATCCGGGCCGATTTCGTGGGGAAGAACGTGCCCACCTCGCGGCGCGAGGTGATCATGGTCCACGTGGACGAGGTGGACGGCAAGGACGGGGTCTCCATCGGAGAGGTGCTCCCATGATCGGAGACCGCAAGGACCTCCTGGGTCTCGAGGATCTCGCGGCCGAGGAGATTGTCTCCATCCTGGACACGGCGCGGACCTTCCGCGAGGTCCTGGACCGTCCCATTCCGAAAGTCCCTTCGCTCCGCGGCCTCACCGCGGCGAACCTCTTCTTCGAGGCGAGCACGCGCACCCGGCTCTCCTTCGAGCTGGCCGAGAAGCGCATGAGCGCCGACACCGTCAATTTCCAGACCTCGGGATCGAGCGTCTCGAAGGGGGAGACGCTCAAGGACACCGCCCGGAACATCGAGGCGATGGGGATCCATCTCGTCGTGATCCGCCACCAGGCCTCCGGGGCGCCTCATTACCTGGCCCGGAACCTGAACGCCGGCGTGATCAACGCCGGGGACGGGACCCACGAGCATCCCACGCAGGGCCTCCTCGACCTCTTCACCATCCGGGAGCGGCGCGGAGCGATCGCCGGGCTCAGGGTCGCAATCATCGGAGACATCGCGCACAGCCGCGTGGCGCGCTCGAACATCTGGGGCCTCACCAAGCTCGGCGCGAGCGTCACGGTGGCGGGCCCTCCCACGATGATGCCGCTCGAGGTCGAGCGCTTCGGCGTGAAGGTGGCGAAGAGCGTGGACGAGGCGATCGAAGGCGCGGACGTGGTCAACATCCTGCGCATCCAGCTCGAGCGCCAGCGTAGCACCCTCTATTCCTCGCTCCGCGAGTACGCGCGCGTGTACGGCGTGACCAGCGAGCGGCTCAAGCGCGCGAAGGCGGACGTGACCGTCATGCACCCCGGCCCCATGAACCGCGGCATCGAGATCGCCCAGGACGTGGCCGACGGCAAGCATTCAGTGATCCTGGAACAGGTCACGAACGGGGTCGCGGTGCGGATGGCGGTGCTCTACTTGCTCGCAGGCCACAAGGCGCCGGACGAGTCGGCCCAGGAAACCCCAGCGACGGAGACCAAGAAGGCCCATGGCGAGCCCTCTCTGCATCCGCGGCGGTAGGGTCCTCGATCCCGCGCGCGGGATCGACCGCGCCCAGGATCTCTGGATCGTGGACGGCCGCATTGCCGGCCTCGGCGAGGACGCTCCGGCCGACGTCCGGTCGGACCGCTCGGCCGAGGTGATGCAGGTCCAGGGTAATGTCATCTGCCCTGGCCTGGTGGATATCCACGTGCATCTCCGGGAGCCGGGGCAGGAGGAGAAGGAGACCATCGAGACCGGCACCAGGGCGGCGGCGCGGGGCGGATTCACCGCGGTCGCCTGCATGCCGAACACGACGCCCCCGCTCGACGACCGGCCGCGGATCGAATACGTGGTCCGGCGCGCGGCCGAGTCCGGTCACGCGCGTGTCTACCCGATCGCCGCGGTCACGCGCGGCCAGATGGGGGAGACGCTCACCGAGATCGAGGACCTGGTCCTGGCCGGGGCGGTCGCGGTGTCGGACGACGGGAAGCCCGTGCGGAACGCCGAGATCATGCGCCGCGCGCTCGAGCTGACGCGCGCTCTGGGCGTGCCCGTGATCCAGCACGCCGAGGACCCTGATCTCAAGGGGGACGGCGTCATGCACGAGGGCTGGACCTCCACGCGGCTCGGCATGAAGGGGATCCCCGACGTGGCCGAATCGGTCATGGTGGCCCGCGACGCGCTCCTCGCGGAGCTGACGGGCGGGCATGTCCACGTGGCGCACGTGAGCGCGGGGCGGTCGGTGGAGATCATCCGGAAGGCGAAGGCCCGCGGCATCCGCATGACGGCCGAGACGGCGCCCCACTACCTCCTGCTCACCGACGAAGCGGTGGACGGGTTCGATCCGCGGACCAAGATGAACCCACCGCTCCGGAGCGCCCGGGACCGCGATGCGCTGATCGAGGCGGTCGTGGACGGCACCATAGACTGCCTCGCGACCGACCACGCGCCCCACACCGAGATCGAGAAGGACTCCGACTTCGATTCCGCGCCCTTCGGGATCGTGGGGCTGGAGACCGCGCTCGGGGTCTACATCAAGGCGCTGGTCGAGCCCAAGCACATCTCGCTCCCGGAGCTGATCCTGCGCCTCACCGTGAACCCGCTCCGCGTGCTGGGGCTTCCCGGCGGGACGCTGGAGGCGGGGTTGCCGGCCGACCTCACGGTCTTCGATCCGGGCCGCCGGTGGACGGTCCGGGCCTCGGAATTCGCCTCGATGGGCCGGAACACCCCCTTCGAGGGATGGGAGTTACCGGGCCGCGTGCTGTTCACGATGCTGGGCGGCCGGGTCACCTACCGAGCTCCGGAGCCGGTCCCGAGCGCCCAATAGCGGCGGGCCCGCGCGAAGTGGTACGATGGGGCCGTTCATGCAGACCCTGCACACGAAGCCCACGGGCTCCTGGATCATCGGCATCGTCCTCCTCGTCGCAGTCAACGGTTGCGCCTACTACAACACCTTCTACCTGGCCAAGCGGTACTACCACGAGGGTCAGAAATCGCAGGAGCGGAGCCTGACCGACACCCCCACCCCCGACGCGGCGCAGAAGTACGACGCTACGATCCGCCAGTGCGCGAAGATCCTGGTCGAGTACCCCAGGAGCAAGTGGGTGGACGACGCGCTCTACTACATGGGGGCGGCGATGTACGGCAAAGGGGACTATCCCGGCGCGATCAAGAAGTTCGGCGAGCTGCGCACGACGGTTCCCAAGAGCCCCTATGTGCCCGATTCGAAGCTGATGGAGGGGATCTCGCACTACCGGAGGAAAGAGTACGTGGAAGCCGAGACCATCCTCCGCCAGGTCGAGACCGAGTTTCCGAAGCTCGAGCGGAAGTGGGACCTCTACTTCTACGGCGCGGAGACCGAGGTGGGTCTCCGGAACTATCCGGCCGGAGTGGCCTGGTACCGGCGCGCGGTGGAAGCATCCAAGAAGAAGCGCCAGAAGGCGGACGCCTACCGGCGCATGGGCGACGCGCTCTACGCGAGCGCGAAGTACGACAGCGCCCAGGCGGTCTACGCGGACGCCCTGAAGGCGGAGGATCTGGGGTCGAGGAGGCTCGATGTCGCCTTCAAGCGCGGCGACGCGCTCGAGCAGCTCAACCGCTACCAGGAGGCGCTCGACTACTACCAGAGCTGGAAGCCTTTCGCGGTGAGCGAAAAGCGGGACGGGGAGCTGATGATCCACCTGTACCGGGTGGAGGCGCTCCTGGGCCGCACGAAAGAGGCGCTCGAGGGATACCAGCGCCTCGTGACGCAGTATCCCCACTCGCCCGTGGCCTACGAGGCCCAGTTCCGGGTGGGATATCTCTACGAATCGCAGCTCAGCGATTTCGACGCGGCGGGACGGGAGTACGACAAGCTGAAGCTGGAGCCCGGTTACTCCGAGTTCCAGCTCCAGGCCTCGAGGAGATCCGCGAATCTGACCACGGTCAAACAGTACCGCTCCACGCTCCTGTCCGACACGACTCAGGCGCGCGCGCGCGCGGCCTTTCTCCTGTCCGAGCTGTACTACTTCCAGATCGAGAAGGTGGATTCGGCGCTGCTTCAGTACGAGGCGGTCGAGCGCCGGTTCCCGGACAGCCCGTACGCGCCCAAGGCGGCATTCGCCCGGCTCTGGATCTACACGTACGACCGGTCCGACACGACTGCCGCGGCCGTGCTCACCGACTCGATCGTGAGCCGGTATCGAAAGACCCGCTATCCGGAATCGGCCCTGTATCTCTGGCGGCGATGGAGCGGAAGGACCGACGCGCGGACCGCGCTCCTCGACTCGATGCTGGCGCACCCCGACACCACGATCGCGCGCGGGCGCATGGAGGAGCCGGAGCCGCCCCTGCCCGCGCCGGCGGTTCAGGACACGCTGAGGACGCTGCCCCCGGCGGGCTCCCAGCTCACGCCGGCCGAGGAGGCGAGGCGGGACTCGCTCGCCGCCTACGCGCGGGCGCTCTACAAGGCGCAGCGGGAGGGAAAGCCGGCGCCGCCGCCGCTGCCTCCCAGAACGCCGGCGCCGGCGCCGCCGGATACAGCCGGCGTCCCCAGCATCGGGCCCTCGCGATGAACCTCGTGACCTGCTCGGTGGTCGGGAACCGCGAGATCGCGCCCGGAAATTTCCTCCTCACGCTCAAGGTCCCGCGCGGATTCTCGCGGCCTTTGCCGGGGCAGTTCGTGCATCTCAGCGTCTCCCCCGAGACCGAGCCCTTGCTGCGGCGCCCGTACAGCCTGGAGGCGTTCGTCGAGCGCGGGGGGATCCGGGCGGTCCGGATCTACTACTCGGTGGTGGGCCGGGGCTCGAGGGTGCTCGCCACGCAGCCCAAGGGGCAGAAGCTGGACCTGATCGGTCCTCTGGGCGTGGGATTCTCGCCGCGCCCGCGAAGGACGCCGATCCTCGTGGCCGGAGGCCGCGGGGTCGCGCCCCTCCTCTTCTTCGCCAGAAAGCTGCGCGAGAAGAAGCGCCCCTTCGTTTTCCTCTTCGGCGCCCGGAGTTCGCGCGAGCTCTATGGCGTCCGTGAGATTCGCGGCGGAAGGCTGCATCTCGCGACCGACGACGGCTCGGTCGGATACCACGGAAGCGTGCTGACGCTGCTCACGCGGGAATGGGACTCGGGTGCGCACACGCCGCTCACCGCGGAGATCTTCACGTGCGGACCGCACGGGCTCCTGCACGAGATCGCGGAATTCGCGCGCGAGCGCGGCATCCGCTGCGAGGCCTCGCTCGAGGGCCCCATGGCCTGTGCCGTGGGCGCCTGCCGGGGATGTCCGGTGCCGCTCCGTCCCGGCGAGGTCGAAAACGGCGGGCGGTACCCCGCGATGTGCATCGAGGGCCCGGTCATGGACGCGACGATCGTGGACTGGGGGCGCCTGCCGTGACCCGCTCGCTCGAGGTGCGCATCGGCTCGCTCAAGCTCCGGAACCCGGTGCTCGTGGCGTCGGGGATCATCGGATACGGAGCCGAGTACGACCGGCTGGTGGACCTGAGCGCGATCGGGGGCATCGTGACCAAGACGGTGACCCGTCACGCGCGCGCCGGCAATCCGCCCCCGCGCGTGGTCGAGACCGCGTCCGGAATGCTCAACTCGATCGGGATCGAAAACCCCGGGCTCGAAGGCTTCCTCGAAATCAAGGTCCCCATTCTGCGCGAGCTTCCGTGCGCGGTGATCGTCTCCGTGGAGGGGGAGAACGTCCGGGAATTCTGCGAGCTGGTGGAGGGCGTGAGCGGCTCGGGCGTCGCGCACGCCATCGAGGTGAACATCTCCTGCCCGAACGTCGGCCCGCACGGCCTTCGCTACTCCACCGACGCCGACATGGCCCGCGAGGTCATGACGGCCATCCGGCCGCTCACCACGCTGCCCCTGATCGCGAAGCTCACGCCGAACGTGACCCGAATCGCCGACATCGCGGTCGCGTGCGAATCGTGCGGCGCGGACGCGGTCTCGCTGGTGAACACGTTCGTCGGCATGGCCGTGGACTCCGTCTCGCGGAAACCCATCCTGGGCACCGTGGTCGGCGGGCTCTCGGGGCCCGCGATCAAGCCGCTCGCCCTGGCGAAGGTCTGGGAGGTGGTCCAGGTCGTGGATATTCCGGTCGTGGGCATGGGCGGGATCACCAATCCCCGCGATGCGCTCGAGTTCCTGCTGGTCGGCTCGACCGCCGTCCAGGTGGGGACCGCGCTCTTCGCGAACCCCGGGCTGCCCGAGGCTTGCGTCGAGGAGATCCAGAGTTACCTGCGCCGCTCGGAGCTTTCGGTCGCCGACTTGATCGGCGCTCTGGAAGTTCCGGCGGAGCGGGGATCGATCCGCGCCGGCAGATCCCTTCCGCCGCGGGAGCGGCGCGCGAGCAAAGGAGGCAGCACGTGAACGACAAGGATTCGCACGGGATGCGCGACCGCCTGATCGTCGCGCTCGACCAGCCCGATCTCCCCAGCACGCTGGCGCATGTCGACCGGATCGGCGACGCGGTGCTGTGGTACAAGATCGGGCTCCAGCTTTTCTGCGCCGAAGGGAGCGATGCCGTGAAGGCGGTGGCGGGCCGGGGCAAGAAGATCTTCCTCGACCTCAAGCTGCACGACATACCCGCCACCGTTGGGAAGGCGATCGCCGCGCTCGAGGGGCTGCCGGTCTCCATGCTGACGGTGCATGCGGCCGGAGGGCCCGCGATGCTGCGCGCCGCAGCGGAGGCGGCTGGGACGATCGCGGCCCGGCCGCGCGTTCTGGGCGTCACGATGCTCACCAGCCTGGACGGAACGGAGTGCCCCTCGCTCTGGAACCCCAAGACCGATCTCGAAGAAAAGGTGCTCGCCCTCGCCACTCAGTGCGAGGAGGCGGGTCTCGCCGGCGTGGTCGCCTCGCCGCTCGAGTTGGGGCCGCTCCGTCTGGAGCACGAGCCGCCGTTCCTGATCGTGACCCCCGGGATCCGCGGTCCCGGCGACCAGGCTCAGGACCAGAAGCGGACGTTATCGCTTTCCGAGGCGTTCGCGCGCGGCGCCGATTTCGTCGTGGTGGGAAGACCCATTCTCGAAGCGAGCGATCCCAGCGCCGCGGTCGTCGCCATGCTGGCCACCGTCATCATCACGTCATCCTGAGAGGAACGCACGAATGAAGGTCTTGGTAACCGGGATCACCGGATTCGCCGGCAGCCACCTGGTGGACTACATCCTGGCGGAGAGGAAGGACGTCGAGATCGTCGGAATCCAGCGCTGGAGGAGCCGCACCGAGAACGTCGAGCACTTCCTGGACCAGGTGCGAATGGTGGAGTGCGATCTTCGCGACGCCTCCTCCGTCCGCGACGTGCTGGACGAGGCGCGGCCCGACTGGATCTTCCACCTCGCGGCGCAGAGCTTCGTGCCGACCTCGTGGACCGCGCCGACCGAGTCGCTCGTCACGAACATCATCGGCCAGCTCAACATCTTCGAGGCCGTGAAGAAGCTCCATATCATGCCGCGCATCCAGCTCGCGTGCTCGAGCGAGGAGTACGGCATGGTCCACGAGAACGAGCTTCCGATCCGCGAGACGAACCCGCTCCGCCCGCTCTCTCCCTACGCGGTGAGCAAGGTGGGACAGGACATGCTGGGCTACCAGTACTTCATGAGCTTCAAGCTCCCCGTCATCCGCACGCGCGGCTTCAATCACGAGGGACCGAGGCGCGGACCCGTCTTCGTGTGCTCGGATTTCGCCAAGCAGATCGCCGACATCGAGAAGGGACGGCGCCCGCCGGTGATCCGCGTCGGCAACCTGGACGCGCGGCGCGACTTCACCGACGTGCGCGACGTGGTGCGGGCCTACTGGCTGGCGCTGGAGAAGGGCGAGGCGGGCGAGGTGTACAACATCTGCTCCGGTCGCGACTGGACGATCCGCGCCATGCTCGACCTCCTGCTCGGCATGACGAAGGCGAAGGTGAAGGTGGAGCAGGATCCCGCGCGCATGCGTCCTTCGGACGTGCCCGTCCTTCTCGGAGATGCCGGGAGGTTCCGCAAGGCGACCGGCTGGGCTCCCACGATCCCGTTCGAGACGACCCTGCGCGATCTCCTGGAATACTGGCGGGCGCGGTAGTCCCTTGCGAACGATCATCACCGGCGTCTCGGGCTTCGTGGGGCGCCACCTCGCGCGCGAGCTGGCGCAGGACCCGAGCGAGGAGCTGAACGGCGCCGACCAGGTGGCGCTCGGGGATTCCGAGGCGGACGAGGTGCTTCGCTGCCACCTCAAGAGCCACCGGCCTCTCGACGTCACCAACTTCGAACAGGTTCGCGGATGTATCCTGGAATCGAAGCCGGACCGGATCGTGCACCTGGCCGCGCAGGCCTCCGGCTCCGAATCCATCCAGCGCCCCGCCGAGACCTACCGGGTGAACGCGCTCGGCGCCCTGAACATTTTGGAGGCGGCGCGGACGGAGGCGCCGGAAGCCACCATCCTGCTCGTCGGATCCGCGGACGTGTACGGCACGGGAGCTCCGGGGCAGAAGATCCGCGAGGACGCGCCGATCCGTCCGATGAACGCATACGCCCTGAGCAAGGCGGCGCAGGATTCCCTGGGCGAGCTCTACGCCCAGAGCTACGGGCTTCACGTGATCCGGACGCGCACGTTCAGCCACACCGGTCCGGGTCAGAATCCGCGGTTCGCGATCGCGGGCTTCGCCGATCAGCTCGCGCGCATCCACGCCGGTCTGGTCACGGCGGAGATCAAGGCGGGGAATCTCGAGGGGGTGCGCGACTACGGGGACGTTCGCGACGTCGTTCGGGCGTACCGGCTCCTTTTCGAGCACGGAGAGCGGGGCGAAGCCTATAATGTCTGCACCGGTCACGGGCACATCATGCGGCACATCCTCGACATTCTGTGCTCCGTCGCGGGGTTCAAGCCCACGATCGTCCAGGACCCGACACGCATGCGGTCCCGGGATTCCGACTTTCTCGTCGGAGATCCCGGCAAGATCCAGAGCAAGACCGGCTGGACGCCGGAGATCCCGATCGAGCAGACGCTGAACGACATCTACAAGGAAGCGCGCGAGCGGGTGCGTCGCGAAACGGGAACCTGAAAGGGGGGAATGTTGCGGATCGTCGTGGTGGGGACCGGCTACGTGGGGCTCGTGAGCGGGGCAGGCCTCGCCGACTTCGGGAACGAGGTGCTCTGTGTGGACGTCGATCGCGCCAAGATCGATCTCCTGGAGCGCGGAGAGATTCCGTTCTACGAGCCCGGCTTGAAGGATCTCGTCGCGCGGAACGTGCGCGAACGGAGGCTTCGGTTCGGCACCTCGCTCGAGCAGGCGACGCGCTGGGGCGAGGTCATCTTCACCTGCGTCGGCACACCGCCGCGCCGGGACGGGACCGCTGATCTCAGAGCGGTCTTCGCCGTGGCGAAGGCCGTGGCGAAGGCGATGCCCGGCTACCGGCTGGTGGTGCAGAAGAGCACCGTTCCGGTGGGCACCGGAGACAAGGTGCAGGCGATCATGAAGAAGCACGCCAAGCGGCGGGTTTCCTTCGACGTGGCTTCCAACCCCGAATTTCTGCGCGAGGGGCAGGCGGTCGAGAACTTCATGCGCCCCGACCGCATCGTGATCGGCGCCGATACCGAGCGCGCGCGCAATCTGCTCCGGAGTATCTACGCGCCTCTGTACCTTCTCGAGACGCCGGCCGTGCTCACCGACATTCGCACCGCGGAGCTGCTGAAATACGCCGCCAACGCGTTCCTCGCGACGAAGATCTCCTTCGTGAACGAGATGGCGAATCTCGCCGAGGCGGTCGGAGCCGATATCCGGGACATCGCAAAGGGGATGGGGCTCGACCGTCGCATCGGGCCCAAGTTCCTGCACCCGGGCCCCGGCTTCGGCGGCTCCTGCCTTCCCAAGGACACGGTGGCGCTCAAGGCCTTCGCGAAGGCCGCGGGGGTCAAGCTCCGGGTCGTGGGGGCCGTGATCGAGACCAACAAGGCGCAGCGAAAGATCGCGGTCGAGAAGGCGCTCGACGCATTATCAGGACGCGGGCCGCATACGGTGGCCATCCTGGGCCTCTCCTACAAACCGGATACGGACGATCTCCGCGAATCGCCCGCGCTCGACATCATCCGCGCGCTGCTCCAGAGGGGGATCCGCGTGCGGGCGTACGATCCCGCCGTGCGGCGCGGGAACAACGAGGTGCCCTCGGAAGTCACGTTCGGCGCCAACGCCTACGATGCCGCGAAGGGAGCCGACGTCCTGGTTCTCGTGACCGAGTGGAACGAGTTCCGGAAGCTGGATCTGGTGAAGATCCGGCGCGCGATGCGCCGGCGCTCCATCGTGGATCTCAGGAACGTGTACGATCCCGAGACCGTGCGACGGCTCGGATTCCAGTACGCCTCCGTGGGGAGGGCTTGATGAAGCTGATCGAAGGCGTCAACGTGAAGCCGCTGAAGATCATCGCGGACGAGCGCGGGTATCTCATGGAGATGATGCGCTCCGACGATCCCTTCTTCCAGCGCTTCGGGCAGTCCTACGTCTCGGTGGCCTATCCCGGCGTGGTGAAGGGCTGGCACTTCCACAAGGTGCAGACCGACCACTTCGTGATCGTGAAGGGGATGATGAAGGTGGTGCTCTACGACCAGCGCGACGGCTCTCCCACGAAGGGGCTCATCAACGAGTTCTTCATGGGGGAGAAGAACCCCATTCTCGTCACCATCCCGCCGGGCGTCGTGCACGGGATGAAGGGCATCGGGACCGAGCCCGCGATGCTCGTGAACGTGCCGACCGAGGTCTACAAGTACGACAAGCCGGACGAGTACCGGATCGATCCGCACACGAAGGACATTCCCTACGATTGGGACCGGAAGGATGGCTGAGGCGGAAGGAAGCGCGAGCGGCGCGCCGGATCTCACGCGGGCCCGATTCCTGGTCACCGGGGGCGCGGGGTTCATCGGATCGAATTTCGTGCGCATGATCCGGAAGCGGTTCCCCGACTCCCGGGTCACCGTGCTGGACAAGCTCACCTACGCGGGCAACCTCGCGAACCTCGAGTCGCTCGCCGGTGATCCCGGCTACCGGTTCGTGAAGGGGGACATCTGCGACGCGAAGGCGGTCGCGGACGCCATGGCGGGCTGCGATCTCGTGGTCAATTTCGCGGCCGAGACTCACGTGGACCGCTCGATCGAGCGGGCCCACGAGTTCGTGCTCACCGACACGTTCGGGGTCTACGTGCTGCTCGAGGAGACGCGCCGCGCGAACGTGCGCCGCTTCATCCAGGTATCGACCGACGAGGTCTACGGCGAGATCCTGGGCGACGCGGCGACGGAGGAGTCGCCGCTCCTGGCGCGGAATCCTTACGCCGCCTCGAAGATCGGAGGCGAGCGGCTGGCGTATTCCTACTTCGCCACGTACGGTGTGCCGGCCGTCGTCACCCGCTGCAGCAACAACTACGGGCCCAACCAGCATCCCGAGAAGCTGATTCCACTCTTCGTCACGAACGCGATCCAGGACCTGCCCGTGCCGGTCTACGGCAGCGGGAAGAACACGCGCGACTGGATCCACGTGGACGATCACTGCTCGGCGGTGATCTCCATTCTCCAGGCGCCCGGCGTGGAGGGGGAGACCTTCAACATCGGCGCCGGAAACGAGAAATCGGTTCTGGAGATCACGGGCCTCATCCTCGACCGCCTGAAAAAGCCGCAGAGCCTGGTGAAGCACGTCACCGACCGGCCCGGACACGACCGCCGCTATGCGCTGGACATGACGAAGCTCGAGAAGAAGACCGGTTTTTCGCCCGCGATCCCGTTCGAGCGCGGAATCGCCGCCACGATCGACTGGTACGCGCAGAACCGCGCCTGGTGGGAATCGGTCCGCTCCGGAGAGTACCGACACTACTACGAGCGCATGTACGGAGCCCGCTAGGGCGAGGCTCACGAAACCCCGTGCGCCGCCTGATCCGGTCGACCGCCCTCATGGGGCTCGGCTCGGCCGCCACGGTAGTCGCGGCCATCCTCCGCGCGAAGATCCTGGCCGCGTTCCTGGGTCCCGCGGGCACGGGGCTTCTGGCGCAGCTCTCCACGCTCACCGCCACCCTCGTTCCGCTCGCCACGATCGGGCTCGGGAACGGCGTGACGGCGATGATCGCCAGCGCCCGCTCCCGCGGAGATCTTCTCCGGGCGAATCGCGTGCGCTCCACGGCGCTCACGCTCACCTGGATCGTCGGGCTCACCCTCGCGGCGCTCACCGCCCTTGCGGCTCCCTGGCTCGCCGCCGCGCTCTACCACGACCAGCGCTGGACGTGGGTGGTCCTTGTCGGCGCCGCGGTCGTCCCGCTGTCCGCCATCGCGTCGCTGCGGGTCTCGATCCTGCAAGGGTACGAGGCGGTGAAGGCCATGGCCGGCCTGAACGGCATCATCGCCCTGGCGTCCATCGTCACGATCGTGCCGCTGGCGGTGCTCTTCCGCCTGCCGGGCGCGGTGTCGCAGCTCGTCGTCGTGGCGGCGGTGTACGTGCTCGCGAGCGGGTGGATGGTGCGCAGGAACGCGCCGGTCACCGGGGGCGATCGCTCCCGCGCCCCCGAGAGTCCCCGCATCGATCGCGCGCTCCTCCGTCCCCTCATGCGATACGGATCGAGCGCGCTCCTCGTGGGGCTCTCCTCGACTCTCGTGCTCCTCATCGTGAGATCGGTGCTCGTTTCGAAGATGGGGCTCACGCCCAACGGCATCTACCAGGTCTGCGTCGGGATTTCGGGGCTCTACATGCCGCTCATCTTGAACTCCATCACCGCGATCGTGTGGCCGCAGATCGCGGCGCACCGGAGCGACGCGGAGACGGCGGCCACCATGGTCCAATCGCTGCGGCTCGGACTCCTCCTGATGACCGCCGCCGGCGGGGCCATGCTGGCGGGCGCGCCGATCTGGATCCCCCTCTTCTACTCGGGGAAGTTCCTCCCGGCCCTCGACCTGCTCCCGCTCCAGTTCCTGGGGGATTACTTTCGAACGATCGCGTGGATGTGCGGGATATGGCTCGTGCCCAGGAACCGCCTGAGGCCGTGGGTGCTCTTCGACCTGGTGTACGGGATCACGATGCTCGTGACCTTCTCGCTTCTCGTGGACCGGATCGGGCTCCGGAGCGTCGTGGTTGCGTACGTGGCCGCGCACGTGAGTCATGCCGCGCTCCACTATGCGCTCGCGCGAAAGGCGCTCCGCTTCCACCTCGGGCCCGACAACCGCCGCCTGCTTCTCGCCTCGTTCGCGCTCCTGGGGGGGCTGGGTGCGTTCACGCCGCGCAGCGCGGCCGGCGTGGCGCTGGGCGTTCTCGCGCTGGCGGTCTGGGCGGCGCTGGTGGTGCGGCCGGACGAGTGGCGGGTAGCATGGCGCCGGGGAATGGCGCTGCTTCCGGCGAAGCGGTGACGCGGCGCACGGATTGTGGGCACGAGCGCCGCATTTCCAGTAGGATTGCGGCCCATCGCGGGGGGATGCGAATTGACAGGCCGCGAGCGGAAACCTATCCTCCATCGGTCGGAATGACCCAACCAGGAAGCCACTTGCGATTCTCGAGATCCAGCCTTCTCCTACTCCTCCCCTTCATGGTCTGTCTCGCCTTCGCCGGGGGAGTTTCCGCCCAGGGCCAGGACCCTGACGCGTTGAATTCCCAGATGCCCACGAGGGACGCTCGCGATTCCCGGAACCTGGTCCGCATGCCGGTAGACTTCCCTCCGCTGGAAGGGCCTGTGGATCCCGCGCGATACAAGCTCGGGCCGGGGGACGAGCTCGAGGTCGCGCTCTTCGGGCGCGTCACCGCCCGCGTCCCGGTTTCCGTGAACGCCGAGGGCTCGATCTACGTTCCGAATCTGGGGCACGTGCGGGTGGCGGGTCTCAGCATCGTCGCTGCGCGCGCACGACTCGCGGAAGAGTTCAGGAAGTCGTATCGAGGCGTGCAGGCCGATATCACCTTGCTCAAGCCCAGGCGAATCCTCATCCACGTCGCCGGCGAGGTTGTGAGGCCCGGGCTGGCGGAGCTTCAGGGGCCGGCGCGCGTCTCGGAGGCGGTGAAGGCCGCCCAGGGATTCACTTCCGGGGCTTCGAGGCGGAACCTGGTCGTGCAGCGGTCCGGCGGCTCCACGGAGAGCGCCGATCTCGAGCGGTATGCCGTCCTCGGATTGCCGGCGGAGAACCCCTATCTCGACGACGGTGACATCGTGCTCGTCCCGGCCGCGTTGCATTCGATCGAGGTTCGGGGCGAGGTGGCCCGCCCCGGCCCGCTCGAGTTCCGTCCCGGGGATCGCCTGAGCGGGATCCTGGCGCTCGCGGGAGGGACGCGGGCCGGAGCCGATACCGAGAGCGTGGAAGTCTGGCGCTTCGTTTCGTCCGCCGAGTCTCGCCCTCTGACCCTTTCTCTCCGGGCCGCGCTCGGAGCGCCGGGCAGCCCCTCCGATCCGGTCCTTACGCCCGATGACCGGATCTACGTTCGCGGCATCTCGGACTGGCATCGCGGCGCCACCGTCCGGGTCGTGGGCGAGGCCGCGCGTCCGGGCAGCTATGCGATACTACCCCAGGGGGAGCGTGCCACCGAGCTCATCGCCCGCTTCGGGGGCTTCACCCGCTACGCGGATCTCAGCAGCGCCACGGTGTTCCGTCCGGGCCTGCTTCCGACGCGGGACAGCGCCTACGTCAGTACGCTCCGGGCCGGAGCGTCCGACCGTGAGGACGCGGCCTTTCTCAAGGCCCACGCCCAGGCGCAGGGCAACCTCTCGACCCGGTTCCGGACGCTCGTCGCGGGACGGGACGCGGCCGCCGACTTCGAGTTTCTGGACGGCGACGTCCTGAGCATCCCCACACGCACCGGCTCGGTCGCGATCTACGGTGCGGTGCGCCAGCCCGGAGCGGTGTCGTACCGGCCGGGGGCGAAGCTGGAGGATTACGTGCGGGAGGCCGGCGGCTACGGCAAGCGCGCGGATCGCGGAAGGGTGCGCGTGACGAAGGTGGCGACCGGGCAGCCGGTGCGCGTTGCCGATGTGGCAACGATCGACGACGGCGATCTCGTGTGGGTGCCGGAGCGCGGGCACGTGGGCTTCACCAAATCAGCCGGCAACGTGGTGGCCTTCGTTGCCCAGATCGCCACCGTCTACCTGGTCATCCACCAGTCGACGAAATGACGCCCTCCGGGACGCTCGATCTCTCCGCGGTCTTCCAGGCGCTCAGCCGGCGGCGCCGGTTCGTGATCGGCATCATGCTGGCCTTCCTCGTGCTCGGCGTGACCCTGGCGCTGGTCCTGCCTCCCACCTACGAAGGAATCGCGGTGATCCTGGCGCCTCAGGATAGCGACCTCTTCGGGCCGCTGGCGGGCGCCCGAAGGGCCCTGAGCTCCTTTTCAGCGCTCAGTCTCCTGTCGCAGAACACGACCGCGTCCGACGAGTACGCGACGATCTTGAAGAGCGACAACGTGAACCGCTCCGTCGCGCGGCGCTTCGACCTGGCGCGCGCCTACCACGTGAAGGGCCTGGACTGGGCGGTGCGGGCGCTGAAGTCGAACACCCGGCTCAGGCTGGATTCCGACGGGAGTATCTCGATCGCAGTGCGCGACCTGAAGCGAGAGCGCGCGGCCGAGCTCGCGAACGCCCTCGTCGAGGAGCTGGAGCGGTTCAACCAGGAGCGGCGCGTGAAGCGGTCCGAGGCGCTTGTCCGGTTCCTCGGGGCGGAGATCGAATCCACCAGCGTCCAGCTTCGCGCCAGCGAGGAGCTGGTGCGCCGGTACGGCGAGACCAAGCACGCGCCGGTCATCTCCGCGGAGGACCGGGCCGCGGCGGAGGGAGCCGGATCGCTGCTCGCGCGGCGGGCGGCGCTCCAGGTGCAGCGCCAGGTGCTCAGCAGCTACCTCGAGCCGAGCAGCGACGAGCTGTCGCAGACCGATATCGAGATCGGGTCCGTGAATCGCGAGATCGCGAAGCTCCCCTCGCTCATCCTGGGAGGGGCCCGCCTTCTCCGCGACGTCAAGGTCGAGGAGGAGCTCTTTGCGCTGCTCAAGGCCCAGCTGGAGCAGGCACGGGTCAAGATGGTCTTCGACGTCGCGACGGTCGAGGTCCTGGACCGCGCGCATCCGCCCGAGATCCGCGCGAGCCCCAACCGCAAGCTGGTCGTCGCCGGCATGCTCGTGCTCGGCTTCCTCGCGGCGCTCAGCTGGGCGCTGCTCGCCGATTCGTGGAGCAGGGCCCGGAACGAGCCGGGATGAGGTCCCAGGCCGCGTTCGAGGAGCGCCTCGGATGGGTCTTCCTGGGCGTGACCCTGACGACCGCCGCGGCCTTGATGGCGGTGGTGAGCGGCGCCATGCTGCCGGGGAAGTCCGCCGCGGTGTCGGCGCTCGTGGTTCTCGCATCCGCGGGGATCGTCCTCGGCGCGGCATGCTGGTTCCCGCCGGTCGTCTTCGCACTGACTCCCGCGGTTTGCATCTTCAACACCAGGCACGGATTCTTCCCCTTCGATCTCGTCGTGCTCGGAATCGCCGCCTACGCCCTCCTCGACGCGCTCTGGAGAAGAGATCTGCGCCTGCCCGGCCCGCGCGCGCTCCACGTGGCATTCCTGGCCGTCATCGCCTCGGGGTTGATCACGCTGTTCATGGCGCGGGAGTTCAGCTCGTTCGGAGGCGCGCTGAAGCGGGTGGTCGTGGGTTACCTCGGCGCCGCCGTGGTTTTCCGTTTTGCCGATCGCGAGCGGTGGCCTTGGTTCGCCCTGTCCATCCCCGTGACCGGGGTGGCCGTCAGCCTTCTGGTGATCCGCGCGTACGCGGGACGGGGCTTCCTGGTCCATCGGGCGTACGAGCTGCGGACGGTCTACTCGAACGTGGGGTGGGGAACGAGCAATTACGTGGGCGCTGTGCTCTCGCTGGCCCTTCTCGGCTCCGTCATCCTCCTCGTGCTGTCGTCCCGTCCATGGGTCCGGATCGCGAGCGCGATCTCGCTCCTGCCCATGGGGGTATGCATGGCGCTCCTGGTGTCGCGAGGCACCTTCGTGGCCGTCGCTCTCGGATTGGCCGGCCTCTTCCTCCTGGTCCGCGGACGGCATCGCTGGGCGATCCTCGTTCTGGGGGCGCTCGGGGCGGCGCTCATCACCCGGCTCCCCGTCTTCAAGGTGGTATGGCTGCGCTTCACCGCCGAGTCGCAGTCCTTTTCCTACTTCGCGCGCCTCGTGCACTGGAAGCTGGCGTTCGCCCGCTTCCTGACGCACCCGCTCTTCGGGGTCGGTCTGGGTCAGGGAAGGTTCCAGCCCGACGCGCTGGCCGATCGCGATCCCCACAACTATTTCCTCTCCGTTGCCTCGGAGACGGGCGCGCTGGGACTCCTGGCCTGGACCGCGCTTCTCGTGGTCTTCTTCCGCACCGCGTGGACCGCTGCTCGAGGCGACCGGGGGCACGTGGCCTGGGCGCTCTCCCTGGGAGTCTTCCTCGCGGTCGCGGTCCTCCATTCGTGCTATGAGCCGACCTTCACCGGCGCGAACTACTTCTTCCTCCTCTTCTGGATCGCGGCCATCCTGCACCGGGCCTCGGATCCCCTGGAGATGGCTGCTCCGGCCCCGGCGCGACCTTCTCCGCCGTGAGCTCCACGAAGGGCGCCGGGGTCGTGATCGTCGCCTGGAACAGCATGCAGTGGCTGCCGTCCGCGCTGGAATCCCTGCGCGCGCAGAGCAGCCGGCCGGTCTCCATCGTGATCGTGGACAACGCGTCGGGAGACGGTCTCGCCGAGTTCCTCGGCCGCTCGTGGCCCGAGGTCCGGTACATCCGGAACGATGCCAACCATGGTTTCGCCTCTGCCGCGAACCAGGGGATCGAGGCGACGAATGCCGACTGGGTCCTGACGCTGAACCCCGACGTCGTCCTGGATGAGCGGTACCTCGAGCGTCTGTGCGCCGCCGCCGCGGGGCTCCCCGATGCCGGTTCGCTCACGGGACTCCTCCGCCGGCCCGACGGCAGCGTGGACTCGGCCGGAATGGCGCTGCGGCGCTTCCTGCTGCGTCCCATGGACCGGACGGGGCCGCGCGCCGCCGGGCCCGAGCCCGCGCGGGGACCGGAGGCCGTCTTCGGAGTGTGCGCCGCTGCGGCGCTCTATCGCCGGGCGATGCTCGAGGACGTTCGCTACGAGTCGTCCTACTTCGACCCGGCGTTCTTCGCCTATTTCGAGGATGCGGACCTGGCCTGGCGCGCGCAGCACCGCGGATGGAAGGCCTACCTCGTTCCCGGCGCGACCGCGGTTCACGTTCGCGGCTCGTCGGGCGGCGGGGCGACGCGAGAGGGAGCGCTGCGCTCCCAGAGGAATCGCTACCTGACGCTCTGCAAGAATCTTCCCGCGAGGCGCTTTGCGACGGACCTCGGCCCCATCCTCCTCGTGGAGCTCGCGCGAATGGTCCGCAATCCCCGGACCCAGGCGGCCGGGCTCTGGCAGTGCATTCGCATGCGCGCGACGCTCCGCGACTGGCGCGCCCGGATCCAGCGGACCGCGACCGCCTCGGGCCGGTGGTATCTCAGGTCATGAGGGTCGCGGCCATCGTGGTGCACTGGAATTCGCTCGAGGATCTCCCGGCGTGTCTCGGCGCCCTGGGAAACCATCCGGATCTCGAGGTCGTCGTCGTCGACAATGCCTCGCCCGACGGCGGCGAGGATCTCGTGCGCCGGAATTTCCCCGCGGTGCGCTGGGTTCCCATGCGACGGAACGCCGGGTACGGGGCCGCCGTGAACGCGGGGGCGGCCGCCACGCGGAGCGAATGGATCCTGGCGCTGAACCCGGACACCGTGGTGAAGGGCCAGGATCTGCCGGAGATGGCCGGGGCCGCAGAAGCGCTGGGCGCATCCGCCATGGGGCCGAGGATCCTCGGCCCTCGGGGCCGCGCGGAGCTTTCCTATAGCAGGCGCGATTCTCTCGTGGGGGACATCGGATGGTCGCTGAGGTGGCGTCGCGGGCGAGGCGGCGAGTCCGCCGTGGTACCGCTCGAGGTCGCATGGGTCACCGGCGCCTGCTTGCTCCTGCGCCGGAGCGACTTCGAGCGGATCGGAGGGTTCGACGAGCGATACTTCCTCTACTTCGAGGACGCCGACCTCTGCCGGAGGCTGCGGCGCGCGGGCGGCCGCGTGATCCATCATCCTGGGTTCACGGCCGTGCACGGGCGGGGAGGCTCGACGCCCGGGGATGCTTCGGCGCGCGAGCTCGCCTACCGCGAGAGCCAGATGCGCTACGTGAGCCTCCACCGCTCGATCCCCGAGCAGCTCGTGACGCGATGGGTCCTCCAGCTCCGCGGCTTCTTCTGGCGGGCGCCCTGGTCGTCCCGCGATCTGCGCCGGCGCGGCGCCGCGCTGCGCGAGCTCCTGCGCGCCGCGGCGGCCCGAAGATGAGGATCCTTCTCGACGGAACGGTTTGCTGGGATCACTTCACGGGCATCGGACGGTACGCGTTCGGGCTCATCCGCCATCTGCCTCAGGCCTTTCCCGAGCTCGAATTCACCGTGGCGCGGAATCCCTCGCTTCCGGACGCGCGCTTCGACTGGAGCCTGTTGGAAGGTTCCCCCAATGTTTCCGTGGCGCGCTGCAACGGCTCGGGCCTCGGGCTCTTCGATCCGCTCCGGCTCCGCGCCCTCGCGCGCGCCGTTCACGCGGACATCCTGCACGCCCCCTACTTCGCCGGCGCTCTGGCGAGCCCCATTCCGAGCGTGGTGACGATCTACGACCTCATCCCTTTCGAGCCCTCCGGAGGGAGGGGCATGCGACGACGTCTCGCGCGCCTGGGAATCACGCGAGCCGCGCGTTCCGCGGACCGGGTGGTCACGCTCACGGAGGCCGTGCGCGTCCAGGTCCTCCGGCGTTTCGGTCTCAGCCCGGAGCGCGTGGTCTCCATTCCGGCGGGCGTGGAAATTCCGAGGTCTGGCCCTCTGCACGATCCTTCGCTCGCGGAGGCTCCATACGTTCTCTCCGTCGGCGTCCACAGGCCGCACAAGAACCTCGCGGGGCTCCTGGACGCCATGGCGCTGGCCTTCCCCTCGGGGAACACCCGCCTCGTGCTCGCGGGCCCGTTCTCCGCGCTTACACCCGCGCTGCGCGAGCGCGCGGCCGCGCTCGGGCTCAAGGGCCGCGTGGTTTTCACCGGTCCGCTGGACGAGGCGCAGCTCGGCCCGCTCTACCGGGCCGCATCGGCGCTCGCCATGGTCTCCTTCTCCGAGGGCTTCGGTCTTCCGCTCGCCGAGGCCATGAGCGTCGGGATCCCGGTCGTCGCGTCGGACATCCCGGTGCTGCGCGAGGTCTGCGGAAGCGCCGCGATCTACGTGGATCCGCGGTCGCCGGAGTCGATCGCCGAGGGCCTGCGGCGCGCGCTGTCCCGGGGAGGCGAGGCCCCGGCACGCCTCGCCGAGGGCGCGCGGCGCGCGGCGGCGCTGGCCTGGCCGGCTCTGGCGGCCCGGTACGCGCTCTGCTACGGGGCCGCGGCCCGCGCATGAGGGTCGTCCAGGTCTACAAGGACTACGAGCCGCCCGTGTATGGAGGCATCGAGCGCACGGTGCGGCTCTTGAGCGAAGGGCTGAGCGCGCGGCCGGGCGTGGAGGTCACGGTGGTGTGCTCCTCCGACAGCCCCGAGACCAAGGTGGAGCGGTTGGGCTCAGTTCAGGTCGTGCGCGCGGCCACCTTCGGCCGCCTCGCGCGCGCTCCCGTGAGCCCGTCGGTGGCGCTCTGGCTTCGGCGGCTCAAGCCCGACATCCTGCATTTCCACCATCCCAACCCGACCGGCGAGGTGGCCTGTCTCCTGGCGCGGCCCCGTTGTCCGGTCGTCGTGACCTATCACTGCGATATCGTTCGTCAGAAGGGTCTGCTCAAAATCTACCGGTACCCGCTTCGATGGTTCCTGCGGCGTGCCGACCGCATCCTGGTCACCTCGCCGGCCGCGCTCGAGAGGAACGTCTTTCTCGAGCCCCACCGGGAGCGTTGCGAGGTTCTTCCGCTCGGAATCCGCGCCTCGGATTATCAGGAGACCGAGCGGTCGCGCGAGGTCTCGGCCCGGTTGAGGCGCGCGCATCCGGGGCCGGTCGTTCTCTTCGTCGGGCGAATGCGGCCCTACAAGGGCCTCCCCGTCCTGATCGACGCCATGGCGCAGGTGAACGCGACGCTGGTGCTCGTGGGCCAGGGGGAGATGGAGGGACCAATTCGCAAGAAGATCCTGGAGGACGGCATGGAACAGCGCGTCGTCCTCGCCGGCGACGTGCCGGCGGAGGATCTGCCCGGCTACTACCGGGCGGCGGATGTGTTCGTCCTCTCATCCATCGACCGGAGCGAAGCGCTCGGGCTGGCGATGATCGAGGCGATGCTCTGCGGCGTTCCGGCCATCTCGACACGCCTGGGAACGGGGACCTCTTTCGTCAACCAGGACGGGGTCACGGGCCTGGAGGTGGCTCCAAGCGACCACCAGGAGCTGGCCCGGGCCATTCAGTGGATCCTCGGCAATCCGGATTCCGCGAAGCGAATGGGGGCGGCGGCGCGGGAGCGGGCGCGAATGTTCTCGGAATCCGCGATGGTGGACCACACCGCGCGGCTCTATGCCGAGTTGCTGGACCCTGGCAAGCGCCGTCCGGGTATGGCATGATTGGAACTTGAGCGAAGGCGTCTTCCCCCAGCGCCGGCGGCCGGCCGGCTGCGCTCTGTTCCGCCGAGGACGGTGTTGACCCGGCGGCGGAATCCCCGATTTCCAAAGGCCAGCGATCAAGAATGGCTCAAACACCCTGAGGGGTACAGAGGGGGGCGAGAATGACGCACCTGAACGGGAATGGGAACGGGAACGGGGATGAATCCGGACCCGGCGGCGCCGTGAATCTTCCGGAGCCCTTGCATGTATTGATCACCGGCGGGGCCGGCTTCATCGGAAGCCACCTCGCGGAGCACCTCATCTCCCATGGCGCTTCGGTCACGGCCGTGGACGATCTCTCCACGGGGCGGTACAGCAACATCGCTCACCTCGAGGAACACCCTGGGTTCCGGTTCGTGTACGAGTCGGTCACCAGCGAGGCCGTGATGGACCGCCTGGTGAGCGAGTGCAACCTGATCTTCCACCTCGCCGCCGCCGTCGGCGTCGACCTCATCATCAAGAAGCCCGTCCAGACCATCGAGACCAACGTTCTCGGGACCGAGGCGATCCTCCGGCACGCGCGCCGGTACCACAGGAAGGTGCTCATCGCGTCGACGTCGGAGGTCTACGGGAAGAGCGACAACCATCCCTACCAGGAAGACGACGATCGCGTCCTGGGTCCGACGACACGGAGCAGGTGGGCGTATGCGGAATCCAAGGCGCTCGACGAGTTCCTGGCGCTGGCCTACCACAAGGAATTTCGCGTCCCCATCGTGATCGCCCGGCTGTTCAACACCGTGGGACCGCGCCAGAGCGGCGCCTACGGCATGGTGATTCCGCGGCTCGTCCAGCAAGCCGTGGAGGGACGTCCTCTCACCGTCTACCAGGACGGGCTCCAGTCGCGCTGCTTCTGCGACGTCCGCGATGTCGTCCGCGCGCTGATCGGGCTCGCGCTCTGTCCGGGCGCGGAGGGCGGGATTTTCAACGTCGGGAGCGAGCGGGAGATCTCGATCCTCGATCTGGCGCGGCGCATCATTCGCGCGGCCGATAGCGATTCCCAGATCCGGTTCGTCCCCTACGAGCTCGCCTACCGCTCCGACTTCGAGGACATGCGCCGGCGGGTGCCGAACATCCAGCGAATCCGCGGCATGATCGGTTGGGAGCCCCGGATTCCCCTGGAGCAGACCCTGAGCGAGGTGATCGCCGAGTTCAGGCTCCGCCAGGAACCGGTGGTGCTTCCAACCCTGTAGCCCCGGCGGCCTTTCCGCCCCCTACCGTTCGCGCTCCCGGTACCAGTCGATGGTGCGCCGCAGCCCCTCCTCGAGCGGCGTGCTCGCGCTCCACCCGAGCAGGTTCCGGGCGCGGCTCACGTCGAGCGAGCGCCGAGGCTGCCCGTCCGGCTTCGTGGGATCCCAGATCAGGTCTCCCTTGAACCCGCACAGCGCCGCGATCTTCTCCGAAAGCTCGCGAATCGAGATCTCCATTCCGGCCCCGAGATTCACCGGCTCCGAGTCTGCCAGCCGTTCCGCGGCCCGCACGATCGCCTCCGCCGCATCCTCGACGTAGAGAAATTCGCGCGTGGCCTTGCCCGTGCCCCAGACCGGGAGCGAGGGCGCCTTCTTCTCGGCGGCCTCGACGCATTTCCGGATCAGGGCGGGGATCACATGGGAGGTCTCGGGATCGAAATTGTCGCCCGGTCCGTACAGGTTTACGAGGAGCACGTTCACCCCATCGTACCCATACTCTTGCCGGTAGGCCTGCGACTGCACGAGCAGCATCTTCTTCGCCAGCCCGTAGGGCGCGTTCGTCTCCTCGGGGTAGCCGTTCCAGAGGTCCTCTTCGCGGAAGGGGACCGGGGTGAACTTGGGGTAGGAGCAGATCGTTCCCACGCTCACGAAGCGCGCGACGCCCGCGCGGCGCGCGTGCTCGAGGAGCAGCGTGCCCATCATGAGGTTCTTGAAGAAGAAGCTCCCGGGGTGGAGCCGGTTCGCCCCGATCCCGCCCACGACCGCGGCCAGGTGCACGATCGCTTCTGGCCGGAGCGTCTCGATCATCCGCTCCACGTCCTTCTCGTGCGTCAGGTCGTACGCGCCGGAGCCGAAGGCGGCGACGTTGCGGTAGCCGTGTGCGGCGAGGGCCGCGACGAGATGACTTCCGAGAAACCCGGTTCCGCCGGTCACGACGATTCGGGAATCCGGGCGGAGCCGGGATCCGCTGGAGGGGGACGTCACGCGTGGAATTTCAGGCAGCGGGCGTGGAAAGTCAAGGAAGCGGGCCCCTGGGGAGCGTGTTAGGATCGCGCCGACCGGGGAGGGCGATGCGTTGCGAATCGGATTGGACGCGCGGAAGCTGCGCGACGGCGGTATCGGCACCTACATCCGCAACCTGCTTGTCGTCTTCTTCGGCCGGCCGAACGGCCACCGGTTCGTGCTCTTCCTCCTGCAGGAAGACCTGGGCTCGGTCGCCCATGCGGGCTCTCCGGCGGAGGAGGTCCGGGTCCAGGCGGGGAAGTACTCGGTCACCGAGCACTGGCTCCTCGCGCGCGCCGCGCGCCGGGCCGAGGTGGACCTCTACCACTCGCCGCACTACACGCTTCCGCTTCCGCTCCAGTGCCCCGCCGTCGTCACGGTCCACGACCTGATCCACGTCCGCTTCGCCCGTTTTTTCCCGGCGGGCGCCGGAATCTACGCGCGCACGATCGCGGGCGCTGCGGTGCGCAAGGCGCGCATCGTGCTCGTGGACTCCAGGCACGTACGGGACGACGTGCAGGAGATCCTCGGAGTGTCCACCGACCGGGTGCGGGTCGTGCCGCTGGGGATCTCGAAGGAGTTCACCCGGCGCCCCTCCCACGAGACGGAGCGATTCCTGAGCGAGCGGTCGCTCCCTTCAGCTTATTTCCTCTATGTCGGCGCGCGGAAGAAGCACAAGAATCTGGCGCTCCTGATCGACGCGCTCGAGCGGATGCCCCGGTCCGAGCGGCTGCCGCTCGTGCTCTCCGGCCCTCCGTGGCGGCTCGCCCATCCGCTCGCGCAGCGCGCCCAGCGGGCGGGCGTGGCCGCGTGCTTCCACTTCTCGGGTCCGCTGCGCAACGACGCGGACCTGGCGCTCCTCTACTCCGGCGCCGCGCTCTACGTGCAGCCCTCGCTGGATGAGGGATTCGGGCTCCCTCCGCTGGAGGCGATGGCGTGCGGCACTCCCGTGCTCTCCTCGTCGGCGGGTGCGCTCAAGGAGACGCTGGGCGACGCGGCCGCGCTCCTCCCTCCCAGCGAGCCCGAGATCTGGGCAGAGACCATGCTGGAGCTTCTGCAGAACAGCACGCGCCGCGAGGAGATGATCCGCCGCGGGATGGCGCGCGCACGCACGTTCACGTGGGAGCGCACCGCCGAGATGACGATGGATGCCTACGTCGAGGCCGCGCGCAGTGGCTGACGCGCTCGCCAAGGCGTGCGCGCTCTCGTTCCTCCTCCTCGCGGCGGCGCTTCCGTGGTCCGTGGCGCCCATGTCCATCGCGCTCGTCCTCTGCGCCGCGCTCACGCTGCTCTCGTGGCAGGCATTGCCCAATCGCTGGGTGCGCACGCCGGTCGATCTCCCCGCCCTCGCCTGGATCGGAGCGCTGGCCGTCGCCTCGCTCTTCGCCATGGACCCGCGCGCGAGCTGGCCGCGCGTGGTGAAGGGGCTCCTCCTCGTTCTCGTCCCGGTCTCGGCCTACCACGCGCGGGACGAGAAGCTGGCGCGGCGGGCGGTCGCGGTGCTCCTGGTCTCGGCCGGCGCCGCGGCCCTCTTCGCGCTCGCGAGGTTCGCGATGCAGGGGGCCGCCTTTCCGAACCGGGTCAAGGGCGCGGTGGGGCATCCTCTGACCTACGGGGGGCAGGCGCTCCTCGTCGCTTCGCTCGCCACCGCGATCGCGATCCGGTGCGACGGACGGTGGCGCGCGGGCGCGCTCCTTACGCTGGGCGCGATCCTGCCCGCGCTCGCCGGGACCTACACGCGGAGCGCGTGGATCGGCTACATCGCGGCGCTCGTCGTGATCGTGGCGTTCACGCGCGCGCGCTGGCTGGCCGGGGTCGCGGGCGGTCTCGCCGCGCTCGCGTCGGTCCTACCAGGCGCCTACCGTGCCCGCGCCTTCAGCATCTTCGACCCGCAGAACCCATGGAACCGCGAGCGCGTCCACATGTGGGAGGCGGGGACGCGCATGTTCCGGGACCACCCCTGGACCGGAGTCGGGCTTCAAGATTTGCATCCGCTCTACGAGCGCTACAAGTCCGCCGGAGCGATCGAGCCGGCGGGGCACCTCCACAGCGTGTACGTCCAGGTCGCGGCCACCATGGGAATCGCGGGGCTCGTGGCGCTGGTGTTCCTGGTCACCGGCCTCGTGCGCGCCGCATCGCGCGCGATTCGCCGGTATCGGAAGGCGCCCACGCCGGGCGCGCGCCTCGGCGCCGCGATCTCGCTCGGGGTCTCGGCGGCGCTGGCCGGGTTCTTCACCTCCGGGCTCATGGAGTGGAATCTGGGGGACGAGGAGCTGCTCGATCTCCTGTGCGTACTGGTGGGCATCGCCTTCGCGGCCGCCTCGTGGGCCGATCAGCCCTTCGGAGCCATCGCGAAGCGCCGTCTGAGCCAGGACACGAGCCCGCCCAGCCCCACGCGCTGCAAGAATCTCCTCGCCGTGCCGCGCGCCACCAGGAAGAGGAAGAACGCGTAGGAGCGCTCCCAGCCGCCCTCGAGAGCGCGGGCCCGGATGAGATGGGTCTCGCGGTACGTCTCCCAGAGCGAGCGCTCCGATTGCCCTCCCGAAGCCATCCGCGCGAGCGTCTCGGGAATCACCTCGAAGCTTTTCCCCCTCACGAATGCGCGCAGGAAGAAATCGTAGTCCATCGCGTTCGGATAGCGCTCGTCGAACCCGCCGATCTCCTCGAAGACCTCGCGCCGCGTGAACGTGGCGGGGTGGTGCACGGTCATGTCCATCCGGAGCCGAGCCGGCAGGGGCCGGTAGCAGACCTCGCCCCGCTCCATCTCGTGCTTCGAGATCGAGCCGCACAGGACGTCGGCGCCGCTTCCGGAATCGGCGAGCACGCGGTGGAGCGCGCCGGGCAAATATCGGTCCCCCGCGTGGAGATGGGCGATCCACCGGCCCGAGGCCAGCCGCACGCCCTTGTTCATCGCGTCGGCGATCCCGCGATCGGGCTCCGAAACCCAGCGCACGCCGCGCGACGAGAGCGAATCGAGGTATTCGCGCGTGCCGTCGCTCGAGAACCCGTCCACGATCCAGTATTCGACGGAGGGGATCCGCTGCTCCAGGACGCTCTCCACCGTGGGCCGGAGGAGGGAGAGGGCATTGCGGCACACCGTCACGATCGTGATCGGGGGACGCGCCACGGTGTCGGGGATGCCGCTCAATCCAGCTCCCGGTAGAGCGCCTCGTGCGCCTCCGCGCAGAGGTCCCAGGAAAAACGCGCCGCCTGCGTCCGGAGCACATTGCGCAGGACCTCGTCGCGTCCGGTCGCGAGGCACCGCTCGATGCCGGCCCGGATGCTCTCGGGATCCTCGGGGTCCACGTAGGTCGCGGCATCGCCCGCGACCTCAGGCATGGACGATGTGCCCGACGCGACCACAGGGCAGCCGAGCGACATCGCCTCGAGGATCGGCAATCCAAACCCTTCGCACCGTGAAGTGTAGAGGAGCCCCGCGGCGTGCTCGTACGCCCACTTGAGCTGCGGGTCGGTCAGGGCGGACTGGCGGACGCGATCGGGGACGCCGAGCTTCGCGGCCGCCGCGCGCTCGCCGGGGTGGAACGCGCCGCCGCCCACGCAGAGGATCGAGGTCGAGCCGGCCGCCCCCGACGTGCCCCATGCGAAGAGCGTGGCGGCGAAGTTCTTGTACGTGTGGCGCTCCCCGACCCAGAGGAAGAACGGTTTCGATAGTCCCGGAATCGCCTCCGCCGCTGTTCCGCTCCAGTCGGTCGCACCACAGTGGATGACCCGCGTTTTCGCTTCGTTCACGCCCAGGTACTCGATCAGGTCGCGTTGCGTGGACTGCGAGATGCACACGATGCGGTCGGCGCGATCCACGATCGCATTCTTCCACCGCGCCGGATCGCCGGAATTCCACCAGCGCCGGCGGAACAGCGGGGGAAACCGCTCGTGCGCCATGTCGTAGACGGTGAGGACCATGGGGAGCGCGGGGAGCCGCGCGGGATCGCGATAATAGGTAGGGTGCACGATCTCGCCTGAGTCGGAGCGGATGCGTTTCGCGTCGATCCATTCGTTGAAGAGCGCCCGGGGGCGCGGGCTCAGGCGAAACCCGGACATGTGGCGCGCAGCTTCCGCCGGCAGCCGGCGGTCCGCGAGCGCCGCCGATTGATGCAGCCCCGCGAGAATGCGCGTGCGGCGCCGGAGCCGCGGAATCAGCTCGGAGAAGTAGCGCGTGATCCCGCCGCGGGCCTGCAGCCGGAAAATGTCGCCGGTGTAGAGAACGGGCCGGCTCATTCCCCTCGCAGGCGCGAGCGGATGCTCTCGCAGTCGGAGACCGTGAGGGAAGGCCGGAGCTTCTTCACCACCGGGAACGCGAACGCGCCCAGTCCCACCGCCATCTGCCATTTCCACGCGGGGAAGGGCTTCCGCGCGAAGATCTGGAAGAAGGGCCCCGCCGTGACGTGAGGGTAGCCGGTCTCGCGGCCCAGCCGCTCCAGCGTGTCCGGCCGGTAGAAGGCCACGTGCTGCCCGCTCTCGACGGAGAGGTACGGCCAGTCGGCCGCGGGCCTCGGTCCTGGATGCAGCTCCGTGCTCGTGATGATCCACTCCGCGCCCAGCTCCGCGATGCGCCGGAACTCCTCGAGGGGCCGAACGAGGTGCTCCAGCACTTCGAATGCCGTCACCACGCGCGGCGCGGCCGGCCCCGGCCGCCACTCGAACCCCCGCGCCACAATGTTGGTCGCGTAGGGATCCATCCAGTAGTACTCAAACCCTGCGTCTCGCATGAGCCGCGTGAAGATCCCGTATCCGCCCGCGAAGTCGAGACAGGGCTCCCCGCGAACACCCATGAGATGCAGGAAGGTCGCCACCACGCGCCGCGCTCCCAGGTTCCGGGCCAGAACGCCGGTGTCAGTGGGATGGATGGCGTCCACGTAGGCCTCCTCCAGCCACGTGGGCGGCGCGGTCTGGGTCAATCCGCACGAGAGGCACTGGTAGTAACCGACCTCGTGCTTGCCCAGCACCGTTCGCGTGAAGAGCGGCTTCGTCTCTCCGCCGCAGAGCCGGCAGGTCATGGCACACCCGGAGTCGCGAGGAGCGCCTCGCGGATCGAGCGCGCGTAATCGCGTGGCGCATACTTCCGTTGCATCAGCGCGAGCGTTGCTGCGCTCCGATCCTGGATCTCGCGCCCGGGCTGCGCCGCCCACGCACGCACCGCTTCTCGAATTGTTTCGAGAGAGCAGGCAGGGAGCGTGGTGATCTCCGTCTCGTCGATGTCGCAGGGCCGGCTCACAATGCATGGAAGCCCGAACGACATCGCGACAGTGACCGAACCACACTGCGCTTCCGAGCAGGAGGGCAGGATCATCGCGCCGCAATCGGCCTGAAGCTCGGCGAAGCCGCGAGAGCGCACGTCCATGAATCCGGCGGCGCGGATGTTCGATGTGCGATAGAGCTCCTTCTGGTAAGCCTTCGTGAAATCACGCTCCGCCTCGTACATGCTGCACACCACGAGGGTAAGGTCCGGCTCCCCCGCGAACACTTCGAGAAGGAGGTCGAGCCCTTTGTGGACCTGCCCAACGCTGGCCATGAAGAGGAACCGCCTCGGGTCGCGGCGAGACGATTCGGTCGGGATCACATCGTCGTAGCCGCTGTTCACGATGTGATGGACCGGTGGGAGCCGGAACTCGGCGTAGGTAGAGAGCGCCGTCTTCCCCGCGAAGGTGGTCATCGAATCGAACGATTCGAACTCGGGCTTCGGAAAGGCGGGCACCTGCCGGCGCGGCTTCAAGCTCACTCCGCGTCGCCGCTTCACGTCCGCTAGCCTCGACCGCTCCTCCGCGTTGCTGAAGGCGGGATTGCTGCCGGTGATGTAGGAGATCCTCTTCGCGCCGGCGGCAAGCCGGCCCTCATAGAGCGGGTGGGCCCTTGGATGGAGATCGATCACCAGATCGTAGTCCCGGGTCAGTAGCCTGCGCGTCTCGTCGAAGTCCACCACGTCCACGTTGTACCCCAATCCCGACAGCGCACGCGCCAGCTCACGCGTCTGCCATTCGTTCTGGTGCGTGACGGGGAGATGGGGCATCCGGAACGGTGCGACACGGCTCATGAGCAGACACCATCGTGTGTGGCTCGTCCGCTCGACGTTCCGGGCGATCCCCGGGCCCAGGAGCTTCGCCCGGGCCTTCCAAAGGACCGCTCCCACGGATGGCTTGTTTCCGGCGTCGGTCAAGACGCCGGGATAGTATCATCCTCCTCCATGATCAAGAATCGTCAGTTCTTCTCCACCGGTCTCTTTGTCCTCGACGGCGTCCTGATCGCCGCCTCCTGGCTGGCCGCCTACTGGCTTCGATTCTACGGGCTGGGGGTTCCGTCCCCGCTGGGAGTGCCCTCGATCCAGCTCTATCTCTGGTTCGGGGCCGTGCTCACGCCGGTCGCGCTCATGACCCTCCGCTCGCTCCACATCTACCGCTCCTCGCGGACCGTTCGCCTGTCGCAGGAGATGGTCTCTCTGATCCAGGGCGTTGTGGCGGTGACCGCGCTCGCGGGGCTCGGCTCCTATCTTTCGCGAGGCGAGCTGAGCCGGACGGTCCTCCTCCTCTTCGCCGCGGTCGCAGCGGCCGCGCTCTGCGGCGCCCACGCCGTGGGACGGATGGGGCTTCGGGCGCTTCGGCGCAACCGCCGCAATCTTCGTCACGTGCTCATCGTCGGCACGGGCGACCTCGCGGCCGATCTGGAGCGGAAGATGACCTCGGGGGTGGATTTCGGTTTCGCGGTCGAGGGGATGGTGGCCGCCCGAGCCGGCCAGACGGGGCAGACGATCGGATCGACGCGGGTGATCGGAAGCGTGTCCGAGCTGCCGGATCTGGTCGAGCGGACCGGAGCGGAGCTGGTTTATCTGGCCTTGAACCGCTCCGAGTACGAGGCGGAGCTGGAGGCGCTCGAGCGGCTGAACGACTCGACCGCCGCGGTGAGGCTGGTGCCCGATCTCGCGCGCACCTTCACGCTGAGCGCCAGCGTCGAGGATTTCGACGGCATGCCGATCATCCTGGTCACCGAGAGCCCCGGCCAGGGATGGAACGCGGTCCTCAAGCGAACCCTCGATTTCACGTTCGCCCTGGCCGGGCTCCTGATCCTGTCCCCGCTGCTCGTCCTGCTCGCGATCGCGGTGAAGCTGGATTCGCCGGGACCGGCGCTCTACGGGCAGGAGCGCGTCGGCCTGAATGGCGGACGGTTCACGATGTACAAGTTCCGCACCATGCGCGCCGACGCCGAGGCGGGAGGGAAGGCCGAATGGAGCCGTCCGGGAGACACCCGCCGCACGCGGCTTGGCGGCATCTTGCGCAGGCTGTCCCTTGATGAGCTGCCGCAGCTCTGGAACGTGCTCGTGGGTCACATGAGCCTCGTCGGTCCCCGGCCCGAGCGTCCGGTGTTCGTGAAGCAGTTCCGCGCATCGATCCCGCGCTACATGCTGCGCCACCACGTCAAGGCGGGGATCACCGGCTGGGCCCAGGTGAACGGGCTCCGCGGTGACACCCCGCTGGATCGAAGGATCGAGTACGACCTCTACTACATCAAGAACTGGTCGATGGCGTTCGACGTGAAGATTCTATTCCTGACCCTGGCGCGCGTGTTCCGCGACCCGAGCGCGCACTGACGCGCCGTCCCGCCTTCAAGGCGAAGCCAGGGATGGCCTCCAAGCTGGGATCGTCCGGTCACCGCGTGACGGAGGCCAGCGCGATGAGCGCTGCCGCGCCGGCTCCGAAGACGGCGAGGTCGCGGGCGCCGAGCGACACGCCCCGCCGCGACATGATGATCCCGCCGACACACGCCGCCACGAGTCCCGCCGTCGCGTAGGCCTTGGGAAGGCTGAGCGGACCTGCTCCGTACGCGTCGAAGATCGTATACGCAATCGCGAGCGTGACGGGAAAAACAAGACTGATGGGAAACCACAGCCTGGCGCCCCCGAGCGGAAGCGACCCCAGCGCCCAGGTCACGAGGCCGATCCGGCCGAATTCGCCCACCAGCGCCCATGCCATCAACGGCTGCGCGGGATCGAACCGGTGCGAGTAGAGCAGGCGCAGGAGCGACGAGGCGCCGAGCCTCGTGGCGATCAGGGCAAGGGCGGCCAGGAGGATCAGCGGCGCCCAGTGCTTTCGCGTGTAGGCGCGCGTGCCTTCGGCCCCGGCCACGCCGCTGATCTTCCCGAAAGCGTAGCTCGTGAGATAGGCGTAGAAGAGCGAGCCCACCTGCTGCGAGATCGCGAGCCCCGCCTGGAGATATCCGTTCGCCTCGATCCCGTTCTCGCGCACGTAGTGCGAGCGCAGCACGAGAAAGGCGCCCTGTTCCACGAGCGAGGCGGCCAGGCCCGCGCTCGAGACCGTGAGAAGGGAGCGGGCCAGCCCGGCGGGAAGGGCGGGTTTCGGCCGGGAGGTCAGCAGGGGGGCGTAGTCGCGCCGGTGGAGGAGGAGCGCGCCCGCGCAACCCGCCGGGAGGAGGATCGCCACCGCGAGCACCGCGCCCCCGATGCCCATGCGGGGAACGAGCGCGAGGGCAGCCACGAGCGAGACCCCGCCTCCCACCAGCGCGAGGGTGAGCGGCGCTCTCAGATCGGAGCGCCCCGCGAAGAGGCCGTTCAGCGTTTGCTGGAGCGCGACGCCCGCGACCCCGAGCATCGAGAGCCGGATCAGCGGGGCGTAGGTCGAAGCGCCCAGGAGCGCACGCGAGATCGGCGCCGCGAAGAGGAGGCCGAGCGCGATCACGAGCGAGCCGCTGATCACAAGGAGCGTGAGCGCGGCCCAGAGGGTCCGCCGGGCGGCGGAGCGGTCCCCGGAACCCTCGGCCGCTCCCACCGCGCGCGCGACGGGGAGGCCCAGTCCCATGCCCGCGGCCGTTCCGAGCCAGATCTGGCTCGAGAGGATCTGGGCGAGGATGCCGATTCCGGAAGCCTCGAGGTGCTGCGCGAACCACTTGTTCCGGAGAATGCCCGTGAGGCCGTTGATGATGGTGGCGCTCGCTCCCATCGAGAAGCGAAGCGACCGGTCTCTCCAGAGGGCGATGCGTGCGCCGCGCATGGCGGTGCAGTATACTCGCTCCGATGCGCGTCCTTGTTCTCGCCTCGCGGATGGTGATTCTCTCCCCGTGATCCCGGGCGCGCGCATCCCGCTGCTCGAAATCGCTCCGTTCGCATTCTTCGCCGCCCTCGCGCTGACCCCGCTCACGCGGTGGCTCGCGCGCGCGACCGGCTGCGTTGATCATCCCGATCCACGCAAGGCCCACGCAAACGCCACGCCGCTCCTCGGCGGAGTGGCGATCGCGGCCGCCCTCGTGCTCGCGCCGGTCCTCGCCGGCGCGCTCGGGCGGAGCGCCGTCGCGGCGCCCTCCTGGGGCCTGGTCGCGGGCGCCTCCATCGCCCTGGCACTCGGCCTCGTCGACGATCGCCGGCCGCTGGGGCCGCGCAGCAAGCTCGTCGGACAGCTCGCGGCGGGCGCGTGTCTCGTCTGGTGGGGCACGCAGGTGCCGGCGTTTCGCCAGAACGCGCTGCTCGGGATCACGGCGCTCCTCGGCGTGGTGGCGCTCCTCAACGCGATCAACTTCCTCGACAACATGGACGGAATCCTGGGCGCGCTCATACCGGTGACCGCGGGCGGCTTCGCGGCGCTCGCCCTGGTCCACGGCGCGCCGGTGCAGCTCGCGCTGGCCTGGGGACTGATCGGAGCGTGCGCGGGATTTCTCGTCTACAACGCGCCGCCAGCGAAGATCTTCCTCGGCGACGCGGGCAGCCATCTGCTGGGATTGGTGCTCGCGGCGCTCGCGCTCCAGTCGCTCGAGATCGCCTTCACGTGGCAGCATGTCGCGGCGGTCCTCACCATCCTGGCCTACCCGATCTTCGACTCGATATTCGTGGTCTGGGACCGCATTTCCGGGCACCGGCCCTTCTACGTAGGTAGTACCGACCACACGACACATCGCCTCGGAGAGCGGTTCGGCAGGTGGGGAGCGATCGGGGTCGTCACCCTTGCCGCCACCGTCAATGCGGTCCTCGGGGTCTGGGTTTGGGGGCGTTCTGACGCTCCGTCAATTGTCGGCGCCCTATGCGTTTCTGCGCTTGCGTATGCGATTTTTGGCACCCTCCTGAGACACATCAGTCCCACCTCCCAGTTCGTCACTTGACAAAGCATTTTTACAGTTGTATTCTCGCGTGGCGCAAGGAGAGGCGCGACCTTGCCCTGCCGGTCTCAACCAAGGGGTGGGTGCAACCATGACGCAGCGACCAGATCCGTCTCAACCAAGGGATCCCAGCGCGTCCGAAATGCCCGAGATTGACCCTCTCGAACGGCTCAGCAGGGGCTTGACGCAGTGGGAACGTGAGCTTCTCCAGGAGCCACGATCCCCATCCCGCTCTCGTGTCGCAAGCGATCTCGACCGCATCACGCACGTGCTCCAGGCCGCGCGGTCGGTCACCGGCACCCTCGATCTCAACGAGCTCCTCATCCGTGTCGTCGACGCCGTGATCCAGGTCGCGGACGCCGATCGTGGGTTTCTCATGCTCATGCGCGAGGATGGGAAGCTCCACTTCGAGGTTGCCCGCAACAAGGATGAGAGCACTCTCCCCTCGGACGAATTCCAGATCTCGTGGGGAATCGCCGAGGAAGCGGCCCACCGCCGCGAGACCGTGTGGGTGCCCGACGCGGTCGGATCCTCGCTCTTCCAGGACCGGAAGAGCGTCCGCGAGCTTTCGCTCCGCACCGTCGTGGCGCTTCCAATATTGAACTCAGGACGCGTGCTCGGCGTGCTCTACATCGATTCCCATTCCATCACGCATGAGTTCACGCCCGACTCGATCACACTGCTCGAAGGCTTCGCGGCGCTCTGCTCCGTGGCGCTGGAGAACGCGCGGATGCACGAGGCGCTGAAGGATTCCAAGAGCCGCCTCGAGATCGAGAACCAGAATTTGCGGCGCGCACTCAAAGAAGATTTCCGCTACGGCCTCCTCGTGGGGCGCAGTCCCAAGATGCTCCGCGTCATCGAGCTCCTGGAAAAAGTGATCCCGACGCAGGTCTCGGTTCTGGTGCAGGGAGAGACGGGAACCGGCAAGGAGCTGATCGCCCGCGCGATCCACATGAACGGGCCCAGGCGAGAGAAGAACTTCGTCGCGGTGAATTGCGGCGCGCTCCCGGAGAACCTGCTCGAGAGCGAGCTCTTCGGCTACAAGAAGGGCGCCTTCACGGGCGCTTCGGAGGACCGGATCGGTCTCTTCGAGGCGGCTGACGGCGGCACGATCTTCCTCGACGAAGTCGGCGAGATGCCGGCCTCATTACAAGTAAAGCTCCTGCGCGTCCTGCAGGACGGCAACATCCGCCGGGTGGGCGACACCGTCTCGCGCAAGGTGGAGGTGCGCCTGGTCGCGGCGACGAACCGGGACCTCAAGGTGGAAGTCGAAGGCGGGCGGTTCCGCCAGGACCTCTTTTACCGGCTCAACGTGGTTCCGATCGAGCTGCCTCCCCTCCGGGAGCGCGGCGAAGACGTGCTCCTCCTGGCGCAGCACTTCCTCGATCAGTTCGCAAAACAACAAGAAAGGAAGCTCCGCGGGCTCACGCCCGAGGCCCGCGAGCTCCTCCTCCGGCATCCGTGGCCCGGAAACGTGCGCGAGCTGGAGAACGCCATGGCGCGCGCGGTCGCGCTGGCCGACGAGGGGGCCGCACTGGAGCCCTCGCTCTTCGGTCTGGGCGCTCCCGTGACGCGGCGCTGGGACGGGCAGCACTCGCTCCGCGAGACGCTCGACGCCGTGGAAGCGGACACGATCCGCGAGGCGCTGCGGCAGTCCGATCAGAACGTCTCGCGCGCGGCGCGGGCGCTGGGGGTCAGCCGGCAGCATCTGCACAATCGGATGAACTCGCACGGTATCCGCCGCTCGCGGGTCATGAGCGAGCCCGCTGGATAAGCCGGGAAGCCCGGCGCCGAAAAGCCCGGGACCGAAAAACCCGTGTTGACACCCTCCGCCGCGGCCTCTTAGTCTCCGGCAGTGCGAAACGGCGTCTTGTGCCGCGCGTCCGCGCGCCTTCCGCTCTTCGCAGCGCCGCTTCTCGGGCTGCTGTTGCTGCTCCTTTCCCGGCCCGCGCTCGCCGCGGCCCCGGAAACGTCGCCGCCCCCTCCCGCCCAGCTTCCCGTACCGACCCAGTTCACAGCAAAGGACCGCCCCGGTGACGCGGGCGACGCGATCCTCCTGACCTGGAAGGATCCGCCCGGGCTTCCCGGGAACGCCATGATCCAGATCCGCCAATCCGTGCCGCCCGCCTATGAGTGGACCGAGATCGCGACCGTGAAGCCCGGCGTCGAGCGCTACGAGGACGCGTCCGCCAAGGACGGCACCGTCTATCGCTACGAGATCCGGGCCGCCGCCGGGGCCGATACGACCGCCCGCACGGGTCCGCCGGTGGTGAGCGATCCGGTCGCTTCGCGCGACAACTGGTTCCGCGCGGATCGGACCAACTCCTTCATCGCCTCCGTCCTCTTTCTCCTCACCCTTCTCGCCTCCATCTCCTATGCGAAATCGGGGAAGGAGATCTTCATCCGGCGCATCGCGGGCCTGAACGCCATCGACGAGGCGATCGGACGGGCCACCGAGACCGGGAAGAAAGTGCTCTACGTGCCCGGCATCCAGAGCATGGACGAGATCCAGACGATCGCCTCGATCTCGATCCTGAGCTACGTGGCGCGCGTGACGGCGCGGTACGGCACGGACCTCGACGTCCCGAACAAGGATCCGCTCACCTTCGTGTCGGCGCGCGAGGTCGTGCGCTCCTCGTACCTCTCGGAGGGCCGGCCCGACCAGTACCGCGAGGAGATGGTGAACTACGTCACTTACGATCAGTTCGCCTACACCGCCGCGGTGTCCGCGCGGATGATCCGCGAGCGTCCCGCAGCGATCTTCCTCATCGGGTACTTCTTCGCCGAATCGCTCATCCTTGCCGAGACCGGGCAATCCACCGGCGCGATCCAGATCGCGGGGCAGGCCGATCCGACGCAGCTTCCCTTCTTCGTAGCGACGTGCGACTACACGCTGATCGGCGAGGAGCTCTATGCGGCAAGCGCCTACCTCACGCGCGAGCCGATCCTCCTGGGCTCGATGCGCGCCCAGGATATCGCCAAGGGGGTGGTCATCCTGCTCGGGATCGCGGGCATCATCATGGCCAGCCTGGGCGCAACCTGGTTCCCGGCCCTGTTCAAGACCAAATGAACCTCAGCCTGGATTTCGGACGCGTCGCTCTGGTCGTTCTCTTCGCGGTGGTGCCGGTCGTCCTCATCGCGCTGGGCTTCGTCACGCCGGGTCTCAGGGCGCGCGGGCCGCTCTTCGTGGCGTTCTTCGCGGGATTGATCCCGATCGTGGCGCTCTACGTGCCGCGGCGATTCGTCTCGGGCGATGGGGGGATGAGCCCGAGGTTGGATCAGTGGCTCATCATCGTCGCCGCATTCGCGCTCCTGCTCGGCGTCGTCAACGTCATCCAGAACGGCACGCGCAGGATCGCCCGGCGCGAAGCGGGCTGGCCCTTTTCCGTGGTCCTTCTGACCGGGCTCTTCATCACGGGCGGATTCGGGATCTACGGAGCGATCTCGGGCCAGGGGATCACCACGCGCCCGGACGGATCGCTCACGCCCTTCCAGTGGGTGTCGAACAACATGTTCCAGCCGCTCCAGTCCACGATCTTCGCCCTTCTCGCCTTCTTCATGGCCTCGGCCGCGTTCCGCGCGTTCCGCGCGCGCAACACCGAGGCGACGATCCTCCTCCTTGCGGGAATTCTCGTCATGGCGGGGCGCGTGCCGTTGCTCGAATTTCTCGCCGCGCCCTTCCCGCCGCTACAGCCCGCCGCGGCGGGGGCGAGCCAGGCTCTGGGAAAGCTCACCGAGTGGATCATGAGCACTCCGAACGGGGCCGCCCAGTCGGGGATCATCATCGGCGCGGCGCTTGGCGCGGCCTCGATGGCCATCCGCGTGATCCTCGGCATCGAGCGCGGATACTTGGGCCTCGGGGGAGCGGAGTAGCGTGGCCGGACTCCTGAACAGGCTCCTGACCCTCGACCGGCGCTGGTTATTCCTGCTCGTCTTCCTCGGCGTCGCGACTCCGATCGTCCTCCCCATCGGGCTCCCCGTCACCACGACCGGCTCGACGCGGGCGGCGTTCGAGTATATCGAGGCGCTCCATCCCGGCGACGTCGTCTGGCTCTCCTTCGACTACGGCCCGTCCTCGGCCCCCGAGAACGATCCGATGGCGGACGGGTTCCTGCGCCAGTGCTTCTCGAAAAAGCTCCGGGTGATCGTGTGCGCGCTCTATCCGCTCGGTGGCCTGGGGCTCGCCAACAACTCCCTCGCCAGGGTGACGGCGGAATATCCGGGGCTCAAGTACGGGCAGGACTATGTGAACCTGGGCTACAAGGACGGGGCCGCCGCGGTCATGCGCCGTCTGGACAAGGACATTGTGGGCGCGTTTCCGGCCGATGTGAGGGGAACGCCCATCGCCCAGCTTCCCATTCTGAGCGGAGTCCGCAACATCCGGGACGTCAAGGTCGTGTTCACGGTCGCGACCGGCATCATCGGGGAATACTGGATCACGCAGGTCCATCAGCAGAGCGGCACGCCCATCATCATCGGGCCCACGGCAGTGGGCGCGCCCAAGTACTACGCCTACATGAACGCCGGCCAGCTCGTGGGAATGCTGGGCGGCATGAAGGGCGCGGCCGAATACGAGAAGCTCCTCGCGGCCGGCTATCCGCAGCTCGCGCGCTTCTACCGGGGGACCCGTGAGTTCACGGCCACGAAAGGCATGGACGGCCAGACCGTGATCCACGCCGTGATCATCCTCTTCATCCTCGTCGGGAATTTCGCGTTCTGGCGCCAGAGGTCGGCGCAGCGGGCCGAGGAGCAACGGAGATCGCGGGGATGACCCACATCCCCGGTCTCGGCACCTGGATCGCGGCGCTGCTGACGCTGGCCGCGCTCTCGTTCGTCTACAAGGACAACCCGATATTTCGATTTGCGGAGAGCCTGTTCGCCGGGATCTCCCTCGGCTACTACATCGGAATCACCCTGAATCAGACTCTGGTCCCGAATCTCATCCAGCCCCTGACGCATGACTTCAACCAGAACTGGGACCTGCTCGTGCCCGGGCTTCTCGGCCTCCTGCTCTACATGCGTTACGTGCCGAAGACCGGATGGATGGCCCGCTACGCGCTTGCGATCTTCGTGGCCTACTACATCGGCCTGGATTTCACGCGGCGGCTCCACGGGGAGGTGCTGCCCCAGCTCGCGCGGGCCATCGTGCCGCTGTCCAAGTTCGACACCCACACGATCCTCTATTCGCTGATCTTCGCCATCGGCGTCTTCAGCGTGCTGATCTACTTCTTCTTCTCCAAGGAGCAGGACCGGGTCACGAGACGCATCTCGCGGGTGGGCATCTATTTCCTGATGGTTTCCTTCGGCGCCGCCTTCGGCTTCACCGTGATGGGCCGCGTCGCCCTCCTCATCGGCCGCCTGAATTTCCTCATCCTGGACTGGATCTATCCGCTGATCGGGATCCGGTAAGACTCGAGCCTAGGGTTTCTTCCCCACGGCGGCCGAGGCTTCGAAGTTCACCATGGGGACCGTGCTCTTGTTCCCGGCGGGATAGTCCACCGTCACGATATCGCGCAGCGCGGCGATGCGCTGGGTCAGGCTGGTGACCGTCTCGGCCGCGGCGCGGATGCGCGCCACCTTCTCGCGCGCGTCCGGGGGAAGCCCGGGATGGACGTTCAGAAGCTGGGCGTTTCCCTGGATCACTTGCAGCGGGTTGTTGATCTCGTGGTTCAGCGCGACCGCCATGGCCGAGACCGCTTTCATCCGCTCGATCCGGAGCCTCTCGTCGGTCGCTTGATGGAGCGCGATCGCGTTCCTCACCTTGAGCGGGATCTGGAACCGGATATCGCATTCCGAAAGAGGCTTCGTGAAGTAGTCGATCGCGCCCAGCTCGAGGCTCCGCTGGATATCGTCCTGCGCGGTCGAGGCGCTCGCCACGATGAACGGAATGCGCGCCAGAGTCTCGCTCTTCCGCATACCGAGAATCACCTCGAAACCGTTCTGATGCGGCATCATGAGGTCGAGCAGCAGGAGGTCCACCTTCTGGCTCTCCATGATCGCGAGCGCCTGCTCGCCGCTCTCCGCCTCGAGGAACACGTAGTCCCCTTGGCGCAGAACCATCCGGAGTAGCTTCCGGCTGTGAGCCTCGTCGTCAACGATGAGCAGGTGGAACGGCATGGTCCCTCTTGGAGATCAGCGTCTGGATCCTCTGGATCAGCTCGTCCGCGTTCACGATCGGCTTGGAGATGTAATCGTCGGCCCCGCTGTCCTTGAGGAACTTCTCCTTGGAGCCCTTCATCGCGTGCGCGGTCGCGAGGAGCACGGGCACCTGGCGGGTCGCCGGGTCCTGCTTCAGGCGCCTCGTGATCTCGAGGCCGTCCACCGGCCTGCCGTCGAGCTGGCTGTTGGAGAGCGACACGTCCATGATCACGAGATCCACCGTCCCTTCCTTGATCTCGCGGATCACCTGGGCCGGGTCCTCGGTGATCACGACCTCGTAGTTTCCCTTCCGGGTGAGCACGAGCTGGAAGAGCTTCGCGTTCATCGGATCATCCTCGACGATCATGATTCGTTGAGCCATGCACTCCTCGCTCGGTTGGATTCCGCCATCACGGGAACCGCGGGGAACGCGAGTGTGACGCGCGTCCCGAGACCCGCCCCATCGCTCTCCATCGAGATCCGGCCTCCCATGCGCTGAACCAGCGACTTCGTGATCACCAGCCCGAGTCCGGCGCCCTGGTGGCGCCGCTTGTACGAGCCGTCCACCTGCGAGAATTTCACGAAGAGCCGGTCCTGGTCCTTCGTGGCGATCCCGATCCCGGTGTCCCGGATGACGACATGGATCTCGGCCGGGCGGTCCTGCCGCCAGGCCTCGATGCTCACTTCCCCCTTATCGGTAAATTTGATCGCGTTCCCAAGCAGGTTCAGGAGCACCTGGCGGAGACGGGCCGGATCGAGCTGCATGTTCAGGGGGTGCGGCGGAACCGTCACCTTGAGACCGATACCCTTCCGGGCCGCGCCGGGGCGCAGGGTCTCCGCGGTCGCGAGAAGGGTCGGCGTCGCATCTCCCGCCTGGAGCTCGACTTCGAGCCGGCCGGCCTCCACCTTTGCGAGGTCCAGGATGTCGTTGATCACGATCAGGAGATGCTCGGCGCTCTCGCGGATCGACTTGGCGAACGAGCTTCGCTCCTGGTCCGACTGGGCCACCCCCTGCTCGATCAGCGTGGCGAATCCGATCACGGCATTCAGCGGCGTGCGGAGCTCGTGGCTCGTGTTGGCCAAGAACTCGTTCTTCATCCGGCTTCCCTCGGCCAGCTTCTCGTTGGCCTGCTGGAGCTGTTCCACGATCAGCTCGAGCTGCTCGCTCCGGCTCCGGATCTCGTCCTCGCGCTCGCGCCGCTCGCTGATGTCGCGCCCCACGAGCACCCAGGCGCTCTCGTTCCCCTCTCGGTCGGTCGCCTTCGAGACGGTGACTTCGGCGGGGAACGCCGCGCCTTCCAGTGTGCGGCATTGAAGCTCGCCCGAGAAGGTCCCCTCACGGCGAAGGAATTTCAAGAACGGGATGGTGTCTTCGCCGTCCGAGAACGCGAGCAGGGTATCGATCCAGCGCTGCTCAAGAGCCTCCGCCGTATTGCCGAGCGCGCGACAGGCCGCTGGATTCGCGTAGGTGATGCGGCCGTCGAGGTCGAAGCCGACGAGCATCTCGTCGGTGCTCCGCATGTAGGAGGCGAGGAGCTGGTCGCGCGACTCGAGCTGGATCCGCTTCAGCCCCTGCGTGAGCTGCGCGGCCAGCCAGCGGATCAGCGTCACGTCGTTCGCGGCGAACCCGCGCGCCGGGGTGGCGAAGCACTGGAGGACCCCCGCGGGCTCTCCGTGCTCGAGCAAGGGCACGGAGCAGATGTCGGGACCTGCGGCGTTCGGATTCAGATCCACCGGGGAGCCCTCCGGGAAACCGCGGGCGGCCACGATCGCCATGGGTCCCCGGTCCCGGTCGCGGCGGAAGAGCGCCCATTGCGGGAAGCCGGTTGCCACGGCCATCGTGTCGAGGGCGTTCCGGATCAGGTCGGTTTCGCCGCCGGACCGCGTCATCACCTCGGCCAGACGATGAATGCTCAGCCGCGCGTGGATGTTCCGGTTGCGCTCCAGCTCCAGCCGCCTCTTCTGAAAGCGGTCCATCCCGGTGAACGCGATTCCGGCGAGAAGGAGGAGGTACGCGACCGAGGCCCCGATACGGAACCGCTTCACGGAGAGGAGCGCAGCTTCCGCGTCCACTTCCGCCGCGAGCACCGCGACGACGCGCCCCTGGCGGTCCCGGATGGGGGCGTACCCCCCGATCCAGCCGCCACCGCTGTCGGGAATCGGGCTTTGGTCCGCTGTGGGACCCGACCTCGCCTCCTCGATCTTCGGGTGGGAGGTGACGTCGTAGGGATCCCCGAAGCCAATCCGCTCCGTGGACGCGGTGACCGCGTCGAGCGCGAACCGCCACTGGCGGGGCGTGCTCCCGGGGAGGAGCACGAAGATGCGTTTCAGGTCGGGATTGGCCTGCCGAGCCGCGATGAGCGAGGAGCGCAATCCCAGATAGGCTGCACTTCGCGCGCTCCCGGGCCCGCCGAGCGCCTGGATCTCCTCGGCCGGTATGCCCGCCGCGATCGTCGCGGCAAGGGCGGCGACCCTCACGCGGCCCTCCTGATGGAGACGATCGCCGAAGTACGCGGTGAGAGCCCAGACGAGAGCGCCGGTGAGCAGCGCCGCCAGGAGCGTTGCGGACAGGTAATGCGCGCGGATCTTCGCTGGGTTTCCGGCTGTCACGTGATCTTCGGGCAAAGAGGGTTCCCCTTTCCTGCCACCTATCGGACGAAGCCGCAAGGAACTGCAGCGAAAAGGGCGGGTTCAAGAGTGGGCACCTCTTTGCTAGCGCCCGTCACCGCAAGGGATTATGATTCCGCCTCGTGCGTCTTAGACCTGTCCTCCTCGTAGCGCTTGCCGTCCTGGGCGCCAGCCTCCTCGTGGGATGCTCCCGCAAGGCGGAGCAGCTCGTCGGCGCTGGCCGGCTGGGCCGCGGGCCCGGCGGGCTCGGCACCACTGTGCGGACCGCCCGCACCCCCGATCGTGATACCTACGTCGAGGACGGCACCGCGGACTTCGGCGGCGTG
>JAYUAE010000170.1:0-3679 GCA_043741515.1 Candidatus Eiseniibacteriota bacterium | reverse complement strand
CCTCGGCGGCCGAGCTGATCCCCTACGCGACGAGCCTTCTCGAGGACATCCGCTCCTACTGCATCTCCTCCCGGTTCGTGGACGTCCCGTCCGAGGTGCGCTGCCTCGTGCGCGCGACGCCGTCCTTCGAGGCGAGCCGCTCGTTCGCCAGCCTGGACGCCCCGGGGCCTTTCGAGACGAAGGCCAGCGAGGGGTACTACAACATCACCGTGCCCGATGCGAGCTGGGATTCGGCGCGCGTGGACCAGCATCTTCAGGGGTACAGCCGGTGGATGCTGCCCTCGACCTCGATCCACGAGGCCTATCCCGGGCACTACGTCAATTTCCTCTGGTCGAAGCGGGCGCCGAGCCTGGTGCGCCAGACGATGGGGTGCGGGAGCTTCAGCGAGGGCTGGGCGCTCTACACGGAGCAGGGGCTCATCGACCACGGGTACAAGAAGGACGATCCGAGAGTGGAGTTCGGGATGCTCCGGTGGGCGCTGGTGCGCGCGTGCCGCTTCCAGGTGGGGCTCAAGGTCCACACCAAGGGCATGAGCATGGACGACGCCATCGCGCTCTTCATGCAGCACGCGCACATGGAGAAGGCCAACGCGGAGCGCGAGGCCTATCGCGCCGCGTTCGATCCGACCTACATCGTCTACACGCTCGGAGCGCTCCAGATCCGGAAGCTCCGGGAGGACGTCGAACGCGCCGAGGGGGCATCCTTCGACCTGGCCGGCTTCCACGCGCGCATCCTCTCGCAGGGCGGACTGCCGGTGACACTCTTACGGCGCATGCTCCTTCACGACTCCGGACCGAGCCTCTAGGCGCGGCCGGGCCCACCGCGTGCGGCGTCTCCTGCTCGGGCTCTTCCACGCGACCGAAGCGTGGCGGATTCCCGATGCGGAGGTGGACCGCCTGGGCCGCGACTTCCCCGATCTCGAAATCACGCGCGCGGGATCGCGCGAGGAGCTCCTGGCCGCCGTCGCCGAGGCCGAGATCCTCTTCTCCTGGGCGCCGGGCGAGGAGGCGCTCTCACGGGCCGTGCGGCTGCGATGGCTGCACGCCCCCGCCGCGGGCGTGGGCACGTTCATCACCCCGAGCGTTCTCCGGCGAGGCATCCTCCTCACCAATTCGCGCGGCGTTCACGCGGTCCCGATCGCCGAGCACACGCTCGGAATGCTCGTGGCGCTCGCGCGCCAGTTCCGCCCGGCGATCTCGGACCAGATCGCGCGCGGCCTGGACCGGGAGCGCTGGTGGGTGGGATCGGGCCGTCCGGTGGAGCTTTGCGGACGCACCCTCGGCCTCTTCGGCTACGGCGCGATCGGGCGCGAGATCGCGCGGCGCGCGCTGGCGTTCGGCATGCGCGTGATCGCGGTCCGGCGTCATCCGGAGAGGGTCGAAGCCTGGGACCCGGACCTCCTCGAAGCGCTAGGCCTCCCGGCCGCAGAGCCGGTCCTCGACCGCCTGATGGGGCCCGGGGATCTGAGCGCGATGCTGTCCGAGGCGGATGCCGTGGTGATCGCGGCGGCGCTCACCCCCGAGACGGAAGGGCTCTTCGACGCGGCCGCGTTCCGGAGCATGAAGCGCGGCGCCTGGCTCGTGAACGTGGCGCGCGGAAAGATCGTGCGCGAGCGCGACCTGATCGAGGCGCTGCGCGAAGGAAGGGTGGGTAACGCGGCTTTGGATGTGTTCGAGACCGAGCCCTTGCCCCGCGAGAGCGAACTCTATACGTTGGAGAACGTGATCCTGACTCCCCACGTCTCAGGCAACTCGACCGGATTCTGGCCTCGCGCCATGGCGCTCTTCCGGGAAAACCTGCGCCGCGACGCCGCAGGCCTTCCCCTCCTCAACCGCGTCGATCTGAACCGAGGCTACTGAGCATGTCGAAACCGCTCGTTGGAATCTGTCCCAATTTCAAGGAGATCGGCGGCCGGAACGGATACTTCCTCCAGCCCAACTATCTCTCGATCGTCTCGGGAAGCGGCGCCATTCCGGTCATCCTGCCGCTCGTGGGAAATCGCCAGGAGGCGCGCGAAGTGCTGGATCGCGTGGAAGGGATGGTGCTGACGGGAGGGGCCGACATCGACCCGACCCATTACGGGCAAGCGGCGCGGCATCCCGACATGATCGCGCCGCGCGAGCGGACGGAGTCCGATTTCTCCTATGCGCGCGAGGCCAAGGACCGGGGAATGCCGGTGCTGGGGATTTGTCTCGGCGCGCAGACCCTGAACGTGGCGTTCGGCGGGACCCTGCTGCAGCACATTCCGGACGACGTCCCGGGCGCGGTATCGCACGAGAACGGGGCGGAACACGCGATCCGGATCGAGCCGGGAACCCTGCTCGCGCGCGCGCTCGGCATGGAAGCGGCGACGGTGAACTCGTACCACCACCAGGGCATCGGGGAGCTTGCGCCCGGGTTCCGGATCTCCGCGCGAAGCCCCCAGGACGGGATCATCGAGGCGATCGAGCGCACCGACCATCCCTTCTTCATCGGCGTGCACTGGCACCCCGAACGGCTTGCTACCTCGGAGACCACCCGCAAGCTGCTCCGCGCGTTCGTGGACGCCACGCGCGGGGTGCGCGCGGCGGTGTAATCGGTCCCGTCTCGCGACGCCCGCTGCCGTCTCGCGGCGCCCGCTGCGTCACCACCCGTATTTCCTGCGGATCGCCTTGATCTGGCCCAGATGATTCACGTCGTGCCCCGCGATCAGCTCCATGGTGCGCCGGACGCTCTCCTTCCCCCGCTCGCTGTGCATGCCGTAACGCTTCCAGTTGGCGCGCGGCACAAGCCTGAGCATCTCGAGGGTGCCCTCGCGCGACACGCGGATCCGCTCGAGAAGCCTCTTCGCGTTCCCGCGGCGGTGACGAAGCTGGTCCACCCAGGTCGCCTGATCGTACCCCTGGAGGGGCGATCCGGGCTGCGAGAGGGAGAGCCGGTAGCGGTATCCATACACGATTTCGGTATCGTAGAGATGGCCCAGGATCTCGATGATGCTCCACTTGCCTCGGGCGGGACGCTTGCGCATTCGCGCGGGGGTCAGCCCCGCGACGGCGCGCGAGAACTTCCCGGGCGCGACCTTCATCATCGTCATCGGATCGCCGCCCGCCCGATGGGCGTCGATCTTGCGAACATAGGTCCGGATGTCCGGAGCGATTGGGAATCGTTTCACAAGGGGTCTCCTTCTTTTGGTAGGATTCCGGCTTCCTTCCAGCACGTGGAACATCCTAATGGATTCGAGCGAATCGTTTCCAGGAGCCGTTCGAACATGAAGATCGGAGTCGCAAAGGAGATCGGGCCCGACGAGCGGCGCGTCGCCGTGACGCCCGATTCCGTTCGGCAGATCAAGGCCGCGGGCCACGACGTGATCGTGGAAGCGGGAGCCGGAGCCGGGGCCTACCTCGAGGACCGCGCATACGAAGAGGCCGGAGCCGCGATCGCGGCCGGGCCTGCCGACTTCTGGGCCCGGTCCCAGGCCGTCCTCAAGATCCAGCCGCCGCTTCAGAACGCGGCGCTCGGGAAGCACGAGGCGGATCTCCTGAACGAAGGCGCCGCGCTGATCTGCATGCTCCGCCCGCTGAGCAATATCGAAACCGTGCGGATGCTCGCCAGGCGCCGCGTGACGAGCTTCAGCATGGACATGATGCCTCGCTCGACCCGCGCGCAGAGGATGGACGCGCTCTCTTCCATGAGCACGAT
>JAYUAE010000169.1:0-19113 GCA_043741515.1 Candidatus Eiseniibacteriota bacterium | reverse complement strand
TCGTGGCGATCGCCCCCGACGGGTCCGTGAGCTACGTGCCGGCGCCGGTAGGCACGGTGAGCGGCGGCTCGGCCCTATCGGGCACGCTTCTCGGTTCTCTTGCGGTGACTTCGTCAACCGTCATCGACGGCTCCAAGGGAGGCACGGTACGCGCCGGGCGGTTCAGCGTGAAGCTCCCCGCCGGCGCGTTCGTTGGCACGGCCACCGTGACGGCCACCATGGCGGACTCGACGGTGATGATCGGCGATCTCTCGATCTCGCCTCAGTCGGCGAACAAGTTCAAGTATCCGGCCCAGCTCACGGTCGACCTCTCCGGGTTGAACCTGACTGATCTTTCCCCCTTCACCATGTACTGGTACGACCCGAGCACGAAGCTCTGGGTGAACATCTCCCGCCAGACGACGATCTCCGGCACGAACGTCACGGCGTCACTCAGCCACTTCTCGACCTACGCCGCCGGTAAGGCGGGCTGGTAGCCGCCATGGCCCTGATCGAATACGTCGCGCTCGTCATCCTCGGCGGACTGGTGCTCGCCTGGGAGGCCTGGTCTCCGGGCCAGCCTGGAGCCGCGCCCTTGACGCTCCTCTTCTGGGTGCTGGCCAACATGCTGGGCGAGCTCCTGTGGCTCCCGGCGCCCAAGCAGCGCGGCTACCTCAGCATGGCGACCGCCGCGAATTTCGCCACGCTCCTCGTGCTCCCGGTGTCGCTCGCGGTCACGGTGACCGTCCTGGCCGGCGCGCTCGTGGACCTCGGGTTCCGCCATCGCAAGTGGTACCAGGTCCTGTTCAACGCTTCGGTCTGCTGTATCGCCGTGTTCTCGGCGTCACGCGTCTTCACGAGCATCTGCCAGGACCGCGACGGGCTCGAAAATCTGCTGTCGCCCCTGAACGCCGGCGCGCTGGCGCTCGCGGCCGTGACCTACTTCTTGATCAACACGTGGCTCGTGACCGGGGTCGTCGCTCTGGATCAGAAGCTCAAGCCGGGCCACGTCTGGTCCACGACCTTCGCGTCGCCGCAGGAGGTGCTGGGCTCCTTCGTCCTCTTCACCCTGGGGCTGCTCTTCGCGGCGCTCTTCCTCGCGTGGGGGTACATGAGCGCGTTCCTCGCGACGTTCGCCACCTACTTCGTGCGCGGGGCATACAACCGCTACGTGGAGGGTCGTCCGGCGCCTACGGCATCTCGAGCAGGCGCTGTCTCAAATCCGGGCTGAGCGTGCCTTCGAACACCTCTTCGACCGCCCCGGTCATGACGAGCTCCAGATCGGGCCCGACTTCCACCTCGAGGGAGCCTCCCTCCATCAGGACCGTCACCGACCCGTCCACCAGCCCGCGGTCGAAGCAGGCCGTCGCCACCGCGCACGCGCTGGTGCCGGAAGCCAGCGTGTGTCCGGCGCCCCGCTCCCAGACGAGCGCCCGGGCGTTGCGGCGTGATTCCGCGACGGCCAGTTGCACGTTGATGCGGCCGGGGAACAGAGCGTGGCGTTCCACCTGGGGACCCAGCGCGAAGAGCCGCTCCCGCGTGAGCGGCTCGCCGAAGATGACGCAGTGGGGATTTCCCACCGAAACCACCGTCACGTCGAGCCGGTTTCCACCAACCTCCAGCGTCCGCTTCGACCGGTCGATCGCGGCGCGTCCCATCTCGAGGCGAACGGCGTGGACCCGTCCCTGGAGCCGGTATACCTCGGCGCGCACGGGACCGGCCACCGTCTCGATCACGAACGCGGTGTCCGCCGTGTAGCCGTGATCGCTCAGGAATTTCGCCGCGATCCGAAGACCGTTCCCGCTCCGCTCGGCCAGCGAGCCGTCCGGGTTCCAGATCCGCGCCGTGAATCGGCCCGCGCCTGACGTGATCTCGAGCACGCCGTCCGATCCCAGGCCCAGGTTTCGGTGACAGATGAGCCGCACGCGCTCGGGCGTGAGCGGGATGCCGAACCGGGATCCGTCCACCACGATGTAGTCGTTCCCGAGGCCGTGCCCTTTCACGAAGTCACCCGCGAGCATCGGAAGCCTCGAGGCCCGCGACGCGAAGCGCCTCGCGCACCGTTTCGCCGCCCGCGACCGGCGCGCAAAGCTCGATCGCCCGGCGGACACCGGCGCGCGTCCCCCCCACGTTGACCGCGCCGATCGCGTGGGAGCGAAGCTGGCGCCACATGCGCGTCGTCGCCAGGATCGCCACCACGCAGTACTCGCGGACCAAGGCGCTCAGCCCGGGGCGGGATAGCGTCTTTCCGTAGCCCTCGAGGATCATCCAGGAGGCCAGGTCGGGAGAGAGGCCGCGCATCGTCTCCACGAGCTTCCCGTAATTTCTGCCGTATACCTGACGGCACAGGGCCTCCCCCGCCACGAGCCACTCTTCGGGACTGATGCGGCTCGCCTCGGCCGGGATGGCGCCGCTTCGGGCGAGCGCGGGACCGGCGGCAAAAAAGGCTTCGATCGCGCGCGGGAACCCGACGAAGAGGTAGCACTGCACGATCGTCTCGTAGAGCGCCTCCGGAGGAGCGCCGTCCGAGAGCGCTTCGGCCGCGGCGGCGGCCACCGCGGCCGCGTCTCCCCCCGCGATCGCAGAGGAGAGCGCGACCAGCCGGGCCTCGGCGGGAGGCAGCGCGGCCGCGCCGGAGCCTCTCGGTTGCGCTCGGCCCGCTTCACCGCTCCCTTCAGCGGCCAAGAGCCTGCGACAGCTTGGGCAGGGAGACGTCCATGCGATAGGAGATGTTCATGTGGCCGTCCTCGAACTCCTCGTACTCGTGCCGCACGTCGAGCTCCCGCAGGCGCTTCACGAGCGCGCGGGCCCCCAGCTCGAGATAGAACTCGTCTTCTCCGCCGCAGTCCAGGTAGAGGAGGCGAAGGTTCCTCAATCCCGCCGCATGGCGGTCGGCCAGGTGGAGCGGGTCCCACTGGAGCCAGCGCTTCCACACGTTCTCGTCGATCTCGCCGGTCGCGAGGTCGAAGGGCAGGTCGCAGAATGCGGGCGGGGCGCCGACGTTGGGCGAGTAGGCCGCCGCCATGGCGATGATGTTGAGCGCCGCGATGTCCGCGTGGCGCTTCTGCTGGGAGGCCCGGAGCTTGCCCAGCCACGCCTCGAGTCCGCCCCCGTTCCGTATCGTCCGCAGCGCGGGGCCGAAGTCGCGCTTGTAGCAGTACTCGAAGAGGATGTCGCCGCTGTGGCAAACGACGGCCCCGAACACGTCGGGGTTGCGCATGCCCAGCACCAGCGCGCCGTACCCGCCGCTCGATTTCCCGATCACGCCCCGGCCCTCGGGAGCCGCGAGGGTCCGATAGCGTGCGTCCACGAAGGGCACCAGCTCCAGGATGACGTGATCCTCGTAGCGGCCCAGGGCCGGAGAATTGATGTACTGGCTACCGCCCAGGTGCGTGAAGCAGTCGGGCAGCGCGAGGATCATCGGCCTGGCCCTCCCTTCGGCCAGCAGGGCATCCATGCGATCCGCGATCCCGGGGCTCCAGGGGTTGTCGTTCAGGAGCATCCGGCCGCGTCCCGTGAAGCCGCTCAGGCACCACGCGACCGGGTAGCGCTCACTACCCCCGTCGTAGCCCGGAGGGAGGTAGAGGAAAAGATCACGGACGTGAGGATCGCCGGGGAGGTTCCCCTCGAGCGCCTTGCTCACGAACCGCTCGCGCACGACGGCGCCCTTGGGGATTTCCATGCCGGGAGCCTAGGTGCGCAAAGCGGCCGTGTCAATTCGGGGTCGCGCTGCTAGATTAATGCGAAAGGAGGGACATCCATGAAATTCACGTGGCGGACCGAATGGCCGCTCTGGGCGCTGCTCGCCGTGATGTTCGCGCTTGCCGCGATCACCTGGCAGCATGCTCCCGATCGGATCCCGTCCCACTGGGACGTGAACGGCGAGGTGAACGGGTACGGTGGGAAATTCGAGGGGCTCCTGCTCGTCCCGCTCCTGGCGCTCGCGATCTACATCTCTTTTCTCGTGCTGCCTAGGCTCGATCCTTCGCGCGCGAACTACGAGCACTTCCCGGGGGCCTACACCCGGATTCGGTTCTCGGTGCTCATGGTTCTCGCGGTCGGGTACGGCACCATCCATCTCTGGATCCGCGGCGTTCGAGCGCCGGTGGGCACCCTCCTACCCATGGCCGTAGGCGCGATGTTTCTCGTCCTGGCGAGTGTCATGCGGAAGCTCCGCCCGAACTGGTTCGTTGGGATCCGCACGCCCTGGACCCTCTCGAGCGAGCGCTCGTGGACCAAGACCCACCGCGCGGCGGGCTGGATCTTCGCGGCTCTAGGATGCTCCCTCATCGTGGAAGGAGTGTTTCATTCCGAGCCAATCCTGATCGGGACGATCGTTCTGGCCGTGGTGGGCATCCTCGGCATCATCGTCTACTCCTACCTCGTCTGGCGCGACGATCCCGGCCGGATACGGCCTCCCGGAACGCTTCCCGCTGAGTAGCACGGGCCCTCGGTGAACGCGCTCGTCCTCGCCACCGCGGGCGTCGCCCTGTCGGCGCTCTGCTGGATAGAGGCGGGCATCAGCGCTCGGCTGGGCTATCGCCGCACGCCCGGCCTCACCAACCTCGAGCCGCTGCGGGATGAGGCGCTCCCCTCCCTGACCATTCTCGCGACGGCGAAGGACGAGGCCGCGCGGGTCGGGCAGGCGGCGCGCTCCCTTCTGGCGCAGGATTATCCGCGCGCGACGGTCCTCATCGTGGACGACCGGTCCCAGGACCGGACCGGCGGGATCCTGGACCAGCTCGCGGGCGAGGATTCGCGTCTCCGTGTGACGCACGTGCGCGCGCTCCCGGACGGCTGGATCGGCAAGTGCCACGCCCTGGCCCAGGGCGCCGAGGCCACCGATTCGGAATGGATCCTCTTCGTGGACGCCGACGTGATCCTCGCGCCCGATGCCGCCCGCCGCGCGGTCACTCTCGCGGTGCGGCAAGGCTGGGACCATGTCGCGGTGGGGCCCGATATGCTTCTCGAGAGCCTAGGAGAGTCGGTTTTTGTCGCGGCGTTCATGGTCCTCTTCAACACGACGCAGCGTCCGTGGCTCGCTTCCGATCAACGGCGGAAGAACGTGATCGGGATCGGCGCGTTCAACCTGATCCGGCGCGAGACCTACCGGCGGGCGGGCGGTCATGCCGCGATCCGCTACGAGCTGCTGGACGACATGGCGCTCGGCAAGATCATGAAGGAGCGCGGCGCGAGGCAGCTCTTCGCCCGGCACGACGGTCTGGTCTCCGTGCGCTGGCACCCTGGAATCCGCGGTTTGATCCGCGGCGTGGAGAAGAACGCGTTTCCGGCCGCCCGATACAACGTTCTCCTCGGCGCCACCGCCCCCTGGCTCATGCTCTGGGTAGGGTGGTCCCCTGTGATCGGCCTGTTCCTGCCGGGCATCGCTCCCAAGGTCTGCTCGCTGGCCGCCTGGCTCGGGGTCTTGCTCTGCTACCGGGAGGTGGAGCGGAGCGTGCGGATCAAGCTCTGGCAGGCCGTTCTGATGCCGTTCGGGGTCGCTTTATTCGTCTACGCGTTCCTGCGTTCGATGGTCGTGACGCTCAGGCAAGGTGGAGTTCGCTGGCGGGGCACCTTCTACCCGATCGAAGCTCTCAAGCGCGGACGCGTCTGGTGAGCCGTTTTCGGCAAAAAAAGAAGCCCCCGAAGCATGGCTTCAGGGGCTCTCGCCGCGCACCATGGGGGGTCAGGGCTGAAACGATGCGCGGTGTCGTGACTCTATCTAGGCACACGACATGCCAAACCCTGGTCCCCGGCTCTCATTAACCTCTCAGCCATTTCAGCATCGTAGGATAGCCGCCGAGAAGCCGTTGCCGGACCGGTGAACCGGAGCCGGGCGCGTGAGCCTGGTCGTACAGCCTCGTACCCCGCGGGACATCACCCCGGCGATCCCCGGAGCAGGCTTCCGGCCTCGGCCGCCAGCGCCTCGAACTCTTCGGGCTTCGGAAAGCGTATGGCGACACCCGGATGGACCGGGATGCTCCACTCGGCAAGCGGGGTCCCGATGGCGCGGGTAAAAACCCCGCTGGGGGTCATCCAGGGGGCTTGGGGCCAGATCTCGGGACCATCGGAGACGGTCTTCGATAGCTTGATCTGGGCCTGCATCGAGGCGTGATGGATGTTGATCCTGTCCCACGGGAAGCCCTCCGCCATCTCGATCTTGGCGTTTCCGGTCAGGACGCGAACCCGTTCGAGCACTTCGTCCGGATCCGCGTTCTCCGTGACTTCCAGGATCAGCCAGGCCTGCGGCCGGTCGGGATTGCGAATTTGCGGCGTAACGATCTGGCCGCGCGGCTCGAAGAGAGCCCTCGTGAGGAGGTCTTCCCCTTCCCCCGAAACGGCGCCCGGGTCCTCGATCGTCTCCTCGAGAAAATCCAGTGCATCGCGGTTTTGCCCGAGTCTGTGCAGAAGCTCGAAATCGAGCGGGCGCGGGCCGTACGAATCGGCCTTCAGCCCCGCGACCACCTCGTCCCTGAGGCGATACGGGTTGATGCCCGCCTCCCATATGCCCAGCACGACGCGTCCCCGTGCCCCCAGGTAGATGCGCCTGCGCCGCGGGGCGCTGGGAGCGATGCGGAGCCAGAACGCGGCCGGCGCCCTGAGCCGCGCCCTGTGCTCTCGAAGGATCCGCGCCAGGACCAGCGACCCTTGGGTAGCGCCGGGCGCTACGACGATCGCCGCCGCCCCGGCTTTGCCTGCGGGGGCGCCGGCCAGCCCGGCCAGAGCTACCGAGAGAGCAAGTCGCTCCCCGCCCTCGACCGCCGCCGGAGCGACCGGCAGCACTTCGGCGTGCCACGTGGAGAACAGGAGAACGGAGGGTTCCGCGCCCTCCTTCGGAAGGAGGAGGAAGGTCGGGGCAACTCCTTCCTTTTCAACGAAATCAAGGCCAAGCGCCTCCGCCGCCCATCGGAGGGCCTCCCTGGCCCCGGTGGCCGTGAGCTGCGGCAGGGTCTCTCGGGGCATCGAGAGAAGCGGTTGGAGATTTTGGAGATAGCTTGAAGCTTCAGTGTCCATCGGCTCTGCCTCGGCATCCGGATTCGGAGAAAACTCGGGTCAGACGGCGGAATCGCGGCATCATAGCCCAGCCAGTCTGTTGATAAATCGTAATTTGACTTGACACTCCATTTCCCGGAGTCGGACTATTGAAGAGATCGACGCCCCGGGGAGCATTACGGATCTCCCGAGGCGCGAAGCGGCCTTGTGTGGAGGGGAGGAGCCGGGTTCATGGAAGTGAAGCTGCCCGACTGCCGCAAGTGCAACAACGGAGTCCTGATCCCGCTTTCCGACTACGGCAGGGACGGCGCTCCGATCACCTTCAAAGCCTGGGTCTGCACGAATCCCGGTTGCGGGTTCAATATTCGCATCGACAACGGCGAGATCAGCCTGGGCAAGATGGTAGGCCAATCGCAGAAATAACCGCGCCACCCGCCGTGATCCGAGCCGTCATCTTCGATCTCGACAACACGCTCACCGACTTCATGAAGATGAAGCGCGCCGCGATCGACGCCGCCGTCGACGGAATGATCGACGCCGGCTTGAAGCTTACCCGCAAGGAAGCCTCCGACAGGATCTACCGCGTGTACGATCGCGAGGGGATCGAGTACCAGCAGGTGTTCGATCTCTTCCTGAAAGAGGAGTTCGGCGGCATTGACTACAAGCTCCTGACCAGCGGCATCGTGTCCTACCGGCGGGCCCGCGATTCCTACCTCGTTCTCTATCCGCATGTGAACCTCACGCTCATGGAGCTATTGAAGCGGGGGCTCAAGCTCGCCGTCGTCTCCGACGCGCCCAAGCTCCAGGCGTGGATGCGCCTCGCCCAGCTACAGCTCCAACACCTCTTCGACCCGGTCGTGGCCTTCGAGGACACCGGGGAGCGAAAGCCCAGCCCCAAGCCCTTCGAGCGCGCGCTCGAGCTCCTGGGCGTGACGCCCGAGCAGACGATCATGGTGGGGGACTGGCCGGAGCGGGACGTGGTCGGAGCGTCCAAGCTCGGTATCCGGACCGCCTTCGCCCGCTACGGAGACACCTTCGGGACCGAGCACTCGGGCGCCGACTACGATCTCAACGACGTGTACGAGCTGGTCGAGATCATCGACCGGCTGAACGGCGCGGACTAGAAAGCCGCGCCTCCGTCATGGTCTCCGTGGGGGTGGATATCGTGGAGGTCGGGCGCATTGCCGGCGCCATCGAGCGCTGGGGGTCGCGCTTCCTCGAGCGGATCTTCACCCCGGCCGAGATCGCCTACTGCCGGACGCGGTCCCGGGCCGCCGAATCCTTCGCCGTGCGCTTTGCCGCCAAGGAGGCGTTCGCCAAGGCACTCAAGGTCGGACGCGTCTCGATCTGGCGCGAGGTGGAGGTCGTGCGCGGGGAGGGGCCGCGACCGAGCGTGCTGCTGCATGGCGCCGCGCGGCAGCTCGTCGGCGAGCGGCGCGTCGACCTTTCCCTATCCCACGCGGCCTCGCACGCGGTCGCGGTCGTGCTCGTCGAGGACTGATGCGCCTCCCCACCGGCCAGCGCCTGGTCACCGGAAGCGAGATGGCCGCGATCGATCATGCCGCCATCTCGCGCGGCGTCCCGTCGGCCACCCTCATGGAGCGTGCCGGAAAGGAATCGGCGCGCGTGATCGCGGGATGGTGGCGCGGCGTCACCGGAGCGCAGGCGGGACCCATCCGGCGCCGGCCGGCGGCCGCTGCCGCGCGGCCACCCCGCGGGCGTGTCATCGTGCTGGCCGGGCCGGGCAATAACGGCGGGGACGGCTTCGTTTGCGCGCGCCATCTCAAGGCGGCGGGGTTCACGCTGCGCGTCCTGGTGGCCGCGGAGGAGGGATCGCTCTCGGAGGACGCGGCCGTGAAGCACGCCGTCTGCCGGCGCGAGCGGATGCCGGTGACGTTTCTTCCCGATCCGCGCGCCTGGGGACCGGGGAGCGAGGCGGCCTTCGCCGCCCGAGACGCCATGTTCCTCGTGGACGCGCTCCTCGGCACGGGCAGCAAGGGGGCGCCGCGGGGCGCGATCGCAGCCGCGATCGAGCTGGCGGAGCAGAGCGAGAGACCGATCGCCTCGATCGACATCCCTTCCGGACTGGACCCGTCCACCGGATACCGCGAGCATCCGTTTATCAAGGCGGACCTGACCGTCACCCTGGCGATCCCCAAGCGCGGGATCGCCATGGAGCCGGGCCGCTCGAGCGCGGGGCTGGTCGAAGTGGTGGACATCGGGATCCCTCCCGTCATCGTCGAGGAGATGATCCCCGGCATGCTGATCGCGGACCCCGACTGGGCGCGCGGGATGCTCCCCACGCGGCCCATGGACGCCCACAAGGGCTCCGTCGGCCGCGCGCTCATCGTGGGCGGCAGCGGGGGCATGATGGGGGCCATGGCGCTGGCGAGCGAGGCGGCCCTGCGCGCCGGCGCGGGGTTCGTGACGGCCGCGGCGCCCATGAGTTGCGTGGATACGCTCGAGGCGCGCGTCGTGGAGGTGGTGAAGCGGGGGCTTCCCGAGACGAACGAGCGGACGCTTGCCCTGGGGGCCCGCGACGAGATCCTGGCCGAGGCGCTCCGCGCCGACGTGGTCGCGATCGGCCCGGGGCTCTCGAGGAACGCGGCCTCCCAGGAGCTGGCGCGGGAGCTGATCGAGCGCGTCGAGGCGCCGGTCGTGCTCGACGCCGACGGACTGAACGCCTTCGAGGGAAGGGGCGTGCGCCGCAAGCACGGCCCGCTGGTGTTGACGCCCCACTACGCCGAGGCGGCGCGGCTGAGCGGACAGACCGTGGCCGAGGTCGCGCGCAATCCGGCCGCGTGGGCGAGGCGCTTCGCCGACGAGAGCCGCGCGATCGTGTGCCTCAAGAGCGTGCCGATGGTGACCGCGGTTCCCGCCGAGCCCCTGATCCTGAACGCGACCGGCAACCCCGGCATGGCCACGGCGGGCGCGGGGGACGTGCTGACCGGGACCATCGCCGGACTCATCGCGCAGGGCGTGGACGCCGAGGAGGCGGGCGCCCTGGGCTGCTATCTGCACGGTCTCGCGGGAGACGTCGCGGCGCGCAGGCTCGGCATGCGCGGCCTCATCGCAGGCGACATCCTGCGCGCGCTGCCCGCGGCCATCATGGCCCTGGAGAGCGGGGCCCTTGCCGAGACCTAGGCGACGCCCGGGAGGCGCCGGAGCGGGGGACGGCGGCGCGGGGGACCGGCGCGAGCCCGGGATCGGCTCGGGGGTCGGCAAGGCCGCCGCGGCCGCGCGCGTGTCCGCGCTGCGGGCGGCGCTGGCTCACGACCTGATCCGCGCGGGCCGCGTCCTCGAGCGGCGCGGCATGATCGTGGCCTCCGAGGGGGACCTGAGCGCCAGGATCACGCCCGACCGCATCCTCATCACGAGGCGAGGACGGCGGAAGGGCGACCTCACGCCGCGCGACTTCGTGGACCTGGGGCTGGACGAGGCGTCCGACTCGCAGGGGCGGGCGGCCGCGTCGCAGGAGCACCGGACGCATCTGGCCGCCTACGCGGCGCGTCCCGACATCGAGGCGCTCGTGCACGCGCATCCGCCCGGACTCTCGGCCTTCGCGGTGCGCGGAGAGGCGCCCAATCTGAAAGCCCTGGACGAGGCGCGCGACGCGATCCACGCGATCTCGGTCGTGCCCTACGCGCCCTCCGGGACCCTGACCCTGGCCAAGTCGGTCGCGGAGGCGCTGAGCGGCGCGGAGGGCGTGCCGGCATGCGACGTCCTGATCTTGCGGAGCCATGGGGCGCTGGCGGTGGGTGGAAGCGTGGAGGAAGCGCTCGCGAGGCTCGAGATCGCCGAGCACCTCGCGATGACGCTGCTCCTCGCGGAACGGCTGGACGGTAGGTAGCCCTGGTCTTACTCGCCTATGATCTTGATCAGCACCCGCTTCGACCGGCGGCCGTCGAACTCGCCGTAGAAGATCTGCTCCCACGGCCCGAAATCCAGCTTCCCCGCAGTGATCGCGACCACGACCTCGCGCCCCATGACCTGCCGCTTCAGGTGCGCGTCCGCGTTGTCCTCGCCGGTGCGGTTGTGGGCATAGCGCTCCGGGCCGGGATCGTGCGGCGCCAGCTGCTCGAGCCAGCGCTTGTAGTCCCCATGAAGCCCGGCCTCGTCGTCGTTGATGAACACGCTCGCGGTGATGTGCATCGCGTTCACCAGGCAAAGGCCTTCGCGGACGCCGCTCTGCCGCACCGCTTCCTCAACCTCCCGGGTGATGTTCACGAAATCCATGCGGGCGGGTGTCTCGAACGTGAGCGTCCTGCGCAGGTGTTTCATGCGCCGAGTATAACGCGCGAAGGATATTGACGGTGATTCGAGCGACCCTGTATTGTCTCGCCTTGCCGCACCCCACGAACACACCGCGTAGCACGATGCCGATCGAGATCACGGATGACCGCGCGCAAGTCGATGTCAGGCAGTTGGTCGGAGTTTCGCATTTCCTCCTGCTCACCAAGGACAAGCGCGACTTCTACCGGCAGTTCGGTTTCGAATCGGAGCACGACATGGCGATGATTCTCCGGCGGTAACGTGGCACCGGGACGCGGCGCCCACGGGACGGGGGCCCACAGGGACGAAGGAGGAGGACAGCGGATGGAGAGTTTGAAGTCGACGAAGGAGATCGTGAAGTTCTGCGAGGAACGGGGCGTGGAGATGATCCACCTTTGGTTCGTCGACATCCTCGGCCAGCTGAAGAGCGTCGGGATCACGCTTCGCGTCCTGAGCGACGCGCTCGAAGAGGGGGTGGGCATCGACGGCTCTTCCGTCGAGGGATTCGCGCGCATCTACGAGAGCGACCTCATCGCGATGCCGGACCGGAGCACCTTCCAGATGCTCCCGTGGAAGGTGAACGGCGAGCACGTCGGACGCCTCATCTGCGACATCCAGAACCCGGACGGCACCCCGTACGCGGGCGACACGCGTCACGTGCTGAAGCGCGCCCTCAAGCGGGTCGAGAAGGAGGGGTACACGTTCTACCTCGGGCCGGAGCTCGAGTACTTCTATTTCAAGGGCGTGAAGGATCGCACGCTCCTCGACTCGGCCGGATATTTCGATCAGGTTCCCGACGACATCGGCACGGAGCTCCGCTCGCGCACGGTGGAGGCGCTCCAGGCCATGGAGATCTCGGTGGAGGCTTCGCACCACGAGGTCGCGTCGAGCCAGCACGAGATCGATCTCAAGTACAGCGAAGCGCTCAAGATGGCCGACCAGTGCATCACCTACCGCTACGTCGTGAAGGAGATCGCGCGCCAGGGGGGCTACTACGCCACGTTCATGCCCAAGCCGGTCTACGGCGAGAACGGCAGCGGCATGCACATCCACCAGTCGCTCTTCAAAGGCGGGAAGAACCTCTTCTTCGACGCCCGCGACAAGTATCATCTCTCCAAGAATGGCCGCTCCTACCTGGCCGGGCTCCTGAGCCACATGCCGGAGTTCGCTTCGATCACCAATCAGTGGGTGAACTCCTACAAGCGCCTGGTGCCGGGATTCGAGGCGCCGGTCTACATTGCCTGGGGCCAGCGGAACCGCTCGGCCCTTGTGAGGGTTCCCATGTACAAGCCCGGGCACGAGAAGGCCACGCGTGTCGAGCTCCGGTGCCCGGATCCCGCCTGCAACCCCTATCTCGCGTTCGCGGTCTGTCTTGCGGCGGGGCTCAAGGGGATGGAAACCTCGGCGACGCTTCGGGCCCCGGTGGAGGAGGACATCTACGAGATGAACGCCGGGGAACGGGAGGAGCTCAAGATCGGCAGCCTGCCCGGAAGCCTCATCGAGGCGGTGGATCTCACGGGGAAGTCGAAGCTCGTCCGGGAAACGCTGGGCGAGCATGTGTTCACGAAGTTCATCGAAAACAAACGCATCGAGTGGGACGCGTATCGCACGCGCATCACCGATTACGAACTGGAGAAATACTATCCGATCCTCTAGAGGAATCTTCTTCTTGCTGGCGCTCCTTCTTGCGTTCGGCTGCGCGCGGACGGGGACGGAGCATGGCGCGGCGGGCGGCGCCGGCGCCATCGGGTCCAAGGCGCCCGACTTCGAGCTGACCGATCTGTCGGGGAAGAAGGTCCAGCTCTCCGACTTCAAGGGCAAGGTCGTGATCATCGACTTCTGGGCCACGTGGTGCGGGCCCTGCCGCGAGGAGATCCCGGATTTCGTGAGGCTGCAGTCGAAGTACCGTCAGCAGGGGCTCGTCATCCTCGGGCTATCGCTGGATGAGGGCGGGGACAAGAAGGTCCGGTCCTTCGCCGAGGACCATGACATGAACTACCCGGTGCTGATCGCGAGTCCGGAGACCGCCAATCTGTACGGCGGGGTCGTCGGGATCCCGACGACGTTCGTGCTGGACCGCCAGGGCCGGATCGTGAAGAAGTTCATCGGGAGGATGGGGCCGGAGACCTTCGAGGAGGCGGTCAAGCCTCTCCTCGCGACCTAGCGATCCGTGTTCGAATCCCAGGTCAACCAGGTTTCGCTCCTGGCAGCGTTTCTCGCGGGGGTCGTCTCCTTCATCTCCCCCTGCGTGCTTCCGCTCGTGCCTTCCTACGTCACGTTCATCACGGGCGTCTCCTTCGATGAGCTGACCGCCGGGAACGCGGGCACCCGGGTCCGCCGGCTCACGATCATCCACTCCCTCGCGTTCATCCTCGGATTCTCGCTGGTATTCATCGCGCTCGGCGCCACCGCGACCGTCGCGGGCCAGTTCCTTCGCCAGCATCAAGATTCGCTCCGGCGCGTCGGCGGCGCGATGATCATCCTCTTCGGAATCTATCTCACGGGAATCATTCCCATCCCGGCGCTCTCACGCGAGCGGAAGAAGCAGCTCACCACCAAGCCGCTCGGAATCCTGGGCTCGGTGCTCGTGGGGGTCACCTTCGCGGCCGGCTGGACGCCCTGCATCGGACCGATCCTGGCCTCGATTCTGATCTACGCGAGCACCGCGAAGACCGTCACCACCGGAGTGGTTCTGCTGTCCGTTTATTCGCTCGGTCTGGGGCTCCCCTTCTTCCTTTCCTCGCTGGCGCTGAACTCCTTTCTCGCCGCATCTCGCCGCATCCGGAGCCGGCTCCGAACCATCGAGGTGGCGAGCGGGGTCGTGCTGATCCTCTTCGGCATCCTCCTCGTCACGGATCTCTTCCCGCGGTTCGTCTCCTTCCTCTCGCAATTCCTTCCGGCGGTCGGCTAGCGCTAAATATTTACCGGGCCGATGCCGATCTTTGGCGCATGCGGACCGACGACAAACCGGCCAACCTTGAGGTCGCACCCACCGGGACAAATCTGCCGGCCCCGCTTGCCACCCTCCAGATGCTCAACGAGGTCGCTCGCTCGCTGGGCTACGTCGAGGGGGGAGGATCGCCGTTCATTGCCGTGGTGGAAGGGGTTGGGACCCTGCTCCGCGCGGACGGCGTGGCGGTGCTGGTCCGGGACGAATCCGGCAGCTACGTCTTCCGCGTCGCGCACGGAAGCATCGCGGAGTGGAGCGATTACACCCTCTCCGGCTCCGCCTCCGACCTGCTCGACACGCTGCAGCTTCGCAACGAGGTGACCCTGTTCAAGCGGACGCAGCGAAACGCCTGGGGGCGCGAATTCCTCCTGGCCGCCGGGATGCACTGGGGAGCGCTCGCCCCCATCCGCATCCGCGACCAGAAGGTCGGCGCGCTCCTCGTGAACAACCGCCAGGCGGTCCACGTCCGCGCGGAGCACATCGAGGCGCTGGAGAATCTCGCGACGCTGGCGGGGGTCGCCGTGCAGGAAGAGCGCCTCCGGGAGGGCCTGGAGGATCTCTTCATGAGCGTGATCGTCTCTCTGACGATGGCGCTCGAAGCCAAGGACCCATACACCGAGGGGCACTCGGTGCGGGTGGCGGCCTATTCCGAGGCCATCGGAAAGCAGCTCGGACTGAACTCCGCCGCCCTCGACATGATTCACCGCTCCTGCCTGCTCCACGACATCGGCAAGATCGCGGTGGACGAGACGATTCTCACCAAGAAGGGCCGGCTGAACCCCATGGAGCGCGAGAAGATGGACATGCACGTGGTGATCGGCGAGGACATCCTTCGCCCGATCGCGCTCCTGCACCCCCTGCTCCCCGGCGTGCGTCATCACCACGAGCGGTTCGATGGAAGCGGATATCCGGACGGACTCAAGGGGGAAGACATCCCGATCGAGGCGAGGATCATGGCGGTCGCGGACGCCTTCGACGCGATGACCTCCAGCCGGCCGTACCGCGAGCAGCTGCCGGAGGGAGAGGCGCTGATGGAGCTGCGCCAGGCGGCGGGCCTGCAATTCGATCCGCGTGTGGTCGCCGCGTTCGAGCAGATCTATCCGGCCGTAAAACGGACTCTGGAGAACATGCGGCCCCGGCGCGAGACCGTCAGCGAAGCCTAGGGTCGTGGAGCCCGGCCACGGTCAGCTAGCCGGGACGCGCCACGTCTTGCGCAAGTGCACGGTCGTCCCGTGATCGGCGCGCGTCTCGAAGGTCACGTCGTCCATCAGCTCGCGCATGAGATAGAGTCCGCGCCCGTGGGGATCGAGTAGATTCGAGGGGTCGGTGGGGTTCTCGACCCGGGACGGATCGAAGCCGCGGCCGTTGTCGTCCACACGAACCGCGATCTCCCCCGGCCACACGCGGAACACGAAGGTGACGGTCTTGTCGTCGGCGAAGACATTTCCATGCTGGATGGCGTTGGTTCCCGCCTCGATGACCGCGATCGTGAGCGCGCTCGACGTGTCTTCGTCCACCTCGAACTGGCCGGAGATCTCCGCGATCAGCGCATGGACCAGGGAGAGCAGCTCCAGGCGGCTGCCGATCGTGAGGGTGATGGTGCCGGTCTCGTCGCGCGTGGGTGTCGTTTCCGCGGCTCCCATGGCGCTTACTGTATCACCTTCAGGGCTACGAGGGTGATGTCGTCCGCTTGCTCGGCCCCCTGCGTGAAGCGGGAAAGATCCTGGGAAATGGCGTCCAGGAGCTCCCGCGCGGTCAGGGTACGGGGGAGCTCCCCGGCGAACTGGAACAGGCGCTCCTCGCCGTAGTCCTCCATGGTGCGGTTCCGGGCGTCCGTGATCCCGTCCGTGTAGAGGATCAGCGCGTCTCCAGGCAGGAGCGGCGTGGTCGTCTCGTCGTAGGCGCATTCCGAATGGATTCCCAGCGGGATCCCGCCGAAATCGAGTACCCGGCTCCCCCCGCCCGCGGAGAGAAGGATCGGATAGTTGTGCCCCGCGTTCGAGAAGGACAGGCTGGCGCCTTCGGCGCCTGAGGCGCCCGACGCGGAAACCCGGGCCAGGAAGCACGTGGCGAACCGGTCCTCCGGGGTCGCGTCGAACACGAGCCGGTTCAGGCGGTCCATCATCTCGCATATGGGCCTCCCGTCCTGCGCCAGGGTGCGGACGAAGGCCTGCACCATCGAGGCCAGAAGCGCCGCGGGGACGCCCTTGCCGGCAACGTCGGCGATGGTGATCAGGTAATTCCCGGAGCCCACGTCCACGATGTCGTAGTAGTCGCCTCCGACCTGCTTGTTGGGGACATTCATCGCGGCGATCCCGAAGCGGCCCATCTCCGGGAGCCTCCTCGGAAGGAACTGCTGCTGGATCCGGCGCGCCACCGCGAGCTCTTCCTCGATGAGCGACTTCGCAAGGTTCTCCTCGTAGAGGAGCGCGTTCTTGAGCGCCACGCTGGTCTGGTTCGCCAGGGTCTCCAATAGCGACATCTCCTCGGCCGTGTAGCGCGTCTCCGTGATCTTCCGCCCGAGCGAGATCACCCCCATGAACTGGCCCGCGTGCCGGAGCGGCAGGAGGAGGTGGGGCTCCGTGGCGAGGAGCGGGGCCAGCTCCTCCTCTTTGGCTCCCGCCGCCACCAGGTCCCGCATCTCACTCCGGCGCAGGAGCGAGAACCCTTCCGTGAGCTTGTCGAGAGACTGGCGGGGGATCCCCCCGATCGCCTGGAGATCCACGCGCCCCCCGAATCCGCGCACCACCGGCTCGTGGGACGCCGGCGCGATGAGCATCACGGTGGTCCGCGCCGAAACCCCCTCGCGCAGCGTTTCGAGGACGGTGCCGGCTAGCTGCTCCAGATCTAGCACCGTGAGCACCTCGCTGCTCATGTGGCGGAGCAGCGTCCGGTGGTCGCTTCGCTCGCGCAGGAAGAGATGCTCCAGCGCCTCCTCGAGCCAGGAGACGACCGGCTGGAACAGAACGAGCGCGATCAGGAGGATCGCGGTCTCGAACACGGTGACGTCGAAGCCGGCCACCGATTCCAGGAGCGCATCCAGCTGGCGGATGATCGTGAGGTACACGCTGACCAGAAACGCCGAGGTGAGCGCGTAAAGGATGGACTTCCGCGCCAGCAGCTTGGCGTCCAGGAACCGGTACCGGACCATCGAGTACGCGATCCCGGCCGATCCCAGCACCAGCGCCGCGACGATCAGGGAGGAGCGCGTGAGGGCGGACCAGGTGTGGTTCAGGAGCGTCGGGATGGGGACCGCGATCGCGTAGAGCCCCGCGCACGAGGCGAGCCCGATGAAGATGGTGCGGAGCTGGGCCCGGATCCGGGGATTGGCCGCGCGCCGGTAGCTCAGCCAGAGCAGGGTGAGCGCCGCGGCGATGTAGAGAAGGTTCACCGCTGAGAAGAGGATGACGTGGAAGCCGAAGACGAGCTCCATCGGCAGGCGCATCACGTGGACGACCGTGGCGCCGATCGGGTTCTTGGCCAGCCACGCGACCATCTGCCCGATGACCTGCCCCTGCGTCTGGATCACCATGATGGCGAGATGAAACGCGTGCGGCGCGAAGATCCAGAGCGCCGCGAACGGGATGCGCCGGATCAGCCGGTTCTCGGACGGGAAGACACAGGCGAAGTAGAGGAGCGACGGAAAGAAGAGCTCCCAGAGGTAATTGAAGGAGCGCAGGAGGTCGGTGCTGCCCGCGTGCGCGGCCTTCCCTCCGGCCTCCTCGAGGATGAATCCGATCGCGCCCAGGACGGAGCCCAGCCCCCCGAAGAAGAGCATGAGCGCGGTGGCCCGGTTCGCCCTCTCCCGCGGCGCCTCGCGCAGGATGACGATGCCGAGCAGGAACACGAGCCCGCCGACGATGAGGTAGAGCGTTGCGACCGTGAAGCCGTGCATGGGGTCCTTCTCCTAGTGCGCCGCGGGCTCGTCCGGAAGGAGCGAGGCGGGCGTGAGGAGGAGCGGCGTTCCGGGGTTCTTCAGCATGCATCCGAGGGCGCGCTGGTCGTAGGTCCACGGCCCCGCCTCGGGCTCCCCGGCGCGCGCGGCGAAAAGATTGCGCTGCGCGGCGCCCAGAGCCCAGGGCGTGAAGCGCGGGAGGGCCAGAAGCTTCTGCCGCGGATACTCCTCGATACGGATGCGCCGGGACTTCCGGATCCCTGCGGCGGACTTGGCCATCGCGAGGGTCTGGTCCAGGGTTGCGATTCGGTCCACGAGCCTGAGCGCGAGCGCCGCGCGTCCCGCGTACACGTGGCCCTCCGCGATCTCGCGCACGCGCTCGACCGTGAGGCCGCGCCCCTCCGCGACCCGGCGCGTGAAGTCATCGTAGAGATCGAGGATGCCGCGCTTCACCACAACGCGCTCGCGATCGTCCAGGTTCCGCTCCGGAATGGTCACCCCGGCCACGGGCAACGTGAGCCCGCCCAGGAGGTCGGCGCTCTTCCCGATCTGCACGTGATCCGAGGTCAGCCCCAGCTTCTTGCCCAGCCCCTCGTTCCACGCCCACCCGCCGATCACCCCGATCGATCCGGTGATCGTGAACGGCGAGGCCGTGATCCGGGCCGCGTCCATGCTGATCCAGTACCCGCCGCTCGCGGCCACGCGCCCCTGGCTCACGTAGAGCGGCTTTCCCGCCTTGCGGTAGGCCTTGATCTCGCGCGCCACGAGGTCGGACGCGAGCGGATCGCCGCCAGGGGAGTCGGCGCGCAGGACGACCGCCTTCACGTTCCGCTGCTTGCGGTATCTCTCGAGCGCCTTCGAGGTCGCGCGCCCGCGGATGCCGGAGTCCATGGCGCAATCGCCGACGGCGTAGACGAGCGCGATCGTGGGCCTGGGACCCCAGGACTCGTCCGGCTGCCGGCGCGCGGTGCGGGCCGCGCGCGGGCTCTGGAGGAACACCCGCCGTCCGGCGGCTTTCTCGGCG
>JAYUAE010000168.1:0-3727 GCA_043741515.1 Candidatus Eiseniibacteriota bacterium | reverse complement strand
GCGACCGCCCGGCTTCCCGTGAGGAGCTGGGCGACCTCTTCTTCCTCGTCGTCTTCCTGGCGATCACCTTCGAGCGGGAGGACGGCACAAAGCCGGCCGATCTGATCCGCGGAATCGTGGCCAAGATGATCGCCCGCCACCCCCATGTCTTCGCGGAGCGCCGCGATCTCGATTCGCAGGGCGTGCTGCGCCAGTGGGAGGAGGGCAAGCGCCGCGAGGCTGGAGGCCGGTCTCTACTGGGGAGGAGCCCGGAGCGGCTCCCCGCCCTGCTCAAGGCCTACCGGGTGCAGGAAAAGGCCGCGTCGGTCGGGTTCGACTGGGAGAGCGTCGAGGGCGTGGTCGCGAAGCTGCGCGAGGAGATCGAGGAGGCGGAGCACGCCATCCGAGCGGGGGATCCGGAGCGGGTGGCCGAGGAGATCGGGGACCTGCTCTTCGCCGCGGTGAACCTGGCCCGCTTCGTGAAGCGCGACCCCGAGGCACACCTGTCGGCGGCCGTGGAGAAGTTTCGTCGGAGATTCGACCGCGTCGTGGAGCTCCTCCGCGCGGAAGGCTCCTCGCCGGAGAAGGCCGGCCTGCCGGAGCTGGACCGGCTCTGGGAAGCGGTGAAGCGCGAGGAACGAAGCTAGGCCTGGGTCTCCGGGCTCTTCGGGGTCGCGGCTTCCGCGCCCTTCCCGGCCTCCGCCTTGTCGCGATCGGCCTCGGCCACGAAATTGAGCCTGAGCTCCGTGAGCACGTGGTTCAGGAACCGCGCCTCCTGCCCCGTGAGATTCCCCGACGTCCGCGTTCTCAGCATCTCGAGCATCTCGATCGAGAGCTTGGCGCTCTCCATGTCCCGCTCGATCTTCTGGGAGAAGGGGTTCATGACCTTCCCCATCTGCTGCATGGCGGCGGCCTGGAACGACTGCACGAGCCCGATGAGGAGATCCCGTTCGCGGTGCGGGCCTTCCGGGGCGCCGGCGCCTTCTTTTTTCTCGTCCATTAGCGGATCCGCTCCGCGATCACCATGGTCAGATAGGACGTCTCGCGCGCCGCGAGCAGCACCGGGTGATCGCGGCTCTGCCCCAGCACCTCGACGACGCGCAGGTCCGCGCGCGCATGCTTCGCGGCGGCGCGCAGGATCTCGAGGAACGCCTCGGCGTCCACGTGATGCGAGCACGTGGCGGTGGCCAGCGTTCCACCCGGCTTCAAGACCTGGAGCGCGGCCGAGTTGATCGAGCCATACTTGCGCGCTCCTTCCGCCAGCGCCTTCCTGCTGCGCACGAGCGCCGGCGGGTCGAGGATGATCATATCAAAGTGGGTGCCCTCCCGCGCGAATCCCGATAGCGCACGCTCCACATCGTCCACACGGAACTGGATCTCGCGACCCGGCGCGTTCCGCACCGCGTTCATCGTGGCCCGCTCGATGGCCGGGGCCGAGCTGTCGATCCCCAGCACGGATGCCGCCCCCGCCATGGCGCAGTGGAGCGAGAAGAGCCCCGTGTAGCAGTAGAGGTCGAGGACACGCCGTCCCGGCGATTCGCGGGCGACCCGCTTCCGGTTCTCGCGCTGGTCCAGGAACTCTCCGGTCTTCTGCCCGTGGCGCAGATCGCTCGAGATCATCATCCCCTCGTAGGGAACCTCCACGCGCTCCGGAACATCGCCGCGCACGAGCGGCTCCAGAATCGAAAGGCCCTCCAGCATGCGCGCCTGGGAATCCCTGCGGCAGAGGATGCCGCTCGGACGCATCACCTCGTGGATCACTTCGAGGATCCACTCGATCCGGCGCTCGATCCCCGCGGTCAGGCTCTGGACGCAGAGGTAGTCCCCGTAGCGGTCGACGACGAGACCCGGGAGAAGATCCCCTTCCCCGTGGATCAGGCGATAGGCGGTCTCGACGGGGAGAACCCTGCGGCGGAGATTGAGCGCCAGCTCGATCCGGTCGCGGACCAGGTCGGCGTCGATCTGCCGGACGTGGCGGGCATAGAGCCGGACCGCGATGAGGGAGTGCGGATTGTAGAGCCCGACGCCCACCGGCTGGCCGCGATGATCCAGCACCACGACCTCATCGCCCGGCGTGAGACCCGGATCGCTCGATTCGATCTCGTTGCTGAAGATCCAGGGATGCCCGGAGCGCGGGCGGCGCTCCTGGTTCTTGGCGAGGCGAACTTCCGCCTTCAGGGCCTCAGGGATGGGAAAGGCCCAGGTAGCCCAGCATCTTGTTCGCGAGCTTGGCGGCGAAGAAATCGGAGGCGGGCTGGCCCGGAATCGGGCACAGCTCGACGATGTCGCAGCCGACGACCTGGCGGCGCTCGCAGACCGCGCGAAGGAGCTTGAGCCCCTCCTCCCACGTTCCGCCACCCGGCTCCGGCGTGCCCACGCCCGGGACATACGCGGGATCGAAGAAGTCGAGGTCCACCGTCACGTAGACCGGATTCCGCAGCTGCTCGAGGATCGCCTCCACCGGAAGGCCGCTGGTCCGGATCTCGCGCCCGAGAAAGACCGGCGCCTTCTCCCGGTGCACGTAGTCCGCCTCCTCGCGCGAGACGCTCCGGATCCCGACCGCGACCGTGGGGACGCCCAGCTCGCGGACCCGCCTCATGACGCTGGCGTGGCTCAGCTTGGTCCCCTGGTACTCCTCGCGCAGGTCGAGGTGCGCGTCGAGCTGAAGCACCGAGAGGTCGGGATAGCGCTGCTTGAGCGCGCGGACCGGGGCGATGGTGAGCGAGTGCTCGCCGCCCAGCGCGAACGGAATGATGCCGGAGTCCGCGAGGGTGGCCGCGATGCCCTCGAGCCGCACCAGCCCCCCTTCCGGATTCGCCGGATCCACCTGGACATCCCCCAGGGTCGCGATCCCGATCCGGAACGGCTCCAGATCCAGCTCCTCGTCGTAGAACTCAACCTGACGCGAGGCCTCGAGGATGGCCCGCGGCCCGAACCGCGTGCCGGGCATGTAGCTCGTGGTCTGATCGAAGGGCGCGGGGACAAATGCGACGCGAGCCCGGCTGAGAAGACATTCAGCCGGGCTCAGGCCGAGGAACAGAAGCGGTGCAGGAGCCGGGAGACTCACGCGCCTAGAGGTCGTCTTCTTCCTCCTTTTCGTCCTCCTCCTCGACGTCGTCGTCATCGAGATCGTCGTCGTCCTCATCCTCGTCTTCTTCGACCTCTTCCTCCTCTTCCTCGTCGAAGGGATCCTCTTCCGACCCGTCATCGTAGACGCGGCCGATGGGATCTTCTTCCCACTCCTCCGAGCGGTGCTGCGCGCCGCCGTATGCGCGCTCCGGGCTGGAGCCTTTTCGGTTCATTGCAAGATCCTCACAAGCTGGGGACAAGGTGCGGGCAAAACTGCGGACGGGAAAGTACGAACGGAGGCCAATTCCCGTCAACGGAAAAAGCATGTTCCGACTCGGACCCGGGAGCAAGGGAGAAAGAATCTCCGTCGAACATCAATGACCACCGGCGATTACCTTTCGTAGCCCGTCCAGGTACTCCGGCTTGACCGGATAGCCCAGCTCCTTGGCCCGCAGCGCATCCTGGAGCGCGGCCTCGTAGCTTCCAAGCCGCTCGTAGGCCTTGGACCGCGCGAAGAAGGCCGCCTCCGAGCTGGGGTCGAGCGTCAGCGAGCGCCCGTAATCCGCCGCGGCGCCTGCTTTGTCTCCGAGCAGGAACTTCGCCTCGCCCCGCCAGAGATAGGCCTTCGCGTTCCCGGGCGAGAGGCGGATCGAGGCGTCGAAATCCGGCATCGCGCGGT
>JAYUAE010000167.1:0-8787 GCA_043741515.1 Candidatus Eiseniibacteriota bacterium | reverse complement strand
TCTCACGTGGCGTCATTTTTTCGTTGACCTCTCGCCGTGCCCCCCGTAAATTGCTCGTTGCCTCCCGAAATCTTCCAGATTGTCCCCGCGCTTTCACTGTTCAGCGTTTCCCGGTAAACTCTCCGCGAGGCTCAATCGTTGAACTTCTCGATCTCGTCCGCTCCCAACTTCGTCGCGCTCGCGCTGGTCGCCGGTGCCGTGGCGCTGGGGCTCGCGCTCTACCTCACGCGCTACCCGGCCCTTGCGCCGCACAAGCGCGCGCTGCTCGTCGCCGTCCGCACCGTCACGCTCCTGGCGCTCCTCTTCGCCTCGCTGGCGCCGGTGGTGCGCTATTCCGCCTCCTCGCGGGAGCGGAACCGCTTGCTCATCCTCGTGGACCATTCGGGCAGCATGGAGGTGCGCGACGGCGACGCCTCGGGACGCACGCGCCGCGAGGTCGCGGACAGCGCCGCGGCCGCGGTCGCCTCGCAGCTTAGGGGGCGTTACGACGTGCGCCTCGCCCCATTCGACGCCCAGCTCGGCCCGATCGGAACGCCCGCGTCCTGGAAGCAGGCGGCGGCATCGCGCGGCGCGGGGGAAACCGCTCTGGGCGACGTCCTGAGCGAGGCGCTCGACCGGATCGATCCGGATTCGCTGGCGGCGCTCCTCGTCCTGAGCGACGGCGCGGTGAACCGGGGAGAGGACCCCGAGCGCGCGCTCGGGTCCACCGTGCCCGCTTTCGGGCTGGTCACGGGATCGGCGAGCGATCCGCCCACGACCGGCATCGGAGGGATCGACGTTCCCGCCGAGGTCGTGATGGGCCGTCCCGCGGTTCTCACCCTGACCATCCGCCACGGCTCAAGCCCCGCGACGCGCGGGGTGGCGCGGCTGAGCGAGGGCGCCCGCGAGCTGGGGCGGGCTTCCTTCGCGCTCGACCGGCCCGCCTCGATCACGCGGGTCGCGATTCCGTTCACCGTCGGCGAGCGCGGAAAGCATTTTCTGACGGTGAGGCTCGACAGCCTCCCGGGCGATCGAATCACCCAGAACAAAAAGCGGCTGGTCGCGATCACCGCGCGGCCCGCGAAGCGCGTCGTTCCGGCACTGGCCACGGCGTGGGACTGGGACCTCCGGTCGCTAACGCGCGGCGTGGAAGAGGACACCTCCTGGGCGGTGCAGCGCCTCGCGCCCTCGGGGACCGCTGCCGTGGCGCCCCTGGGGGCCGGGACGCTGAGCTTGAGCCAGGCGCTCCATGACGCGGACGTGGCCGTGGTCCGGTACGATTCGAGGACGCTCACGCCCGAGCGAAGCGCCGAGATTCTGAGGTTCCTCGAGCGCGGCGGCGGCGTCCTCTTCTGGATCGATCCGGTGAACCGGCTGCCCGCGCCGGACCCGCTGTCGCGTGCGCTCGGCCTCGAGTGGCGCGACTTCAACCGCCCCGCGGGACCCAGCGCGGGCGTCGAGCTCACGCCGGCGGGGCGGGCGCACGAGATCTCGCTCCTCGGCGGCGATGCCGCGACCGCTGCCGCCACGTGGCAGGCGCTGCCGCCCGTGCAGGTCCCCGCAGTGCTCGCGGCGAGCGGCGCCGTATTGACGCCGCTCCTCGTCGCGCGCTTCGGAACCGAGACGGTGCCGCTCCTCCTCGCGGGAAGGGTCGGCGCGGGAAGGGTCGCGGTCCTGAACGCGAGCGGCGCCTACCGCTGGGGCCTCACCGCCGCGGGTCTCGGCGGCAGCGCCGGGATCGAGCCCGCGTTCTTCGGCGGGGTCGCCGCCTGGCTCTCGCAGAGCGCCGACGACCGGCCCGTGCGGATCACGGCGCCCGACGTCACGCCCGCGGAGAGGTCCATACCCGTGCGCGTCGCCCTCTCCAGCCCGGCGCTGGCGCATGGCGCCCGTGCGACCGTGCGCGCGCGCGGCGCCCGCGGAGGCGTGGCGGGCGCCGCGGCGCTCGCTCCCTCGGCGCAAGGAGACTTTGCCGGCTCGATCGCGCTGCCCGAGGGGGTTTATGTCCTGCAGGGCAGGGTGGAGCGCGGAGGGCGCCTCCTCGGGCAGGACAGCGTTCGGGTCGCGGTGGGCGAGCAGGGCGTGGAGTTCGAATCGCTCAGCGCGGATCCTCCGGTGCTCGATCGAATGGCGAAGCGCTCGGGCGGCGAGTCGGCGCCCGTCGCGAGTCCGGCTCGCGTGCTGGCCCGCCTTCGATCGCCCGACATCGCCAGGGCGCGGATGGTCGAGCTGGACGTGTTCCACAACATCCCGCTCTTCATCGTGCTCGTGCTCGGCGCGAGCGGGGAATGGATTCTGAGAAAGAGGTTCCATCTGCTGTAGCGCGTCCAGCGCCGTAACGCGTCCACCCCGGCCGCCCCGTCGTGATACCGCTCTCCCCCCTGCCTTCCGCAACCAAGGGGGATTTCCATGCCGCGCTCTCACGCAGTCGCTCGCCGGGTCCTGGCATTCCTGCTACTTGCCGCGCTCACGCTTCTCGTGGAGGCCGCCGCGCTGGCGCTTCTCGCCGGCGCTGTGCCCGGACGTGCTCGCGCCGACCTGCTCCTGAACGAAGTGCTCTACGACCCCGACGGCCCCGACGAGGGGCACGAGTTCGTGGAGCTGTGGAACCCGGATTCGGTCGCGGCGCCGCTCGAGGGGATCTCGATCGAGTCGGGAGACGGCGCCCGTCCCGGCGTGTGGTCTTCGATCTACTCGGGATCGGCGGGAGATTCCGTCCTGCCGCGCCGCGCGTTTCTGATTCCCGGCTCGGCGCTCCTCGGCGCGATCCAGAACGGGCCCGACGCCCTGCGCCTGACCCGTGCCGGAGTCGTGCTCGATCTCGTCGGCTACGGCGCTCTCGCGTTCCCCGAGCTCTATCGCGGGGCGCCCGCGCCGGACGTCTCCTCCGGCCAGAGCCTCGCGCGCGTCCAGGATGGTGTGGACACGGGCGTGAACGCCTCCGACTGGGCCGCCGAGACCGAGCCGAGCCCCGGGATGGCGAACCATCCTGACCTGAGGCTCACGATCGCTAAGGGAGGAGCCGTTCTCCGGCCCGAGGTGCCATGGCCCGGGGACGTCGCGCTCCTCCGCGTGACGGTCCGGAACCGCGGAAGGCTTGCGGTCGACGGGGCGCGCTGGCGCGTGGAGGCGGCCATCCGCCGCGGCGCCGAAGCGGACACCGCATGGCCGGAGCGCCCCGCGGTCGTGTGCCCTGGGGTCTCCATGGCGCCCGGGGACAGCGCCCGCGTCCCCTGCGCGCTCGCCATCCCGCAACCAGGGCGGTTCGACGTCCGGGTGATCCTGCGCGATGCCGGCGTCAGCCCGATCGCGGAGTCCGCGATCGCCGACACGACCGTGATCCTTGCGCGCTCCACCGCCGGGCCGCTCGCGGTGAACGAGATCGCGTTCCGGGACCGGGGCGCAGGGGAATGGGTCGAGCTGATCGCCCGCGAGGACGTGCCGGACCTCGGCGAGTTCGCGATCACCGACGCGGGCGGCCGCGCGTATGCGATCGATCGTGGGGAGGCGCCGCGGGGTCTTGGCGCGGGAGCCATCCTGGTCGTGGCGGAATCGCCCGACATCCTGCGCGGAGCCTACGCTCTGCCGGAGAGCCTGGTCTCAGGGTGCCGCGGCGGATGGCCGGCGCTCAACGACCAGGACGGCGAGGAAGGATTCGCCGACCTGGTCCGGATCGTGGATACACGCGGAATTCCGTCCGACGCGGTTCCGTACCGCTCGGACTACTCGGAGCGCGGGGGCTCGATCGAGCGGCTGGGGGCGGCTCTGCCCAGCGCGATCCCGGGAACCTGGTCCGAGTCGGTCGACGCGCGGGCCGGCACGCCCGGGCAGCCCAACTCCGTGCAGGCGCCCCGGCCCGGCAGCGACCCCGAGGGGAAGCTGCTCCTCGCGAGCTCCCGGGTCCTGCGTCGCGGCCCCGGCGCGCTCGCGTCTCCCGTCGTGCTGGCATTCGGGGAGGCCGCGCGGGGCAGGAGAGTCCGGGTCTTCGTGCACGATCTCCTGGGCCGCCCGCGGCGGCGCCTCGTGGACGGACAGCGCGTCCTGGGAGAGGCCGCATTCCTCTGGGACGGCAAGGATGACGCGGGCGTTCCGGTGCCTGCCGGCACCTACGTTGCCCGCGCCGAGACGCTTCCGGAAGGCACGGCGCCCGCGCGGAGCGGAAACCTCGCGCTCACGGTGGTGGACCGGTGAGGCCCGCGCACGTGGCCCTCGCGGCACTTCTCGCGCGCCTGCTCGCGCCGGTTTCCTGCCACGCGGCCTTCGAGCTGCGCGACGCCGGCCCGGCGGCTCTGGGCCGCGCCTCGACCGACGGAGCATGGTTTCCTCCCGCCCTTGAGGACGAGGTCGCGGGATGGGCCGCCGGCGGGTGCCGCGCTGTGCTCTTCGAGGCCGACGGGCTCTCTCACGGCCAGCTCGACTGCTCTTTTTCGGGGCATCGGTTTCAGGCTCGTCTGGAATACGTCGCCGTGTCGGGCCCGGGGGCCCGCGAGTCTTCCGGCCGGCTGCAGCTCTCGGAGCGCGCGGCCCGGCCTGTCTCGCTGGCGGTAACCGGCGAGCGGCTTCGCTTCGCCATGGACGACGGAGGCGGCTGGGGAGGATGGGCTCTGGGCGGCAGGGGCCGCGCGAATCTGGGGCATGGCGTCCAGGCCTGGGTCGCCGGCGACCGTCTGCTCCGGACCTCCGCCCTCGACCGCGCGGCGATCCCCGCGGCACTCGAGCTGGGGGCAATGGTTCGATCGAGCGCCGCGACGCTCGCGGTGCTCGACCGCCGGGAGCCTGACGGAAACATCGCCCCCCGGATCGTGCTCGAGATTCCGATCGGTCGCGCCGCCCGGATCGGACTCGGGAGAGGCGCCGCGCCCGGGCGCATCGGCGCCTGTCTGTCGCTACGGATCGGCAGCCTCGATGTGTCGTGGGGGAGGCTCGACTACGCTTTCGGAGGGACCGTGAGCGCCGTGCGCCTGGGCGTCGCGCACGAACGAAAACGGCGGCCCGCCGGAGAAGCGGGCCGCCGCGAAACAGGCGCTCGAGAAGCCGAGCGAGAAGCGCTAGCGCAGCAGGATGAGTTTCTTCGAATCCAGGAAGCCCGCCGCTTCGAGCCGGTAGAAGTAGGCGCCGCTGGGGAGCTGTCCGCCGCGGTCGTCGGTGCCGTTCCAGCGCTCGACGTGCTCGCCGGCGGTCTGCACGCCATCCACCAGTGTGCGCACCAGGGCTCCGCTCACGTTGTAGATGCGGATCTCCACCTTGCCCGCGCGGGCGACCGAGTAGCGGATGGCCGTCTCGGGATTGAACGGATTCGGCATGTTCTGCCCGAGGACGTTCCGGATCGCCGGAGCTTCCGAGCCGCCGCCTTCCTCGACCCCCGTGGCCAGGTAGCAATTGGCTTCCTTGAAGTAGGTCTTCACGATCGAGTTGGTGAGGTTCAGCCGCTCTCCACCCTCCTCGATGGAGTTGAAGCCAAACCCGCCGAAGACCACCCGCGCGCTGTCGTTCGGACTGAAGGTGTTGTAGTCCGTGGCGTAGCGCGTCGCGGCCGCGAAGCTATTCGGATACGTGAGAAGGAGGCCCGACCTGCCCGAGTTTGCGACCGTGGAAAGGGTGACCAGGTCGAAATTGTTGATGATCGGGCAGTCACCGTTCAGATGCATGAGCCGGCCTGCGGCGGGGCCGCCGTTCACACCCGTCACCGCCGGATGCAGGCTATCCTGAGGCACGTTCTCCCAGATGTTTCGCAGCCACTGGACACCGCACGTGAAGCCCATGAAGTTGCCATAGTTGCGCAAGCCGTTATTCGCCATCAGCTCCGCGCCCACATCATCCCCGGTGATCCAGAAGTTGCGGTTCTTTCCGGGCTGCTGGACCCACGATTGGATCACGGCCTGATCTTGCGGTGTGATCGTGAATGCCGAGAGGTCCCCAGCGTTCCAGATGATGGTCGAGTACTGGAGCAGCTTTCCGACGTCGGTCACCGGCCAGTGGTATTGCACGTCGGTGGGATCGGACCCGCCGAGACAGTTCCCGATGCCGCTGGTGGGCCCGTTCACCTCCCACGTGTCGTATTTGTAGCCCAGCGAGGTCAGGCTCTGCGCGAGGTAGGTCTGCGGCTCGCGTCCGGCGAAGTGGTTCACGAAGAGGATCGACGCCAGGCTGTCGGTGCAGCCGAGGGACAGATTGGTCGCGGTCTTCACCGGGAGGATCGATGCCGAGCGGTAGTGCGAGTTCGAGATCGCATCGGTCGGGTAGGTCGAGATCGTGTTCATGCTGTCCGTGACCGAGAAGTAGTACTCCAGTGTCGTGTTCGGGGGGTAGCTCGCAGCCGGGACATCCGCGAAGAAGAAGGTCGGCAGGGCCGGCGCGACATGCTGGAGCGGCGTCGAGGTGAAGGCTCCGCCGTTCAGCCGGTAGAACATGGACCCCTGTTTGTAGCCCCTCGAGGCGCTGACCTGCACCACGGCGCTGTCGCCCAGCGGCGAATTGAAGTTGTCGTCCTTGAAGAACGGCGAGGTCTGGAAGGTGTCATTGAACAGGTCGATGTCGCGCACGACGAAGCCGGGGCCCGTCTGACCGATGAGGCCGATCGCGATATTGTCGAACAGGGCGTAGGTGTTGGCGGGCGAGGAAACTCCGTCGCAGAATACCGCAGAGTAATCCCGCAACCCCAGCTCCACCTGGACCGAGTCCTTGCCGGCGGCGCCCGTCAGCGTGATCAGCTGGCGCGCCCAGTCCTTGCCGCCCCCGTAGTACACGAAGAAGGTGGGGTCGATCCAGGCGCTCCAGTTCGTATCACCGACATTCTTGGTCCGGAAGTTGGTGTGGTAGAAGAAGCACGAATTGAGCGGCAGATTTCGATACACGTCGAAGTTGAAGAAGACCGAGCTTGGCCTGCTGATCGCGACGGGCGGCGTCACGACGAAATTGTCCTGGCGTGCCACCAGCGATTGGAAGATCTGATTCCAGTCGGTCCAGACGTTGGAGTTATTCAGGGTGCAGACATCCTCCGTCACCACGTTCCGCTGGAGGTAGAAGTAGTCGCCGACGCCCGGCTCCACCGTCCGCTGCCAGGTGCCCATGCCGCTCTCCGCATTGTCGAAGAAGACCACGCTCGAGCCCGCCTTGACCGTGATGTTGTCCATGATCCATCCGTCCCCGTTGTAGAGCCCGTCCGCCGAGGAAAAACCCACGTCGCTCGTGAACGTGAACCGGAACGGCACCGGAAGGGGCGTGAAGACCGAGTCCAGGGGGCTCCCCGCGCGGTACTTGGCGACGATGGAGTCGGGGATGACGACCGTGAAGGTGTCGCACAAGGCATTGTTCGGAACCTTCCCCGTGAACTGAGCGATCTGCACCCAGCTCTGATCCGGATCGTTCACTTCGACGATGCCATAGTCGTAGTTCGGCTCCGCGTCGAAATGGTGCCTGAAGCTGAGCGTCACCTGCGTGCCTGCCGCAATGGTAGTCGTGGGGAACTTGTTCCCCAGATGTTGCTTCCAGTCGTTTTCGTAGCCGGCCCGGTTGGAATCATAGATCCAGGTCGAGTCGATTCTGCCGCACCACCACGAATGGTTCTGGCACGCGAGGAACGTGTCGATGTGCCAGGCGGTCTGTTTCGCGGACGCGTCGTAGTGAGTGAACCCGCCCTCGTTGCTCGGGCTCGTGCGGGTCTCGAGGCTGTCCACGAACTGCCAGACGGTGTCCCCGACGGTTGCGGTGCGGAAGAAGCTGCCTGCGCGCGCCGGAGCTCCCGCGGTCCGGTCGCCCACGGGCGCCTGGGTCGGCACCACCCCGGCCGGGAGCGGCTCCGCGGGGAGCGACGAAACGGACGTGGATGCCACGGCGCCTCCGAATTGACACACCGATATCAGGGCGAAGGAAATCAGCGCGGTAGCACTACGTCTCATGAGGAGGCTCCTTCCACGGGGAATGCCGGGTACCGGAACAGGGCGTCGAAACGAAGAGCGAGGTCGAGGACGGGCCCGGGCGCAGGAACTTCCGCACGCAGAAGGACGGCTGGAAACAGACCGGCGCGGGGCTGGACATGTCGCCTCGGGGAAACCTCGCATGCTGGATGATTGCGACATCCGCTTCGTGACTGTTTTGCGGAAGCGGCGGAGGATATTATATCCGAAACTGCCCTCCATTTCCAGGGAAATCGGGTGTGCTATCATGCGCCGTCGCAGCCCCCTGGCGAATTTCGGGTGGGTCGCGGGCTTCATGATCGGATTATCGGCGGCGCAATCGGTCCCCCGGGTCCAGGCTCAAGTGGCCGGGGCCGAGTTCGCGGACTCGGTCAATGCCGCCGGGCCCTGGTTGCCCGCCCCCGAGGAGGACCTCGAGAGCCCTGAGTCGCTCGAGGAGGTGCCTTTCGCGGGAAGGTCAGGCGCGATCCTGCGCGGATCCATCTCGCGCGGACAGTTTCGAATGCGCCGCATCGGCGTCACGGCTCAACGTCCCGCGGTCGAGAGCGAGGCAGCCTTCCTCCTGGAGGGGTCCCGCGTCAGGCCCGGGGCGCGGATCGAAGCCCGCGGCGGGCGCGTGGCGCTCGCGTTGGGGCGGGTGAGCGTCTCGCGGGCGCCGCCGCTCCTCGCGGAGGCGATGAGGCTCGCCAGACCGGGTCGGCGCGTCCCGGCCCCGAGGTGGGGCGTGATCGCAGCGTCCCCTTCGCTCGGGGCCTCGGCCGGCGCCATTGACGGATGTGCCTTGAGCTTGCGGGGTGGCCGGAGCGGAAATTCGATGTGGTCCTTCGCCGGCACCCGAAGCGGGCCCGGCGGGTCGCGTGAGGCGCTCGGCGGAATCGGGCTCGGGGCCGGG
>JAYUAE010000166.1:0-3818 GCA_043741515.1 Candidatus Eiseniibacteriota bacterium | reverse complement strand
CTCGGGATCCTCGATCCCATAGAGCGCGAGCACGAGCCGGCCCACGGGGTTCGCCGAGCCGCGGCAATAGCCCAGCAGATCGTCCCAGGTCGGGAACGTCGCGTCGCGCGCGTCGAGACGGAAGGCGCCCAGGAGATCCAGAAACGGCTCGGCGGGAAGCCGGTGGCGGTCCACGGCGTCCGCCAGGGCGGTGAGCACCGGACCCTGCGGCGCTCCGTCGAGCGCCCGCAAGAGCGCCGCCTCGATCGCGTCCAGCGCGCGAAGGCGGTCCTCGCTCGGCGCCGCCGCGTCCGCGACGTCGTCCGCCTGCCGCGCGAAGGCATAGATCGCGGTGAGCGCGATCCGGCGCTCGGCGGGGATGAAGCGGGAGGCGACCGGAAAGTTCTCGTAGTGCGCCCGCGCGATGTCCTCGCAGACGCGATACGCCAAATGAAGCGGAACCGCCTCGGCGTCGTCGGTCGTCGGCTCGGCCGGTGCGGGGCGGGAAGGCATCGGCGTTCCTCGTGGCATTGGTCCTCGGCAGTGTACCTGACGGCCGCGGCGTGATGCTAGACTTGATGGTTCCCAGGTGGGGGCCCCATACAACCTCGATTCGCGGAGGAGCCCAATGAAACTCGGACTCTGGACCTGCCTCACGAGCCTTTTTCTCCTGATCCTGGCCGGAAGCGCGTTCGCGGAGACGCTGAACCGTCCTCATGGCGAATACCCGCGCGATCGCCCTTACCGGGACCGCGCCTACCGCGCCGGATTCGAGGGGCGCACCATGCTCCGCGTCCACATGGGGCTCTCCATCCCCGCGGGTGACTTCGACAACGCGGTCAATACCGGGCTCGGTCTGGGCGGCTCGATCGGATACGGCGTCGGCCGCAACACCGTGCTCTCGGGCGGTGTCGCCTATCACCGCTTTGGCGAGGACCTCGTGGACGGGCACGTGAGCGTCGTCCCGGTCACCGTGGCGGTGGATTACGGCTTCTCGAGCAGCGGAACCGTCCGGCCCTGGATCAGCGGCGGCCTCGGGCTCTACAACCTGAGCGAGACCGTGACGGACGCCTTCGGCACCACCTCCGACAGGGAGTCCGACTTCGGATTCAATTTCGGGTTCGGGATCGCAATGCCGATGTCCTCCGGCAACTCCTTCGGGGCGGGCTTCAAGTTCCACCACATCGTGGGCAATAATTTCCCGGACACCGATTTCCTCGCGCTCCAGGCCGGTCTCGCATTCCCGCTGTGAGAGCGCGGGCCGAGGAGGATCTGCGGACGATCGACATCGTGCGCGCCCGGGAGGACACGCCCGGCTGCGCCAACGTCATCCACTTCAACAACGCCGGCGCTTCGCTCATGCCGCGCCCTAGTTCACGCGCTTGCGGCGGTTCTGGTTGTAGTCCACGAAGAGGTAGGAGCCCAGGTTCTCCAAGTCGGCGTAGTAGGCGCGGCCCTTGTTGAGCTGGGTGAACCGCTCGACGAACCGGACCAGGTAGGGATCCTGGGTCACCATGAACGTGGTGATCGAGATTCGCTTGCGGCGGCACTGCACGGCCTCGTCCAGGGTCTTGTTCACGATCCGGGGATCGAGGCCGAACGCGTTCTTGTAGAGGCGCCCGCCCTCCTGGATCGCGGAGGGCTTGCCGTCCGTGATCATGAAGATCTGCTTGTTCACGTGCTTCTGCCGGGCCAGGATTCGCTGCCCGAGCTGGAGCGCCGCCCTCGTGTTGGTATGAAAGGGTCCCACCGAGGCGTACGGAATGTCGCGGATCTTCACCTCCCACGCCTCGTCCCCGAACAGCACGACGTGGAGCGAGTCCTTGGGGTAGCGCGTCAGGATCAGCTCCGCCAGGGCGAGCGCGGCCTGCTTGGCCGGCGTGATCCGGTCCTCCCCGTAGAGGATCATCGAGTGGCTCACGTCGATGAGGAGCGCCGTCGCGCAGGATGAAGAGTGCTCGGTCTCGAAGACTTCGAGGTCGTCCTCGGTCAGGTTGAGCCCCTCGTCGCCCCACTCACCGCGCTGCCGGCGGACCGAATTCCGGACGCTCGAGAGAAAATCGATGTCCGAGACGTTGTCGCCGAAGACGTAGGGCCGGGTCTCCGTGATCCTGTCGCCGCCCGCGCCGGTCTTGGGCACCCGATGCTCGCCGGCGGAATCCTTCGCCAGGTCGCTGAAGATGCGGTCGAGGGAGTCCTGCCGGATCATCCGCTCCCCCTTGCGCGTCAGCACGTTCTTCCCGTTCACCTCCTGGATCGCTTCCTGCTCTTTCAGGTTCTTCTTGAAGTCGTCCATCGTGAACTTCTCATTGAAGAATCCAAAGCGGTCGCCCAGCTCCTCGAGCTCGCGGAGCGCTTCGTCCACGTCGCCGTCCGTCATCAGGAGCAGGCGGTTGTAGAGCGAGAGTAGGTTCTTGAGGAAGTTGACGTTCTGGGTGAGACGCTCGTCCCACTTGGAGTAGCGGAAATCCACTTCAGTCCTCCGCCTCCTCCGGCTTGCCGAGCATGGTGGAGAACATGTCGGTGTAGGCGAGCGCGCTCGTGTCGGTGCGCTCCTTCGCGAGAATCGAGTTCTGGTGGAGCGCCTCCAGCACGAACTCCATCGCCGTCGGGACCTCGATCGACTCCTTGATCCCGAGATAGCGCTTGGGCAGCTCCTCGAGCCCCGTCACCTGGGAGAGCCGCTGGTGGAACTCGCGCGTGGAGAGCTCGTCGGAGATCTCGACCCGTTTCCCCTGCGCGAACCAGCGGAAGATGGCGTCGTACTCGGACGGCGCGCCCTCGTTCTTCTCCTTCCCCTTGTAGGCGTCGGGGAAGTGCTTCGCGAAGACCTCCTTCACCGCCTTGCCCAGCAGGTGCTTCGCCACCGCGATAGCGCCCTCCTGCTCTCCCTCGTAGACCAGCTCGACCTTGCCGCTGATCGAAGCGATTCCGTTCTGGAGGTCGCAGATCCTCGCCGCCTGCCGACGCTCGCCCGTGCGGATGGCGCGGCGCTCGGCGTTCGAGATCAGGTTCTCCATGAGCGAGATCGTCATGCGCACGCTCACGCCGGAGCCCTGGTCCACGTAGGAGGACTTGCGGGCCTGGATCGCCACCGTTTCGACCAGCTCCCTGATGTACTCGGGGACGACGACCTCGATCCCGTCCCCGCGCTGAGTCCAGGCCTCCTGCTCGGTCACCTTCATCCCGTCTTCGAGCGTGTAGGGATAGTGGGTCATGATCTGCGACGCGATCCGGTCGCGAAGCGGCGTGATGATGTTGCCGCGGTTCGTGTAGTCCTCCGGATTCGCGGAGAAGACGATCTGGATGTCGAGCGGGAGCCGGATCGGAAATCCACGGATCTGGATATCCTTCTCCTCGAGGATGTTCAGGAGACCCACCTGGATCCTGGGCTGGAGATCGGGGAGCTCGTTGATGGCGAAGATCCCCCGATTCGTCCGCGGCACGATGCCGTAGTGCATCACCTCGGGATCGCTGTAGGAGAGCCGTTTGTTCGCGGCCTTGATCGGGTCGATGTCGCCGATCAGGTCCGCGATCGTCACGTCCGGCGTGGCGAGCTTTTCGCGGTAGCGCTCGTCCCGGTGGATCCAGCGCACCGGCACCTGATCCCCCTCGGCGGCGACCCGCCGCTTGCACGAAGGGCAGATGGGGTTCAACGGATCGTCGTTCAGCTCGCAGCCCTCGATCGCCGGCGTCCACTCGTCGAGAAATCGAACGAGCTGGCGGAGGATCCGCGTCTTGGCCTGCCCGCGGAGCCCGAGAAGGATGAAATCGTGGCCGCTCATCATCGCGTTCTCGATCTGGGGGAGCACCGTCTTCTCGTATCCGACGATGCCGGG
>JAYUAE010000165.1:0-1503 GCA_043741515.1 Candidatus Eiseniibacteriota bacterium | reverse complement strand
TTCCGATCCTGAACCTCGGAGACAACCTCGAGAACTACCAGCTCCGCGACTTGAAGGAGGAGCTGGAGACCCACGTGCCCGGCGTGCGGGTCCTCATCCAGCCGGAGAAGGAGGACCGGAGGACCTATGGCGTCCGCTTCGACCGGATCGAGCGGGAGTGGGGATTCCGCGCCACGCGGCGGGTCGGGGATGGGATCGAGGAGGTCGCGCAGGCGGTCCGCTCCGGGGTGATCGCCGATCCGCGTGATCGGCGGTACTACAACGCGTGACGGGGAATCTGGTTGCGGGCGAGAGGCTCATTCCGGTAGCGTCACTCCATGCCGCGCCTCGAAATGACCGTCCGGGAGCTTCAGGAGCGCGCGCTCTTCGTACGCCGCGACATCGTGGCGCTCCTCGCCCGCTCGCAGTCGGGGCACAGCGGCGGTCCGCTGTCATCCACCGATTTCGGAACGGTGCTCTTCTTTCACGAGATGAACGTGAACCCGCGCCGGCTCGACGATCCCTCGCGCGACATGTGGCACTTCTCGATCGGCCACGTCACGCCGGTGATCTACTCGCTCATGGGAGAGCGTGGATACTTCCCGCTCGTGGACCTGCTCGGGTTCCGCCAGTTCCACGGGCACCTGCAGGGCCACCCCAGCAAGCACGACACCCCCGGGATCGAAGTCTCCTCGGGTTCACTCGGACAGGGGCTCTCGGTTGCGTGCGGGATGGCGCTCGGTTCGCGCATGGACCGCATCGACCGGCGGATCTACTGCGTCATGGGGGACGGGGAGCAGCAAGAAGGGCAGGTCTGGGAGGCGGCCATGTTCGCCGCGCACTACAAGCTCGACAATCTCTGCGCCGTGATCGATTACAACCGGAAGCAGATCGACGGCGATGTGCAGGACGTCATGGGCATCGCACCGCTCGCCGACAAGTGGCGCGGATTCAACTGGAACGTGATCGACGCGGACGGGCACGACATCGCCGGGCTCATCGCCGCTTTCGAGCGCGCGCGCGCGACCAGGGGCACGCCCTCGCTCATCCTCGCGCACACGGTGATGGGGAAGGGCGTCTCGTACATGGAGGACGACTACAAGTGGCACGGCATCCCGCCGAGCCGCGAGCAGGCGGACCAGGCGCTGCGGGAGATGGGCACGAGCCTGGAGGAATGGACGGCCCGGCTCGAGCGCCACACGGCGCCGGAAGTCGCTCCCGGAGGGATTCCGTCATGAGCGGCATGGTCCCGGCACCCCCGCAGGCCCCGGCGGCCCCGACCCTGGCGAAGCCGGAGATGAAGCGCACGCGCGAGGGTTTCGGGCACGGGCTCCTGGACCTGGGGCAGCAGCGCTCGGACGTCGTGGTGCTGGTCGGGGACCTCTCCGGCTCGACCAACGTCTCCTTCTTCGCGGAGAAGTTTCCGGATCGCTTCATCCAGGTCGGGGTGGCCGAGCAGAACATGATGTGCGTGGCGGCCGGACTCGCCGCGACGGGGAAGATCCCGTTCCTCGCGACGTACGG
>JAYUAE010000164.1:0-1505 GCA_043741515.1 Candidatus Eiseniibacteriota bacterium | reverse complement strand
CCGACGTGATGAAGCGCATCGCGGCGCCCATGGTGGGCGGTGTCGTAACCTCGTTCATACTGGAACTGGTAGTCTACCCGGCGATCTTCGCCTGGTGGAAGGGCAGGAAGTTGCCCGAGAGGGCGAAGGAAGGAGTCTAGACATGTTCAAATGGATCGCAGTCGCATCGCTGATCGCCGTTCTGGGAGCGGGCTGCGCGCGGGAGGCGGCAAAGTCCGCGAACATGGGAACCCGGTTCGAGCTCGCGGTCACCGACACGGGCTTCGCGCCCGCCACGATCACCATACCGGCCGGCAAGCCGGTCACCATCGTGGTGACGCGAAAGACGGATCAGACCTGCGCCAAGGAGATCGTGTTTCCGGTACAGAATATCCGGAAGCCGCTACCGTTGAACGAAGCGGTGGAGATCGCGCTCCCGGCATCGCCCAAGGGAGAGATCGTCTACAAGTGCGGCATGGACATGCTGTCGGGGAAGGTCGTGGCGGAGTAGTGCCATCAGCGCAGCCACAATCGTCTCTTGACCCGAAGACTGGCTCGGGCAATGCTGGATGCGTGATGGATCACTGGCGGATCACCCTATGAGGCCATTCCAGAGGCCGCTCACCCTGCTGGCGTTTGCGCTGGCAGTCCTGCTGCCTATCGAGCAGGTCCACTGTACATGGGCCGCCGTCGGAGCCGGACACGCTGCTGCGGAGGCCGGCGAACACGGTGCTGCCAGCGGGAACCATGCTTGTCATCATTCGTCCGCCCCGGAGGAGGCACCCGACTCGGATGCATGCTGTACCGGCTGTTTTCAGCTTGTCACGGCCCTCGTGCCACCTCCCGTATGGATCGTTCCGGCGAACCATGGTTCGGTGCTCCCGGCGACGATTCCCTCGATCGCAACCGAGCGTGCCCCCGGCCCTCCGGAGCTTGGAGACACCGCTCAACGACATTCCCAATCTCCTCCTGGCCTCGCATTCTCTCCCCAGTCTCCTCGCGGCCCTCCGCTCACCGCTTAACGTCCTAGCTTCGTTCTGGCTTTAGCTGGGGCGCGCGATCCGCGCGCTATGGACGTGCGCCGGGCATTTCGATCGCCCGGCCGAAAGGCGGACATTGATGACCCATCGGCTGAACCGCGGCCTCGCGGCCCTTGCGTGCACCGCTGTGCTCTCGTCGACCGCGATGGCCGCACCGACAGTGATTCCCGACTCTCTCACGCTCCCTGCGGCGCTCGACTTCGCGCGCGAGCAGCATCCCGACGTCCGGGTCATGCGCGCGGGGCTCGCTGCCGCGCGCGCGGAATCGACGTTCGCCGGCGTCGGGCAGTTCAATCCGGAGCTGGAGGCGCAGATGTCCCGCGGCGGGCGGAACCTGGGATCCGGCACGGACGGCTCCGTCGAGATCGGGGTCAGCCAGGAGTTCGAGCTCGGGGGAAAGCGCGGCGCCAGGCAGAATGTGGCGAATTCACGCACGAGAACGGCGGAGGCCGAGCTCGCTGCGAGGCTCCAGGAGATCGAGACCGA
>JAYUAE010000163.1:0-8968 GCA_043741515.1 Candidatus Eiseniibacteriota bacterium | reverse complement strand
ATTGTACATCGAAGCCGGGCGCGATAGGATGCCTGCGCTTCAACCACCCCGAACGATTGGGCAGGAGGCCACGGACCTGACTCCCAAGAATCCCATCGAAGAGCTGAGGCGGCGCAAGCAGGAAGTGCTGCTGGGCGGCGGCAAGGAGCGCATCGAGAAGCTTCATGCCGAGGGCCGGCTCACGGCGCGCGAGCGGATCGACCTCCTTCTGGACCCCGGCTCCTTCCAGGAGACCGGCGTCTTCGTGGAGCACCGGACCACCGATTTCGGCATGGCGGACCGCAAGATCCCCGGCGACGGCGTCGTCGCGGGCTATGGCGCGGTGGACGGCCGTCTGGTCTTCGTCTTCGCCCAGGACTTCACGGTCTTCGGCGGAACCTTGAGCGAGCCCAACGCGAAGAAGATCTGCAACGTGATGGATCAGGCCATGGAGAACGGCGCCCCCATCATCGGGCTGAACGACTCCGGCGGCGCCCGGATCCAGGAGGGCGTGCAGTCGCTCGGCGGCTATGCGGAAATCTTCCTCCGGAACACGGTCGCGTCCGGGGTCGTGCCTCAGATCTCCGCGATCATGGGCGCCTGCGCGGGCGGGGCCGTCTACTCCCCCGCCATCACCGACTTCGTGATCATGGTCAAGGGCACCAGCCACATGTTCGTGACCGGGCCGAACGTGATCAAGGAGGTCACGAAGGAGGACGTCTCCTTCGAGGAGCTGGGCGGCGCCATGACCCACAACACGAAGAGCGGCGTGGCGCACTTCGCCGTCGAGGACGACGAGGCGTGCCTGGCGGCCATCCGTCGGCTCCTCTCCTTCATCCCTTCCAACAACGTGGACGATCCGCCCCTTGTCACGCCCACGGACTCGCCCGACCGCATGGAGGCGCGGCTCAACGCCATCGTGCCTGCCGAGTCGAACAAGGCCTACGACATGAAGGGAATCGTGGGTCTCATCGTGGACGACGGGGATTTCTTCGAGGTGCACGAGCACTACGCTCCGAACCTGATCGTGGGATTCGCCCGCCTGAACGGACGTCCGGTCGGCATCGTGGGCAATCAGCCCGCGGCGCTCGCGGGCGTGCTCGACATCAAGTCCTCGGTCAAGGGAGCGCGCTTCGTTCGCTTCTGCGACGCGTTCAACATCCCGCTGGTCACCTTCGAGGACGTGCCCGGCTTCCTTCCAGGGACGGAGCAGGAATGGGGCGGCATCATCCGTCAGGGCGCGAAGCTCCTGTACGCTTATTGCGAAGCGACGGTGCCCAAGCTGACGGTCATCGTGCGCAAGGCGTACGGCGGGGCCTACGACGTCATGTCCAGCAAGCACATCCGCGGAGACTACAACGTGGCCTGGCCCGCGGCCGAGCTGGCGGTCATGGGCGCCGAGGGTGCGGTGAACATCATCTACCGGAAGGAAATCGAGCAGGCGAAGAATCCGGCCGCAGCGCGGGCCAAGTACGTCGCGGAGTACAACGAGAAGTTCGCGAACCCGTACGTGGCCGCGGCGCTCGGATACCTGGACGACGTGATCGAGCCCCAGGAGACGCGCCCCCGGCTCATTCGCGCACTCGAGGCGCTTCGCCACAAGCGGCAGTCGCTGCCCCCCAAGAAGCACGGCTTGATCCCGCTCTGATCGCGAGGAGCCCCAGGTGATGGCACCCTCCGTGAGCCCCGCCCCCGAAGCGCCCGTCTCGACCCGGCCCATCCGGAAGGTCCTCGTCGCGAACCGAGGCGAGATCGCGATCCGGATTTCCCGAACCCTCCGCGAGATGAAGATCGCATCGGTGGCCGTCTATTCAGAGGCCGACCAGGACGCGGCTCACGTCTTCGCCGCCGACGAGGCGTATCTCGTGGGGCCCGCGCCCGCCTCGCAGAGCTACCTCGACATGGAGCGGGTCCTCGACGCCGCGCGCCGCTCCGGAGCGGACGCGGTGCACCCGGGATACGGCTTCCTTTCCGAGTCCGCCGTCTTCGCGGAGCGCGTGGGCAAGGCGGGCCTGATCTGGATCGGACCCTCGCCGGGCGCGATCCGGGCGCTCGGCGACAAGCTGAGCGCCCGCGCGCTTGCGCTCGGTGCGGGGGTGCCGGTGCTCCCCGGCACCGAGACGCCCACGAGCGACGAGGCCGAGCTCTACCGCGCGGCGGACCGCATCGGCTATCCGGTGGCGCTCAAGGCCGCGGCCGGCGGCGGCGGCAAGGGAATGCGACGCGTGAATTCCGCCGAGGAGTTCGACCAGGCGCTCAGGCTCACGCAGGGCGAGGCCCGGAACGCCTTCGGCGACGACCGGATCTACCTCGAGCGCTGGCTCGAGAAGCCGCGTCACATCGAGGTTCAGCTCCTGGGCGACATCCATGGCGCCGTGATCGCCCTGGGCGAGCGCGACTGCTCGATCCAGCGCAGGCATCAGAAGCTGGTCGAGGAAACGCCCTCTCCCGCTCTGGACGATTCGCGCCGCCGCGAGCTGTGTGAGCTGGCGGTCCGGGTGGCGCGCGCGGGCGGCTACGCGAACGCCGGGACCGCGGAATTCCTCATGGACCGGGCCGGGAAGTTCTACTTCCTGGAAGTGAACGCCCGTTTGCAGGTGGAGCACCCCGTCACCGAGATGGTGCTGGGAATGGACCTCGTGCGCGAGCAGGTCCGGCTCGCGGCCGGCGAGCGGCTGGGCATGAGGCAGGAGGACGTGCGGCCCGTGGGCGCCGCGATCGAGTTCCGCGTCTACGCCGAGGATCCCGAGGCGGGCTTTCTGCCGCAGGCCGGGACCGTGCGCCGTCTCGAGCTTCCACAAGGATTCGGCGTCCGCTGCGACGTCGGGGTGCGCCCCGGCGGATCGGTGCCGATCCACTACGATCCCCTGATCGGAAAGATCATCGTGTGGGGTGACACCCGCGAGCACGCCCTTGCCCGCTCCGCGCGCGCGCTCGGCGAGTGCGCGCTCTCGGGCATCCCCAGCTCGCTCACCTTTCATCGCTGGCTCCTCGCGCAGCCCGCGTTTCTCTCGGGCGACTACGACACGGCGTACCTCGCCAGCGAATTCCGAGGCGTCGCGCGCGAGACCGACCCGCGCGACGAGGAGGACGCGGCGGTGCTCGCGGCGCTCTACGCGCATGCGGCGCCGCGGGCACCGCGCTTCGTGGCGGCCACGGGCCCGCCGGGAGCGGGCGCGCGAGCCGCGGGTGGGAACGGCGAGGGGCGGAGCCGGTGGCGCGCGGCGCTGCCCGTATTTCGCGCATCGCCCCGATCGCGATGAAGATCCTACTGACGGGGAAGCAGGGCGCGGAGGACCTGGAGGCCATCGTCGAGGCCGACGGGACCGGGTATCGGGTGACGCTTCGTGGCCGCACCTACCGCGTGGAGGGCGCCGTGGGAGAGGCGATGCGCGTGCGGATCGACGGGCGGCCCGTGCAGGCATGGATCACGCGCACGGGAGATACGATCGCGGTGGAGCGCGACGGGCGCGTCGTTCCCTTTCGCCTCCGCGACGCGCGCGCGCCGAAACTGGCGCGGCGCAGGTCCCAGGAGGATTCCTCCCGCGGCGAGCTTCACGCGCCGATGCCGGGGCTGGTGGTGCAGATCCTGACCCACGAGGGAGAGGAAGTCGAGGCAGGACATCCTCTCGTGGTGATCGAGGCCATGAAGATGCAGAACGCGCTGGTGGCTCCCATCAAGGGGCGCGTGCGCGTGATCCCGGTCGCGCCCGGCACCGCGGTCGAGAGCGGGCAGCTCTTGCTGGCCATCACACCCGAGGAGCCCTGAGCCTGATGGCGCGCTCCGATCTGGTTCGTGCGCGGGCCGAGGACCGTCCCGGCGAGCCGCCCTTCCTGCGCGGCGTGCATCCGCTCATGTACCGCTCGCGGCTCTGGACGATGCGCCAGTACGCGGGCTTCGGGGACGCCACGTCCTCCAATCAGCGCTACCACTACCTCCTCTCGCTCGGGCAGACCGGGCTCTCGGTCGCGTTCGACCTTCCCACGCAGATGGGCTACGACTCCGATCATCCGCGAGCTCGCGGCGAGGTGGGACGGTCGGGTGTGGCCATCTCGACCCTCGAGGACATGGAGCGCCTGCTCCAGGGAATTCCGCTCGAGCGCGTGAGCCTCTCGATGACGATCAACGCCACGGCCATGATCTTGCTCGGTCTGGTGATCGCGGTCGCGGACCGGCGGGGCACCCCGCGCTCCACGCTATCGGGCACGGTGCAGAACGACGTGTTGAAGGAATACATCGCCCGCGGCACCTACATCTATCCGCCCGCGGCATCGCTCAAGATCGCGGGGGATCTCATCGAGTTCTGCGCCGAGGAACTTCCAACGTGGAACCCGATCTCCGTGAGCGGCTACCACATCCGCGAGGCGGGCTCGACCGCGGTGCAGGAGGTGGCGTTCACGCTCGCGAACGGGCTCGAGTACGTGCGCGCGGCGGTGGACCGGGGGCTTCCCATCGACCGCTTCGCCCCGAGGATCTCCTTCTTCTTCAACGCGCACAACGATCTCCTCGAGGAGATCGCCAAGTTCCGGGCCGCGCGCCGGCTCTGGGCGCGCCTCGTGGAGGAGCGCCATCATCCCAGGAATCCCGACTCGCTCAAGCTGCGCTTTCATGCGCAGACGGCCGGCTCGACCTTGACTGCGCAGCAGCCGCACAACAACATTGCGCGCGTCTCGATCCAGGCGCTGGCCGCGGTGCTGGGCGGCTGCCAGTCGCTTCATACGAATTCCTTCGACGAGGCGCTCTCCTTGCCGAGCGAGGAGGCAGCGACCGTGGCGCTCAGGACGCAGCAGATCATCGCCCACGAGAGCAACGTCGCCGATACGGTCGATCCCGTGGGGGGCGCCCTGGCGATCGAAGCCACGACGGATCGCATCGAGCGCGAGGCGCGCGCGTTGATCGAGGCGATCGACGGCATGGGGGGCGCGGTCCGCGCCATCGAGTCGGGGTTCCAGGCCCGGGCGATCGAGCAGGCGGCGTACGAGCACCAGATGGCGGTGGAGCGGGGCGAGCGGACCATCGTGGGCGTGAACCGCTTCGTGGACCCGGACGAGGAGCCGTCCCCCCGGTTCCTGATCGACCCGCAGCTCGAAGCGGCGCAGGCGGCCCGCGTGCGGGCGTTCACGGGCTCGCGCGACGAGCCTCAGGCCAGGCACGCGATCCAGCGGCTGGAGGAGACCGCGCGGCGTGAGATGAACCTCACGCCGGGCGTGATCGATGCGGTGAAGGCGGGCGCGACCCTGGGCGAGATCTCGGACACCCTGCGGCGCGTCTACGGAGGCCATGACCCGAATGCGTGAGGTAGCATGAATCTCCTTCAAGCAGCGACCCTCGGAGCGGTGGAAGGGCTCACGGAATTCCTTCCGGTCTCCTCGACGGGTCACCTGATCCTGGCCGCGCACGCCATGGGGCTCTACAGCCAGGTGATGAACGATTTCGAGATCGTGATCCAGGGAGGCGCCCTGCTCGCGGTGCTCTGGCTCTACCGCGCCCGGGCGCTGGAAGCGCTCGGAGGTGTCGCGCGGCCGAACTCCCCCGGGAGGAACCTTCTGCTCGGGCTCCTCGTCGCCTTCCTGCCCGCCGCGGTCCTCGGGCTTCTGCTCCACCACACGATCGAGGAGCATCTCTTCGGACCGCGACCCGTCGCGCTGGCGCTCCTTCTCGGGGGCGTGGTGATGGTGATCTTCGAGCGCCGGCGCCGCGCTCGCGGAAACACTCCGCGCCATGAGACCGTGGACGCGATTCCGATCCGCGTCGCGTTCCTGATCGGTCTGTTCCAGTGCGCCTCGCTCTGGCCGGGCACCTCCCGCTCCATGGTCACGATCCTGGGCGGGCTTCTCCTGGGATGCTCGGCGGTGGCGGCCGCCGAGTTCTCGTTCTTGCTGGCGCTCCCGACCCTGGGGGCCGCGACGCTCTACGGCTTCCTCAAGAGCCATGGGACGCTCCTGAGCGGCGCCGGCGTCGGCCCGGCGGCCATGCTGATGGGCCTCGCCGTGGCCGCGGTGGTGGCCGCGATCGCGATCCGCACCTTCATCCGATGGCTCACGAGCCACGGCCTCGAGCCGTTCGGCTGGTACCGGATCGCGCTCGGCATCACGCTTCTCGCGCTGCTCTGGACCCACGCGGGGACCGGGCCGTGAGCCGAATGCTGGGCCTCGCGCACGTCGGGATCGCGGTTCGCTCCCTCGACGAGGCAATCCCCGTCTGGGTCCGGGCGCTGGGCTGGACGCACACCGGCACGATCGAATTCGAGGCGATGAAGCTCCGGATCGCCTTCCTGCGCGGCGGCGCTTCGGAGCTCGAGCTTCTCGAGCCGACCGCCGCGGATTCACCCGTCGGCCGCTTCCTCGCGAAGCGGGGCGAGGGGATCCACCATCTCTCGTTCCTCGTGCCCGACCTGGAGGAGGCGCTCGAGGAGGCCCAGGCGGCCGGGCTCGAGCTGATCGACCAGGCCCCACGGGAGGGCAGCCATGCGACCCGGATTGCGTTCCTGAGCCCCCGGACCTTGAACGGGGTGCTCGTCGAACTTTGCGAACGGAGGGAGACATGAATGCGAAGAAGGTGTCCGGCGCGGTCGTGATCCTCGGAGTCCTCGTCGTCGCATGCACGGCCACCGCCCACAATTCGAAGCTCAGCTCGAAGTACGAGTACACGGTCGGCGACGACGTCGCCCAGCGGACCGCGAGCATTCTCAGGATCACGGCCGGGCTGGAGGAGCCGACGCTCGTCTATTACGACCGCGAGAGGCGCGACATCGTGGCCGAGATCATCGGCAGCACCGACAACGTCGAGGGCGCCAAGAGCGAGATCAACGCCCTGATGGAGGTGATCCGGGCCGAGGTCGTGGGATACGCCAAGAAGCAGCACAACATCGATCTCACCGACGACGACGTGACGGTCGTCTACTACGTGGACAGCGACCAGGGAACTCCGGAAGAAGTGGTCCGACGCGAGAGGGGCCAGTTCGTCGTGCCCAAGGCGGATTCCGGGGACAAGGAATAGTGCGAGGTCCATCGGCCGGAGCCGCCCCGCTCCTCGCGGCGCTTGCGCTCGCGGCGCTCCTGGGCCCGGGATGCGCGGGCTCCTCGCGGGTGCGCTCCACAACCGGCCCGGGCTCGGGGTTCCTCACGCTTTCGGCGCCCTTGGCCCGGCCGCTTCGGGCGGATGTCCGCATCACGCCGATCCTGAGCGCGGGCGACACGCTGTTCTCGGACGATCCGGGTGCGACCCCGTTCGTCTTCGCCGGACAGGCCGGCGGGCTCGGCGAGCGCAATCGCGGGGACGGAACCGCGGAGGTGTTCGTTTCGCACGAGGACGCGTGGCTCGACGGAGTCGAGGGAGCGATGGTCTCGCGCCTCGTGCTGGACCTCCGGAACTCGGGCGTCCTGACCGGCGAGTGCCTTCTGAGGCCCGATCGCGGCTACATCGGATTCGCGCACGCGGCCCTTCTCGATTCGCGGTCGGGATTCCTGAGACCCGAGTTCGTGGTGAACGAGCGCGGCCACCGGACTCGAGCCCCGCTGGTGTCCGCGATCGACGCCCTGGGCGGATCCATCCAGGACCTGCCCTGGCTGGGCGCGATGCGGCACAAGAGCACGATCTCGCTCCCCGCGACCGGAGGAAAGTCGCTCGTGGTCATGACGGGGGGCAGCTCGGCGTTTTCCGCGGACCAGCTCTACCTGTTCGTCGCCAACTCGGACACCGACGTCCTTGCCGGCCGCGGCCAGCTCTACGTGTTCCGGGCCGACCCGTCGGCCGTCCCGATCAGCTCGCACAGCGCCTCGCGCCTGCGCCGGAGCATTCCGGTGACCGGGGCGTTCATCCCGGTGGACCCGTCGGCGGCGCGCTCCCCCGCGACCCTGGACGCGCTCGTCCAGAACCTCGGCAGCCTCAACTTCGTCCGACTGGAAGGCCTCACCGCGGACCGCGAGCGGCTCAATGCCTTCTACTTCGCCGACCGGCTGGGATACGGGCAGGGCGCGATCATCCAGACCGCGGCGGGCGGCGGCCGGCTCTATCACATGGCGCTCGACTCATTCGATCCGACGCAGGTCACCGAGCTCACAGTCGTGCTGGATTCCGGCGAGGGGGACGATCTGTTCCGTCCCTCGAGCATCGACGCGGACGACCAGTGCGTGATGATCCAGGAGTATCCGGGGGTGCGAGGGATCCACCCGTCGCGGATTCTGCGTTACGACCTGCGCGCGCGCCGCCTCGAGACGGTGGCCGAGTGCGCGGAGCGCGACACCCGCGGCCGGTCGGCGCCGAGCGGCGTGGGCGGAGAATGGGAGAGCAGCGGGATCACCAACGCGAGCGAGCTGTTCGGCGAGGACAGCTGGCTCTTCACCGTGCAGGCGCACACAGTCGGGGTCCTGCAAGACCGGCGGCGCACCGGCGAAGGCGGCCAGCTCCTCCTCTTGCGGGGCCCGCGCAATCCGCGCGCCCCGTCCCCCGGCGCTCAGTAGCCGCTGGGCGGCGGCGGCGGGGGCGCCGGCATCTCGTCGTCGGTGTTCGCCCGCGGGGTCGGCAGGTTGTCGTCCGACGGCTCCGGCTTCGAAACCACTCCCGCCCCGCCGGCGCCTCCCCCCTCCGTGCCGAAGGTCTCCGGACCGCGCTGGTAGCGAAGCTGGAGCTGACAGGTCACCTTCTTGGATGTGCGGATCGAGTACCCGTTGTCGAGGAGCAGGACCACCGGCTCGCCTGCCGGAAGGTCCTGATCCAGGGTGAGATTCCCCGAGCGCGCCGAGGTCCAGAAGGCCTGAGGCTTCCTGCCGCTCTTCTGCTTCAGCCAGCGGTCGTAGTCGGCGGAGCGGAAGAGCCGGACCAAGATGTCCTTCTTCCCTTTCGTGGTCACCGTGCCGAAGAGGTGGACCGCCTTGGCCCCTCCCTGATTCGTCGGGAGATCCAGCGCGAAGAACTCGGCCGGACCGACCGTGTACGAGGAGTCCACGATCTCCGCGACGTAGCCATTGCCTCTGAGCGCGGCGGACG
>JAYUAE010000162.1:0-20062 GCA_043741515.1 Candidatus Eiseniibacteriota bacterium | reverse complement strand
GACGGGCGCGGTCATGTCATCCAGCGGGATGTGCCGCTTTCCGTTTGCCGTAAGACCGCGGGCCGGCTGCGATCCCAGGGACGCGGCGACCTGATCGTGACAGCCCCGACCTGGCACTACGCGGGTGGAGGCTGCTGCTGAACGCGCCCCAGGCGGCCCTGTGACGCGAACGATCGGCCTCGTGGCCTACGCCAACGGCGCCAACGATAACTTCAAGGGCGTCGCCGCAACCGGGCATGCGCGGTGGAAGACACTCGCCGCGATCGTGGGCGCGTGGGTTATTACGTTACCCCTTGCGGCCGGACTCGCAGCTGCTGCGTATGCTCTTGCGCGATTCTGCTAGCTCACGCCCTGTATCCGCTAAACACGCTCGGCGCTACCCGTTCGCAATCCTCCTTCTGGCTGCCTTCGCATTTCCTCGGCTGGCAGGGGCCGGCGCCTGGACGCAATCTATGGGGGAACTTTACGGACGACTCACCTATGCGTGGCTGGACTCTCGAACTCGGTTCGACGCGCAGGGGAATCGGATAGGACTCGAGGAGACGGGTCAACCGGCGCGCGGCGCCGAGTACCGCGATCGAGAGATCCGCGCCTATGTCGAGTACGGGATCGCGGAGAGACTGACGGTGTACGGATCCTTCGCCTATAAGCGGCTCCAGGTGGTCGAGCCGACGCTGTTTCTCCCTCGGAGAGTGATCCCCGAGGCCATCCACAGAACGAGCGGCGTGGGCGATTTCTATCTCGGCGGACGCGTCGGCGTCGTACGCGGATCAAGGCCCTTGAGCGTGACAAGCGAGATCAAGATCCCGACGGGATACTCCGCGCGAACCTATCCCTCGCTCGGGACCGGCAAGGCAGACGCGACTTTTCGCGTGTTGGCGGGCGCGTCAGCTGGGTGGGGGTACGCGACCCTCGACGCCGGGTGGTCGTACCGAGGCGGAAGGTATCAGAACGAGCTTCTGTACTCGTTCGAGCTGGGCGGGCGAATACTCCAACGGTACTACTCCTGGCGCGGCGTTGTCCGCGGCGTCCGGTCTTTGGGCGAGCCGCCCACACGGCCGGGCGCCGCCGCGTTTGATCCCAACCTCGCGAGCCCTCGGGCACACACCCTCGACGTAATTATCGGGGCTCAGGTCCTGCCGAGCCTTGACCTCGAGGCTGGCATGTCACACGTGTTGTCAGGCCATAATTCCCTTGCCGGAACCACGTTCGAGATCGGAATCGCATGGTCGCCGAGAATGCGCCGCGGGTCATAGGATGCCATCGGCCATGCGACCCTCAGACGACCTCAACGCGTATGAATTTGCGTGATAGGGGGCGACCTAGAGCCGTCTCGTTCTTCGCAGCAATCTTCCTCTCCGCGCTGGTTCCGGTCGCGAGAGCGGATACATTTTCGCATGCGGCTCTCGACAGCGTGCTCCAGAGCCATCTTCGCGATGGGCGCGTGGACTACGGGGGAATGGCTCGGGACCGGGGCCCGCTCGACCGCTATCTCGCTGCGAGCCGCGATGCACGCCCTGACGGCTGGTCGCACGAGGAACAGCTCGCCTTCTGGGTCAATGTGTACAACGCCCATGTCCTCGCGGGCGTCATCCGCAGGCCGGGACTTCGGAGTGTCCGGGATGTCGGGAAGGTGCTTGGCGTGCCAACCGGGAGGTTCTTCCGGGAGAAGTTCATCGTGGCGGGCAAGGACCTCTCGCTCAATGATATCGAGCACGGGATCCTTCGCACCAAATTCCGCGAACCGCGCGTTCACTTCGTGCTCAACTGTGCCTCGGTGAGTTGCCCCGTCCTGCCCGAGCACCCCATGACGGGAAGCGGACTGGACAGTGAACTCGAACGGGCCACGGCACGCTTCCTGACCGACCGAGGCCGGAATCATATCGACCCCGCTCGCGAACTAGAGCTTTCGTCGATCTTCAAATGGTATGAAGACGATTTCAAAGCCGACGCTGGGAGCGTCAAGGAATTCATCGAACGACACTGGCCTCGGCCGGATCGCTTTGCCTTCGACCTGCCCGTGCGCTTCCTCGACTATGACTGGTCCCTGAATGGTACGTGGTGAAGTTCCCTTGGGAGATTCCATACGGCATGCAAGGGTTCGCGCGAAGCTCCGGGAAGGGTGCAAGGGTGTGGCCGTGGAAGGTGCCTGGGCACGCGGCGCTGACGATCGCGGTCCTCGTCGTCGGGCTTCTGCCGCGCTGCTGGCTCGCGAGCATCCTGACGCTCTCGAAGGACGAGGCTCTCTACTGGGCCTGGTCCCTTCGTCTTGACGATTCCTATGCGCTGGTCCCGGTCGGGGCCATTCGTCTGAGTTGCGCCCTCCTAGGGGCCACCGAGTGGGCCATCAGGCTCCCCTTCCTCCTGGCCATGACCGGAGCCGCGGCGTGCGTCTACGCACTCGCCCGCGCCGCAGGATACAGCGCGAGCACGGCGCGTGTATCGCTTGCGCTGTTTAGCGCCAACACCTGGTTCCTCCTCGCTGGCTCCCAGGCCCACCCCGACGCTTTCGTGGCGCTATTCTGGACAGGCGCGCTGGCGTCGCTCGTGCGTTCCGAGGCCTCGGGGACGCGCCACGCTAGCCGGTGGCTGCGTGCCGGCGCAGTCCTCGCGGCACTCGCGGCGCTGAGCAAGTACACTGGGTTCCTCCTCTGGCCCGCCTGGGTTCTCGCACGAGCGGTCGCCGAACGGTCGCGGCCCACCCGGCTCGGCCGGTTCGCGGTTCCGTCACTGCTTTGGCTGGCGGTCGTCGCTCCGACTCTTCTTGCGCTCGCGGAACAGCGTGGGCACATGCTGCACGTCGCGCTGGGACTCTCGGATCTTGGAGACTGCGTACCTCCGTTCGCGCGCCCTGTGGCATACCTCTTGGCACCGCTCCTTCTTCTCCTCTCACCGGTTTATGTGATCTACCTCGCTGGTCTCGTCGCTTCCGCCGGCACCCACTCCGACGCGCGTCGTTCACTCAGGCCGGTCGGGGTTCTTACGGCCTCCGTCATTGGAGCGTTCGCGATGTGGGGGAACATCAAGGGAAACTGGCCGCTCCCCGCTCTGTGGGGCACGATCTCGGTCGGCGCGGCCTGGGCCGTGAAGAGCCCCTGGCGACGTGCGGGCTTGGCCGCCACGCTCTTTGTGGGGACGGCGATCGCGGTCGCCGTGGCGCTCGGGGTGGCCGACCCCGACGCTGCATCCCACCTCGCGGACTCCTGCGTGTTCCTCTCCCGAATCAACTCAACGTATTCCGATACCATTTCGCCGTACGAGTCACGGCATACGCGCGCCCGCGGCTGGCTGGACCGGGCATACGAATCGTACGGTGCCCAGGAGATGACCGATTCGCTCGCTGCCCGGGCCTCATCGTGCGGCGCGGGTACCGTCCTCGTCAGTAATCTTTACGAGGTCGTTTATGAGTGTCGCTTCTACGGGCGCATGGACAATGCGCGGCTCGTGGACGACGCCCGCTTCCGGATGACCCCCGAGTATCTGGGGCGTGACCAGGAGGTGCCGCCCCGGGCCCTCTACGTCGGCCTGCCGGGATCGTTCCCATCCGACGAGGTCCGTCGGAAGTACTCTCCGCTTCGTCTTCTGGGAACGCTGTCGGTGCCGGTCGGGGCGCGCAGCGCCCGTCGATACGATCTTTGGTGCGGCGAGCGCGCCCAAGCTGGGCGGACGGGAGGTCCTTGATGCCAGGAGGTCTCTCGCCGGTGGGCTCTCCGCCTGTAGCTAGTGAGCTTGCGTCCGCCCCTGGCGGTGCATCACCGGACCGGCCGCGCTTCCGCCACGGTCCCGTCGCACGGTAACATGACTGATGTTCACTTCATCCGGGCGGATCAGGACTCGCATTCTGATAGACGTACCGGATGGACACTTGCTTGCGGGGCCCGCGGATGGACCAACAGACCACTAACTGCCGGGCCTCGACCCTCATGGATGCCGAGTAAAAGTCTTCTCGGCACACGTGCGGGCTGACCTCCCGCCACTCGCCGTCCTGACCCGGTGCGAGATCGAACAGGAACACCGGGTGGCCCGGCCCGAACCGAAGGTGTTCCAGCCTGAGTACTTCGCCGAGCCGAGACCAGCGGAACACGTTGGTGAACTGGATATCCCGATGGCCGTGAGGTCGCACGTGCCCCGACTCCTCGAGCACCAGTATCCACGGCCCAGGCTCGGAAACCGCGATCACTCCAGCGCCGGCCCAGTCGGCGCCAGTCTCGCTGCGGCCGACGAAAGATACGGCCCGCACGTCTCGCAACAGCGCCCACACCTCGGCAAGCGATGCCAACCAGGAACCCTCCGCGCCTCCTTACAAGCAGCCGACTGAACCCTGTGTCCGAACACACTGCAAGCCTATTTCCGCTCGCCAACCTGACGGTTCGCGGTGAGGTTAGGCCCTGGCGGCGGGAGCTGCCGGGGCCTTCGGGCAACGATCTTGTCTCCAAGTGTGTCCTGGATGGCCCAGCCGTCTCGCTCGAGTGCGGGACCCTCCCGCGCCCAGTCACGTGCCGAGACAACGCACAGGGCCGAGCCTCGACCGCTCAAGTAATGATTCAGATCCCGCGTTCCGACGACGGGGAGGGGATGGGGCGTGTAGAACGGGCGGGCCCGGTCCGACAGGACCGCCACCGGACGATGCGTGTAGTAGTAAATGCCCCGTACCAGGAGCGGGGAAGCCAGAAGCGCGTCGGACGGAGGCTGCCCGCGAAGGATTTCCCTCGAAGCCCCGCGCGTGGAGACGATAGAGTCGGCGGCCGGCCCAGCCCAGCTCAGGCACAGGACGGGCAAGAGGAGCGAGCTGGCCGCGGTCACGGCGATCCATGCGGCCCAGGCACGCCGCGTCTGGAGGACGAGGGCCGCCACGAGGAACGCTGCCACCAGGCCGAGCGGCCAGATGAAACCCCGATAGGCCGGGATTCGAGGCGCGACGACGAACGGCACCGCTTGCGCCGCGCCCAGGGCCCACATGGCCCACTTCTCGGGGCTCCCCACTCCATTCCGCACCAGCGTATCCAGAGTCTGCCCCACCAGCAGGGCGAGCGGCACGAAGAGAAAGAGGGCGTAGCTTGGAAGTTTCGACTGCGCGAGCGTGAGGAACCCAAGGCAGAGAAGCGTCCACGAGATCAGAAAACGCGGGGGGCCGTCCCAGGTATTCGGCTTGCGGGCACGGCCGAAGAGCGCGGGCAGGGCGGGCAGCCAGGGGACCGAGCCCGCGATGAGCACGAGGGGATAGTAGTAGAGGTGATTGTTGTTCGCGTGCTCAGCGTGGAAGAGTCGCCCCACATTCTCGTGGAGGAAGAAAGCGTCGAAGTACGTCTGCCCGTATCTTCTAAGCATGATCCAATACCAGGGAACTGCGATTGCGGCGAAGACCGCCCCTCCCGTTGCGAGCCCGGAAAGGCGCTCGGGAAGCGGGCGCTCCCGCGCGAGCAGGAGCGCGAGGATCGCCAGAGCGGGCAGGAGAAGCCCCAGCGGTCCCTTGGTCAAAACGGCCAGGCCGCTCAGCGCGCTCGCGGCGACGAACCACAGGCCGCGGCGGGGGCCCGCCTGGCTCGCCAGCCAGAGTGAGAAGACGGCTCCGCAGACGAAGAACGCGAACACCATGTCCGTCAAGACCATGCGCGCCATTACGAGGAATTGGACACAAGTCGCGAGCACTACAGCGGACAGAAACCCCGCCCTCGGTCCGAACACGCGGGCGCCGAAGATCCAGGTCATCAGAACGAGCAGGGTGGCAAACAGAGCGGCGGGCGCCCGCGCAGCAAACTCGTTGTCCCCGAAGACTCGGAACGAGCCCATCGTGAGCCAGTAGATGAACACCGGCTTTTCGAACTGCGGCTGGTCGAAGATCCGAGGCGTCACCCAATCCCCCGCGCGCAGCATCTCGCGGGAAGACTGGGCGTAGAAGGGCTCATCCGGGTCGATGAGGCCCAGGTATCCCAGCCGCCACCAGAAAGCGACGCCGCAGATCAGCAGCACGAGGGCGATGCGAAGGCTGGTCCCGCCATGCAGCATCGGTCGCGCGGCGCCTTCCCCTACAGCTGCGCGTACGATGGAAGGCGGCCGGCCGACTCGATCGGGCTGCGCGACGGACTCCCCGCAGGGAGTCCGAAGCTCAGCCACGGCCAGCTGTCGAAGATTCCGAGTTTTCGGTCCCACCCGAGCTCCAGCTTTGCCAGACGGAAATCCGCGTTGCGGAGGTGGGGGCTGACGATCGTTAGCACGAGGCGGCCGCCCCTCACCTGGGTGCTCACCTCACCGAGGATGTTACCACCGCCCGGCTGGACGATTCGCGAGCGTCCGACACGCCGCGGAATCGGAAGGGACAGGGTATGCCTCTCGCCGTTGCCCTGAGCGATCAGGAGAAGTGTAGGCCTGCGGACGGTCAGCAGAAGGGATCGCCTGAGGGTGAACGACCACTTCTCGCGACCCGCTCCCACCAGGCGCAAGGGATGCGCCGCGTCGTTCTCCGCCCCGGTGGGAAACCCCGGCTCGAATTGCTCGGGTCCTCGGGCGAAGCTTGTCAGGAAATGGCGGCGGAGCCTGAGCTGCGAAGCGTGGCAAAGGATGGCCCGCTCTTTGGCTTCGTGCTCGGAGCGCGACAGCGCTTGCAAGCGAACGATTCGCCCGTCCAGCCGCGCGGGCCCATGGACCGTGTACGTGAGAACTCCGGGGTGCGCCTCGCGCTCCAATTCAGCAAGAGCCAGCTGTGTCATGACGGCGGCGGCGCTGTGATCCGGATGCCGGTCCAGGAGAGAGGGCACGAAGAGCGCCGTCGGGCGCCATGCGCGAAGCTCCTCGGCCAACCGGACGACGGCCTCGCCCGCCGCGGTGGCCAGCAGATCGGTGAGCCGTTGGTCGGGGAATCCCAGGAATCGTACGAACTCCGAGGGGATGCCCAGGCAGTTCAGGGCCTCGAGGGCCTCGCGACGCCGGCGCGCTCCCCAGCGGCGGCGATCGTCGGCCGCGATACTCCAGCGCCCCTCGGTCGCACGCTGGGCCCACGGGTTATTCTCGCCATCGGTAAGGTACAGAACGCGCACCGGGGCGCGCGCCGAAGCGGCCCGGAGAAGAACCCCTCCCGTCGCGATCGACTCATCATCCGGGTGCGGAGCGATCACCATGACCCGCTCGTGGCTTGCCAAGTCCTTGCTGATTTCGATCACTAGGGCATTCCCCGAGCGGCTCCAGCTGGGAAGTCGCCTCTCGAGGCGCCGTGGTGCCAGCTCATATCGAGTTCGATGCTAGGCCCGGAATCCTAACTGTAACTGAACCCCATCCGGGCGGGGTGAGTGGAACGGCCGGCTGCGGGTGTAGATTCGACAAATGCCCCCCGATGACGGCACGCCAAGCTTGAGCGAGTGTATCATGCTGTCTACGGCGGTGATTGCCCAAGTCGTGCTCCGAATCCTGTACGCACTGAATTACCGCGCCGATGTCGACGAGCCCCAGCATTTGCATGTCGTCTGGGGCTGGACGCAGGGCCTGGTCCAGTACCGCGACATCTTCGACAATCACGCACCCCTCTTCCACCTGGCGATGGCGCCCCTGGTTGGCCTGCTTGGCGAACGCGCGGACCTTCTTCTCCTCGCACGCTGGATGATGCTTCCGTTCGTCGCCTTGTCCCTTTGGGCGACCTACAAAATCGGGCGGACCCTGTGGTCGCCCCAGGTGGGCCGGTGGGCCGCCTTGCTGACCGGGCTCGTGCCCAGTTTTCTGCTGACCTCGATGGAATTCCGCACAGACGTCCCCTGGATGACCGGATGGCTGCTGACGCTGGCGGTACTTCTGTGCGGAGCGTTCACGCGGCGGCGTGCAGCGCTTGCCGGATTGTTCCTCGGCATGACCCTGGCGATATCGCTCAAGACGGTCGTTTTGGTCCTGGCCCTCGGAATGGCGGGCATGGTGACCGCGGCTCTTTACTCGAAAGAGAGAGACCACCTTTCCCTCGATGGGGTCTGGCGATCGGTCTTGTGGTTCCTCGTCGCGAGCACGGTCGCGCCGATCCTGGTGCTCGCGGTATTTTGGCGGCTGCACGCGCTCCAATCGCTCGTGTATTGCACGGTCGGGTACAACCTCGTACCCAACCTGGGCCTGTGGCGGACGGCCTCCTACCGGATGCTGATCTTCCCGATGATGTCCCTGGGTCTGGTCGGGTTCGTGTTCACGCTCAGGCGCATGCCCGGCGCAAGCGTTGGCGCCCGCCAGGTCCTCGTGTTCCTTACGGCGGGCTTTTACATAGCCCTGCTGCAAGCGTTCTGGCCTCTGATCACGAAACAGGACTTCCTCCCCTCGACGCCGCTCGTGGTCACACTCGCGGTCGCGGGGGTCCGGTGGGTGGTCACGAAGCTCGAGCGCGCGAAACCAGGATTACCGGTCGCGCGCGCGCACGTGGTCATCTTCGCAGCGATGTGCGCCGTCGATGTCCTGGCGGTGTGTCGGCTCGCGCTTCCATGGCGCGATGAGAACCAGGCGGAAAACCAGATGCTGAGAGATGTTTTGAGGGACACGCGCCATGGCGAGCCGATCGTGGACATCCAGGGGGAGACGGTGTTTCGGCCGCGACCCTATTACTACGTCCTGGAGGACGTCACGAAATCGCGGCTGGCGACAGGGCTGCTACGCGACACTATCGCAGCCGATGTCGTGCGCACGCGAACGCACTTTGCTGTGCCGGACAACCGGTTCTTCCCGCCCGCGGCGCGCAGATTCCTCAATGAGCACTTCGTGCCGGTCGGAGCCCTGCGAGCGCTCGGAAGGGATCTCGGAGACAGGTCGAGCTCCCCCGGCGGTCTGCGCAGATTCGATGTGAGCTACGCGGAGCAATTCGCGGTCATCAGCGATGGAGCACCCGGTCGGGGCATCCTCGATGGTGTCCGCTATGCAGGACCGGCCCTCCTCCGGCCGGGGACCCATTATTACTGTTGTGCCAACGGGGAAAGGCACGTCGAGGTCGTCTGGGAGGGCGCGCTCGAGCGGGGTCTTGTGCGATAGGGCCCCCACTCGCGACCGCCCTTACCCGGTCCGGCGCAGCACCCCGAGGATCTCGGCCCCGTATTTCTCCGCCTTGTTCGGCCCGATCCCGAAGCAGAGCTCCAGGCCCTCGATACTGTTCGGGTTGAGCGTCGCGATGTCCTCGAGCGTGCGATCGGAGGAAACGACGAACGCGGGGACGGCATCAGCGCGCGCGCGCTCCAGCCTCCAGCGGCGCAGGGCATCGAAGCGGGCGGCGCGGCCGGAGGACTCTTCGTCGCGGAAGGCCCCGGGTAGCCCGCCGGCCCGCGCCGGCCCGGCGCCCCGCCGCTGACGCCGCGCCGTTCGTCGCGGCCCGCGGACCGGCGGAAGAATCAGCCTCGGCTCGCGCTTCCCGGCCAGAATGGCTTTGCCCAGGTCGGTGAGCATCATCAGCGGATACTCTCCCTCGGTAAAGTCCACCCACCCCGCCGTGACGCATCGCTGCAACACCTGGCTGACCCACGGCTCATCCCGCTCCTTCAGCCCGCCGAACTCGGGGCGCCCGGTCAGCCCGTATCGAACCAGCCGGTCGTCCTTCTCACCGAGCAGAAACTTCACCGTCACCTTGAACCCCAGCCTCCGATCCACCAGCCGCACGGCCGCCAGCACCGCCATCGCGATCTCGGTGCCACGCTCCGCCTGGTCGCTTCCACTCCCGCCCTCCGCCAGCCGCGCGCAAACATCGCAGCGCCCACACCCGTGCAGCTCCTCGACCTCGTCGCCGAAGTAGCGAAGGATCGCGTCGTGGCGGCAGGTGCCTCCCTCCGCCCATCGCAACAAATCCCGGAACATCGACCAGCGGTGCTCCACCCACTCGCCCGAGGCGCCTTCCTCGCGAGCGCTCCGCTCGATCAGCGCCTTCCGCCGCGGGATGTCCGACAGGCGCAGCATGAGCAGTCCAAACGCGTCCAGGCCGTCGCGGCCGGCGCGTCCCACTTCCTGGTAGTAGGCCTCCACCGAATCGGGCGCGGTCATGTGGATCACGGCCCGCACGTCCGGGCGATCGATCCCCATGCCGAACGCGTTGGTGGCCGCCACCACCTCCAGGTCGCCCGACATGAAGCGCTTCTGCACTTCGCTGCGAAGGTCGCCGCTCAGGCCCGCGTGGTACCACCCCGCTCTCCAGCCCGCCTGACGGAGCCGCCTGGCCTCCGCCTCTGTGTCGGCGCGGCTCAGGCAATAGATGATGACCGCGCCCTTTCTCGCGGCCGGGCCGGCGGCGCGGGGGTCCGGGTGTCCCAGCGCCTCGGTCAGCGCCTCGTCGATTCCCGCGCGCAGCTCCGCAGCCGAGTCCACGTTGCTCACGCGGAGCGAGAGATTCGGGCGAGCGAACCCACGGAGGATTTGCGGCGTGTCGGGCCCGAGCTTGAGCTGCGCGACGATGTCATCCCGCACCGCGGGCGTGGCCGTGGCCGTGCAGGCGAGGACCATCGCGGCCGGGAATCGCTTCAGAAAATCGCCGATCTCCAGATACTCGCGCCTGAAGTCATGCCCCCAGTGGCTGATGCAGTGCGCTTCGTCGATCGCGATCAGGGGGCAGTTCAAGTCGCGGACCATGTCCTGGAAGCCCGGGTAGCGAAGTCGCTCCGGGGCCACGTAGACGAGACGGTAGTCGCCGGCGCGGATACCGCGGATGCGGCCGCGCCCCTCCTCATCCGAGAGCGTGCTGGCGAGGTAGGTGGCGCTCACACCGCGGGCGGCGAGGCCGTCCACCTGGTCTTTCATCAGAGCGATGAGCGGGGAGATCACGAGCGTCGTCCCCTCGAGCATCGTGGCAGGGAGTTGGTAGATGAGACTCTTCCCGCCGCCGGTCGGTGCGACGAGGAGCAGCCGGCGGTGGCGAAACAGGGCCTCGAGCGCCTCACGCTGGCCCGCGCGAAATGCGGCGTAGCCGAGCGCGTGAAGGGCGGTGTCGAAGGCCGGGATGGTGCGGCTGAAGGCGCTGCTGTGCATTCGGGGAGTTTCCGAGAGGGGGCTTCCTCGCGTCAAGGCAGACATTCGAGGCTGTCGCTCGGGGGCAAATCGCTTCGGGCACTCTCGGGTCACAGCGCTCCCCGCCGCCCGTACTTCGGGTCAGGATGCTCTTCGCCCTCGCACTCATGGCGCTGTTCTCGGGCGCCCCCGTTGCCAACCCCGCTCCTCCGATCGTGAGCAATACCTGGATCAATTCTGCGCCGATCCGGCCGGCGGATCTGAAGGGCCGTGTCGTGCACACGCCGGAAACGGACGCGGAGCGCGAGGTGGGAAACGTGCGGGCGGCGATCGCGATGCAGAGGATTGTCTTTCCGGTTGCCCTTGACAATGACTTCGGGATTTGGAAATCCTTCGGCAACCAGTACTGGCCTGCGATCTATCTTGTCGACGCGCGCGGGGCGATTCGATTTACTCACATCGGGGAGTTGCACGTGGGCACGAACGATTGGCGGGACCTGACGCGCCGCATCGACGCCCTGCTCAGGGAGGCGCCCCCCTCCTGACCAAGTGCATTCCGCACGAACGCTCCCGCTCAATCCTGCCCACCGTTGGAGAGCAGGGCGGGAACCCCGTGGAATGACGTGCAATAGCCGTCGGGGCCTGGAATGGCACGCGTGATGCACAGTGGTTCCTCAGGGATGATGGAATTGGAAGGAGACGCAGGATATGTATAAGAGCGCGAGGGGCTTTACGCTGATCGAGCTGATGATCGTGGTGGTGATCATCGGGGTTCTCGCGGCCATCGCGATTCCCAATTTCGTCGCCATGCAGGACCGCGCACGCGAATCGAGCGTGAAGGCGAATATGCACACCTTCCAGCTGGGCGTGGAAGACTTCGCGGTGAAGAACACCGGGACGTATCCCGTGGCCGCGGACGATGCGGCGGTGAAGGCGAACATGCCTTCCGGGAACTACCCGAAGAACCCGTTCACCGGCACGAGCGACGCGTGGTCGTGGGGTGCGGATCCGGCATCGCCGGGTATCATCAGCGCCAACCCGGCCGTGACGACGGGCTACACGATCAAGGGTTACGGCAAGGCCGCTCTGATCGCGCTCACGCTGACCAACGGCTAATTCGCCGACCGCCTCTCGTGAGTGCGCCGATAGTCGTAGGATCCTGAGCAGGAAATGGGCGAGCGCTTGGTCCGAGCAGCCGTGCTGCCCGGGGCGGCCCTTCTGCTCGCCGGGTGCGCCCAGCGCAGGCCCGGCGAGGCCTGGCGAAGCGAACGCTACGTTCTCGGAGCGGCCGTCGCTCGCGAGCAGATGTCTCTGCTGTTCGATCCCCCGAGCGGCGCCATGGTCGAGCTCGTAGGGCCCACGGTATTCTCGATCGGCGCGAATGACCGATATATCGTCCTGAAACAGCACCCGGCACGGCCCGGCACGTGGCTCCCCGACCGCTCGATCACCAACCACTTCTGGATCGAGCGGACCTCCAGCCTGAATCCCGCCGACCGTCAGTTGGGAGTGCGTGCTCCCTCTCCGAAGATGAGTTCAAGAAGGAGACGGTTCGATTGTCGCTCCCAGGGTCCAGGAAGACGCTCCGCGACCTCAAGTAGGCATGCTACCATACGCGCGCCAGGCCGGGGTGCTCGAGACCCGATGGCCGGAGCGTCGTAAGCCCGTTCCCTCACAGCCTCGGAGGACAAATGAAGTCGCTGCTCGCTGCCCTAATGCTTCTCGCGCTGGCCGTTCCCGCATTTGCCGCTGATAAGATGGACTCCAAGGAGAATGAAGCGATCCAGAAGACGGCCCAGGACTTCTTCACCGCGTGGAACAAGAACGACGTTGAGGCGCTCACGAGCTACTGGGCTGAAAATGCCACGCTGATCAACCCGTTCGGCCGCATGGCGCACGGTAAGGCGGACATCCACCAGCTCTTCACCGACGAGCAGACGACGGTGTTCAAGGGCTCCACCGCGACGGTAGGGGACGTGAAGACGCGCCACCTCGGCTCGGGACTCGCGTTCTTCGATACGGAGCTGACGGTGGACAACGCGCACGGTCCGGACGGCTCGGTCCTGCCGGAAATGAAGTACCATCTCGCGGTGATCGCGCAGATGAAGGGGAACAAGTGGCAGTGGCTGGAGGCTCGTCCGTACGCGTTCCTTCCGCCTCCGCCTCCGCCGGCACCCGCGTCCGTGCCCGCGACGGGCAAGTAGACAACTCCGCAGCGATCCGGGCGGTCAGGCCCGGCAGAGGCTCGCGGCAAAGAGGGACGGATACCTCCGGAGCCGCGAACTCCTGCGTTTCCGGACGCGCTCTGGAGCCTGGAGCCGTTCGCGGCTATGATCCGTGCAAGCCATGATCAACAAGTCCATCTCCCACTACCGCATCCTGGAGCGAATCGGCGCCGGCGGGATGGGGCAGGTCTATCGCGCCCGGGACGAGCGCCTCGAGCGTGACGTCGCCGTCAAGGTCCTGCCGCACGACACCCTGACGGATGAAGGCGCGCGCCGACGATTCCGCCGCGAGGCGCTCGCATTATCCAGACTCAACCATCCGCACATCGCGGCGGTTTACGACTTCGATTCCCAGGACGGCATCGATTTCCTGGTGATGGAGCTGGTTCCGGGGCAGACCCTCGCGGCGCGCCTGCTGGAACGTCCCATGCCCGAGACCGAGATCATCCGTCTCGGCGGCCAGATCGCGGAAGCGCTCGAGGCCGCGCACGAGCAGGGGGTGGTCCACCGCGACCTGAAGCCGGGCAACATCATGATCACGCCGAAGGGGCAGGCCAAGGTGGTTGATTTCGGACTCGCCAGGCGACTCACCGCAGGCCTGGGTGATACCGCGGTGACCGCGTCGTCGGACATCCAGAGCGTGATCGGCACGCTGCCCTACATGGCGCCGGAGCAGCTGTCCGGCGGGGAGATCGACGGACGGACCGATCTCTACGCGCTGGGCGCTACGCTCTACGAGATGGCGACGGGCCGTCGCGCTTTCGACAAGGACCGCCCTGAGACCCTGATGTTCGAGATCCTGCACGGAGCGACCCGCCCGGTGCGCTCGCTCCGTGCGGAGATCTCCCAGGATCTCGACCGGCTCATCGAGTCCTGTCTGAGCAAGGAAGCGGCGCGGCGCCCGGCGTCCGCGGGCGCCGTGAGCCAAACCCTCCAGCGCATCCGCGAGCCCGATCAGCGAGACACCGGGTCCGAATCCGGGCGCGACGTGATCCATTCGCTCGCGGTGCTCCCGTTCGAGAACGTCTCGCGCGACGCGGCGCAGGAGTACTTCGCAGACGGCATGACCGAGGCCCTGATCTCGGAGCTGGCGCGGCTCAAGGCCCTGCGTGTGATCTCCCGCACGTCCGCGATGCGATACAAGGGGGCGCACAAGGCCCAGAAGGGCCTGCCCGAGATCGCCCGCGAGCTGAACGTGGACGCGATTCTCGAGGGCTCGGCGCTCCTCGTCGGCAAGCGCGTGCGCGTCACGGTTCAGCTCGTCTCGGCGCGGTCGGATGAGACGCTCTGGGCGAACCGCTACGACGGGGATCTCGAGGATGTCCTCGATATGCAGAGCCGGGTGGCCGAGAACGTGGCGAAGGAGATCCAGGTTCACGTGACGCCGCGCGAAGCAACCCGGCTCGCGCGGCGGCAGGCCGTGAACCCCGAGGCGCACGTCGAGTACCTCAAGGGCCGGCACACCGCCGCCGCCACCTCCCCGCAGGCCATCGAGCTGAGCCTCCGGCACTACCAGCGCGCGCTCGAAATCGACCCGACATTCGCTCCAGCGTGGGCGGGAATCGCGCAATGTCAGGCCATTCGCGCCGAACGAGGCATGGCCCCTCCGGCGGAGGCTACCGCGCACGCCCGGTCCGCGGCGATGAAGGCCCTCGAGCTGGACGATTCCCTCGCCGAGGCCCATGCGGCCCTGGGCGTGGTCGGGGAGCTGGAAAGGGATCTCCCGACCGCGATCCGGCACTTGAAGCACGCGATCGATCTGAATCCGGGTCTGACAGGCGGATATACCACGCTGGGAAGCCTCTACTACTGCTCCGAGCGCCATCGGGAGGCGCAGGAGGCGATGCTGAAAGCGCTCAGCCTCGACCCGTTGTCGATGATCATTCACACCTGTGTCGGCGATGCGTACTACTACGCCCGCGAGTACGAACGGTCGCTCGTCTACTATCGCAAGGCGGTCGAGATCGATCCCCGCTTCGACGGCGCCCATACCGACCTCGCCCGCTCGCTCGAAGCGCTCGGCAGGTTCGACGAATCCCGCGGTCAGTACGAGGAGGGCCGGCGGTTGAGCGGCGGCGTTGCGGGACCTTCGTTCGGCCTGGCCCATCTCGAGGCCAGCATGGGAAACGAAGCGGAGGCGCGGCGCATCCTCAAGGAATTGACCGAGGCCCGCTCACGCCGGGTCGTGTCGGCGTGGGGCATCGCCGGGTTGCACGCGAGATTGGGGGACGTGGACGAGGCGTTTCATTGGCTCGACGTGGCCGTAGAGGAGGGCGCGACCGGGCTCATCTTCCTGCGGGTTCATCCGCGTCTCGACGCGATCCGAAAGGATCCGCGCTATCCGGCACTGGTCCGAAAGGTCAGGCTGGACGCCGCTTGACACCCTCCTCACCCGCCACCGCGATGCGCGACCGGTACCGGGGCGCGCTCCTCGGGCTCGCCGTCGGGAACACGCTGGGTCTTCCGGTCGAGTCCTGCTCCAGCTCCGAGATTCGCCGCAGGTACCCCAAGGGCGTCCGCGACATCGCCCCGACCGAGCTGGAGCTTCCCTGGGACGACGATCTTGCGCAGGCGGTCATCCTGGCCGAGGCCATTCTCGAGCACGACACGCTGCGGACCGACGACCTGGCGGCTCGCCTGATCGAATGGTTCGAATCGAACGGACGTGGGATGGGCGCGCAAACGAGGGCGGTCATCACCGCCCTTCGCCAGGGGCTCCTCCCGTCCGAGGCCGCGCGCCTCGTTTGGGAGCGCGACGGGGGAAGCCCCGCCGGGAACGGCGCGGTGATGCGGTGCGCGCCGGCGGCGCTGCGCTGGCGGGACGACCCGGTGAAGCTCCTCCAGGAGACCGAGCACAGCGTTCTGGTCACGCACCACGACCCGCGGTGCGTCTGGTCGGCTTACGCGATCAATCTTGCGGTCGCCGCGGCGGTGAACGGGCGAGCGATATCCATCGCCGAGATCGCCGGCGCCCTCGAGCGAAACGACGTGGGGCCCCATACGCTGCACGCGGTCCGGGCGGTCTCGGGCCGGGGCCTGGAGCACCTTCGCCTGGATGGAACGGCGATCGGATTCACGCTGAAGGCCATGCAGGTGGGGCTGTGGTGCCTGGAGCATGCTTCGGACTTCGAGGAGCCGCTGGTCGCGGTGATCCAGGCCGGCGGGGACACGGATACGAACGGCGCCGTGGCCGGCGCGGTCCTGGGCGCCCTGCACGGCGCCGACGCGATTCCCGAACGCTGGATCGCCAAGATCCCTCGCGCCGTGCACCTGGTCTCGCTGGCGGACCGGCTCCTGGAGCGCGCGGCCGAGTCGGTCTGATACACTGGCCGTAGGCCAAAGCCCCAGCCCCAGGGGTGCCGCCTACCATGGCCGTCCGCCGGAGAAGAGGATCCAGCCCATGATTCCCCCGTTGCTCCGGAGAACGCTCGTCCTTGCTTCGGTCGTGACCGTGGCGATTTCCACAGCGGTTTCAGCAAGTCCCCCTTCTCCGACATGGGAGGAAGCGGGCGCCCACTTTCAGCAGAAGGACTGGAAGGGGGCGGCGGAAGACTATGCCGCGATCGCGAAGCGCGAGCCCGGGAGCGGGAGGGCATGGTACCGCTTGGGCTTTTCGCTCGCCCGCCAGGGCAGGTTCGCAGACGCAATTCCGGCCTACCGCAAAGCCGAGACGATCGGAAACAATCCGCAGGTGATGTACAGCCTGGCCTGCGCCTACTCACAGATGGCGGACACCACCCAGGCGTTTTCATGGCTCGAGAAGGCGGCGGCAAACGGTTTTCGACAGGCCGACCAGATGAAGGCCGATCCCGATCTCGAGCGGATCAGCCCCTCGGCGCACTTTGCGGCTCTGATGTCTCGGATCGAACAGAACGCGCGCCCGTGCGCGCACGACGTGGACCATCGCCAGCTCGACTTCTGGCTGGGAGACTGGGTGGTCAAGTCTCCGGACGGGAATGTGGTGGGCAGGAATTCCATCACCGTTGCTGACGGCGACTGTGCGATCCATGAGCACTGGACCGATGCTCAGGGCGGCGAGGGGCAGAGCTTCAACTTCTACAATCAGACCACCAAGAAATGGCATCAGAGCTGGGTGGACGACCAGGGCCAGACCGCTGAATTCGACGGTACGTATCGCGAGGGCGCGATGCGTCTCGAGGGCTATCGGGAAGGGCCGGGTGGAACCCGGATTCCCGCGCGTCTCACGCTGAGCCTCTCACCGGACGGGAGCGTGCGCCAGCTGGGAGAGAACTCTACCGACGAGGGGAAAACCTGGACCGTGCTCTACGACCTGACGTACGTGAAGAAGCAGTGAGGGACGCTCAGTTCCGACGAGTCATCCTGGCCTGCTTCGTCGGCACCACGATCGAGTGGTACGACTTCTTCCTCTACGGCACGGCCGCGGCGCTGGTATTCAATCGCCTCTTCTTTCCCACGCTCGACCCGCTCGCCGGGACCCTGAGCGCCTACGGCACCTTCGCGGTCGGATTCATCGCGCGGCCGTTGGGCGGGATCGTGTTCGGCCACTATGGCGACCGCATCGGCCGGAAGACGATGCTGGTGTGGTCGCTCCTGATCATGGGCGCGGCGACCGCGTTGATCGGCCTCACGCCGGGCTACGATCGGATCGGCATCTGGGCGCCTGTCGTCCTGGTCGTGCTCCGCTTCGTCCAGGGCTTCGGCGTCGGTGGGGAATGGGGCGGAGCGGTGCTGCTGGCGGTGGAGCACTCGAGCGGCGGACGACGGGGTTTTCACGGCTCGTGGCCGCAGATGGGGGTTCCGGCCGGGCTCCTCCTCTCGACCGGCCTTTTCGCCCTGCTCTCGGCCAGGCTCCCGGAGAGCGCATTCCTCGCCTGGGGATGGAGGGTGCCGTTCCTGCTCTCGGTGGTGCTGGTCGGGATCGGGCTCTTCGTCCGGCTTCGCGTCCTCGAGTCGCCGGTCTTCATGGCGCTGAAGGAGACGCGCCGGGAGTCACGCGCCCCCTTGCTCGACGTGCTCCGCCGGCATCCTCGCCAGGTGCTGATCGGAATGGGGATGCGCTTCGCGCAGAACGTCCTCTTCTACATATTCACCGTGTTCGTGCCCGGCTACGGCGAGAAGACGCTCGGGTACTCGCGCAGCACCATGCTGAGCGGCGTGGTGCTGTCCGCGCTCGTCGGGCTCGTGGCGATCCCGTTCTGGTCGCATCTCTCCGACCGCGTCGGCCGAAGGCCCATATACCTCGCAGGAGGCGCAATCTCGCTCCTGGTCGCGTTCCCGTTCTTCTGGCTGATCGGGCGAGGGCCAGGTTTGGTCGCGATCGCCATCGTGCTGGCCATGGTCGGGCACGACATGATGTATGGCCCCATGGCCGCATACTTCTCGGAGCTATTCGGCACATCCGTCCGCTACAGCGGCGCCTCGCTGGTCTACCAGCTCACCTCGGTGTTCTCGGGCGGCCTTGCGCCGTTCATCGCCACGTTGCTGATGGCGCGCCACGGCCCCCGCGCGGTGGCGGGCTACCTGGTCCTCTGCTGCGCGATCACGCTGGTGGCGACCTGGTTCGCGCCGGAGACGCATCGAGCGGGGCTTGACGACGAGGCGCTCGCGTGAAGGGGCCCCATCAGGTCCCCACGATCTGCTTCAGCATCTCCTCGTTGGTGGGCCACTGTTCCAGCGCCTTCCGAAGTTCCACGATGGCCTGTTTGGGCGGCAGCCCCAGAGCGTGGCGGCGGAGCCGGTTGATCGCGTCGAGCTCGGCCTTGGAGTAGAGAAGCTCGTCACGCCGCGTCCCGCTCTTGGCGATGTTGATGGCGGGGAAGATCCGCTGGTCGGCAAGCGCGCGGTCGAGGACGATCTCGCTGTTCCCGGTCCCCTTGAACTCCTCGAAGATCATGTCGTCCATGCGCGAGCCGGTCTCGATCAACGCGGTCGCGAGGACCGTGATCGAGCCGCCGTTCTCCACGTTCCGCGCCATCCCGAAGAACTTGCGCGGGATCTCGAGCGCGCGGGAATCCAGCCCGCCGCTCATGGTGCGTCCCGAGTCGGAGCCGTACGAATTGAACGCGCGGCCCATGCGCGTCAGGCTGTCCACCAGAACGACCACGTGGCGGCCGCACGTCAGCTCGCAGCGCACCTTGGCCATGCACATGGTCGCGAGCTGGACGTGGTCCTCCAGCGACTGATCGCTGCTGCTGGCCAGCACCTCCGCCGCGACCTTGCGCCGGAAGTGGGTCACCTCCTCGGGCCGCTCGTCCACGAGGAGGACGATCACGCTGGTGTCCGGCGCGTCGGCGTGGATGGCGGTGGCAAAATCCTCGAGGAGCTGGGTCTTGCCGGCCTTCGGGGGTGAGACGATGAGCCCGCGCGTGCCGCGTCCGACCGGCGCGAAGAGATCGATGATGCGCATGGACACGTTGCCGCCGGCGCCCAGGTGAAAGCGGCGGTCCGGATTCGTAGCGGTCAGCTCGGTGAAGGATGCGCGCTCGCGGAAGGTCTCGGGATCCAGGCCGCAGACCGATTCGACGCTCTCGAGCCTGAGGCCCTGTCGCTCCGGCCGGGCCGGACCGGAAACAAGCGCGCCGGAGATCAGGTGGAAACGCTCGATGAGCGTCGCGGGAACGAAGACGTCCTGCTGGCTGGGCGCGAACGCGCGGGCGGGGTCGCGGAGAAAGCCGCCGCGCCGCTCGAGGATTTCAAGGATTCCGGAAACGGTCATTGGGGGTCCTCGCGACTCTGCCGCGTTCCAAATTCATCGAGCAGAAGGCTCACATGGCCGACCCGCTCGAAGCCGAGCTGCTGGAGAATCGGCCGGGACATGGCGCCTCCGTAGAGCAGGAGTCCATGCTCCGTCGGTGCGCATCGCCCCGCGGAGACCACTTCCTCGGCACAAAAGCGCTGCCTCTGGACGGTATTCCAGG
>JAYUAE010000161.1:0-3886 GCA_043741515.1 Candidatus Eiseniibacteriota bacterium | reverse complement strand
GATCCGCGCCCCCACGGCTGGAGGTCGCCGCGCCGCTCCCCCGCACCCGGGTCGGCACCTTGTCGTAGCCGACGACCCGTGCCACCTCCTCGATCAGGTCCTCCTCGATCTCCAGATCCTTCCGGTAGGCCGGGGGCTCGAATGCGGCCGTCTCCTCCGCTCCGTTCCACTCGCTTCCGGACTGCCGGATTTCGAGGGTCGCGAGCGCGTCGGTGATCGCGGCGCGATCCACGTCCATCCCAAGGAGGCGGCGTACCCTCGCGCGGCGAAGACGCACGGTTCTCCGGGGCGGCTTCCCCGGCCACAGGTCGAGGACCGCTTCGGCGACGTTCCCCGAGGCGGTCTCGGCGAGGAGCCGGGCGGTCTCGTCCAGCGCGGTCGCCACGCCCGCCGCATCCACGCCCTGGATGAAGCGCTGCGAGGCGTCGGTGTCCAGTCCCAGGCTCCGCGCCGATTCCCGCGTCAGCTCGGGCGAGAACTCGGCCGACTCGAGGATCACGCTCGTGGTCTTGTCCGTGATTCCGGAGTCGAGTCCGCCCATGATTCCCGCCAGCGCCAGAGGCTTCGACCGGTCGGCGATCACGAGCACGCCCGGGTGGAGCCCGGCCAGTCGGCCATCGAGCAGCGTGAGCTTCTCTCCCGCGCGGGCGCGCCTGACGACGATCGTCGCCCCTTCCACCTTCGCCGCGTCGAAAGCGTGGATCGGCTGCCCATGCGTCCTGAGAACGTAGTTCGTGACATCCACGACGTTGCTGATGGAGCGGAACCCCGTCGCCTCGAGCCTTTGCCTGAGCCAGTCCGGAGAGGGAGCGATGCGGATGCCCTCCACCACGCGCGCCATGTAGCGCCTGCAGTCCCTGGGGTCCTCGACGGTGACGGTGGGCGCGGGCGTTTTTCCCGTCGCGCGGAGCGGCGGCGCCGGCTTGACCTGCGTCCGCATGATCGAGGCGATCTCGCGGGCGAGCCCGCGTGCCGACATGCAGTCGGTCCGGTTCGAGGTAATCTCGACGTCGAGGATCGCGTCGCCGGGACCGAGCAGCGCCTGCACCGGACTCCCGATGGGCGGGGCGCCGGGAAGAGGCCAGATCCCCTCCGACTCCTCGGAGATCCCGAGCTCCCTCTCCGAGCAGATCATCCCCTCGGACTCGACGCCGCGGATCTTGCTCTTGCGGAGCTTCGTTCCATCGGGAAGCTTCGCCCCGATCTGCGCCACGGCGACCGACATCCCGGCGGCCACGTTGGACGCGCCGCAGACGATGGAGAGCTTCGCGGCGCCGACGTCAACCGCGCAGAGGCGCAGACGGTCGGCGTTCGGATGCGGCGCGACCTCGAGCACGCGTCCGACGATGATCGCGGGATCGAGCGAGACCCCCTGCTCGATCGAGGCGACCGGAAAGCCGCGCATCGCGAGCTCGTGCGCCAGCGCCTCCGGCGTGGGCGGGAGGTCGACCCAGTCGCCGAGCCAGCCCCACGTGAACTTCATCGAGACCCCCTAGAACTGGTGAAGGAAGCGGATGTCGCCTTCATAGAAGAGCCGGATGTCCGGCACGCCGTGGCGCAGCATGACCAGCCGCTCGATCCCGGCGCCGAACGCGAAGCCGGTCCAGCGCTCCGGATCGTAGCCGACCGCGCGGAACACGTTCGGGTGGACCATGCCCGCCCCAAGCACCTCGAGCCATCCGCCGGAGAGCGGGCCGCACACGCCGCAGCCCTTCCCGCCGCAGAAGAAGCAGCGTATCTCGACCTGGGCGCCGGGCTCCACGAATGGAAAGTAAGAAGGAGAGAAGCGCATCTCGGTTTCCGGACCGAAGAACTGCTTCAGGAAGTGCTCCAGCGTCCCCTTCAGATCCGACAGCGCCACGTCCTCGTCCACGTAGAGCCCCTCGACCTGATGGAACTCGAAGTGGTGGGTGGCGTCGACCGCCTCGTTCCGGTAGACGCGCCCGGGACAGATGATGCGCACGGGCGGCTGCTGCTTCTCCATGGTGCGGATCTGGACCGATGAGGTGTGGGTCCGCAGCAGGACGTCGGGACGCAGGTAGAAAGTGTCGGTCGCGGAGCGGGCCGGGTGCCCCTTGGGCATGTTGAGCGCGCCGAAGTTGTGCTGGTCGTCCTCGACTTCCGGTCCTTCGGCAAGCGCGAATCCCATCCCGTGGAAGATGCTCCGCACTTCGCGGAGGACCTGGGAGATGAGGTGCTCGTGGCCTCTGGGGATGGATCGGCCCGGCAGCGTGAGATCGCTGCCCGCGCCGTCCCTGGCCGCGGAGGAGCCCGAGGAGAGCCGCGCCCGGACTTCCTGATAGCGGCCCTCGAGGCTCTCGCGCAGCTGGTTCGCGCGCGCTCCAACCGAGACGCGCTCCCCGGGCGACAGATCTTTCAAACCGCGGAGTATTCCGGTGAGCTCGCTCTTGCGGCCCAGCCAGCGGACGCGGGCCTCTTCGAGGGCGCCCTCGTCCTGCGCGGCTTCCATCGCCCGCGCCGCTTCGGCCTCCAGGGCGTCGAGCCGCTCGATCATGGGGCGGACGCCTTAGGCTGCGGCTTGTGCCTGTTTCGCGACCTCGGCCAGAGCGGCGAAAGCCGGTTCGTCGCGAACGGCCAGGTCGGCCAGGATCTTCCGGTCGATGTCGATCTGAGCGACTTTCAAGCCGCGGATGAACGTGCTGTACGAAAGCCCGTGGAGCCGGGCCGCCGCGTTGATGCGCACGATCCAGAGCCTGCGGAAGTCGCGCTTCTTGGCCCTGCGATCGCGGTAGGCGAACTGGAGACTGCGCATCAGGGTTTCGCGCGCGGTCTGGTAGAGCTTCCGCCTGCCGCCGCGGTTTCCCTTCACCGCGATCATCACCTTGCGGCGGCGCTTCCGTCCCGGGACGACGGTTTTTGTGCGTGGCATGAGTCGTTACCTCTTCAGGGGCGGGATCCGGATCTCAGGATCAACCGCCGTAAGGGAGTAGTTGTCGCATGCGTCGAGCCTCGGTCGGCTCGACGAGGGCCGGAGCGTGCAGGCGGCGCTTCCGCTTGCGGGTCTTCGACCCCAGATTGTGCCGGGCATAGGCCTTCGCCCGCTTCAGCTTTCCCGTGCCGGTCCGCTTGAAACGCTTCGCGGCGGCGCGGTTCGTTCTCATTTTCGGCATCGTTGGCTCCTAGCTCCGAGGCGCCGGCGGCTTGCCCGCGACGGCTCCCTGGGTTGACGGCGGCTTCGCGGCCGCCGGGGCCGGCTTCTTCTCCGTCGCCTTCGCGGAGGCCTGGACCGGCTTCTTCTCGCCGGCCGTAGCCGGTTTCTTCTCGGGCGGCTTGATCGCCGTCGAGCGCGGCACCATCAGCAGCACGAGGTTTCGTCCTTCGAGACGGGGCGGGTTCTCCACCTGCCCCACTTCCTCGAGGTCCACGACGACGCGCTGCAGGAGCCGGAAGCCCGAATCGGTGTGGGCCATCTCGCGCCCGCGAAACGTCACCGTGAACTTCACCTTGTCGTGCAGCTCGAGGAAGCGGCGTCCGTTGTTCACCTTGAATCGGTAATCGTGCTCCTCGATTTTCGGGCGCAACTTGACTTCCTTGAGATGCGTGACGTGCTGCTTCTTTCGCGCCTTCTGGAGCTTCTTGTTCTGCTCGTACTTGTACTTTCCGAAGTCCATCACCCGGCATACCGGGGGTCGCGCGGTTGGAGAGATCTCCACCAGATCCAGCTGGCGCTCCTGCGCGTAGGCCAGTGCCTCGCGGATTCCCAGGATGCCTACCTGCTCACCGTCCGGCCCGATCACGCGGACCGTCGGAATACGGATTCGATCGTTGATGCGGACTTCCTTGGTTGTGGAAATAGTTCGTTCCTCCTCTCGCTTGCGGGGATGTCTGTCGAAGAGGGCCGGGCGGGTGAAAAGAGCGCGGGCGG
>JAYUAE010000160.1:0-9026 GCA_043741515.1 Candidatus Eiseniibacteriota bacterium | reverse complement strand
TCGGAGCGCACCTCGAAGGCGCGGTCCCAGTCGCCCGCGGCCTCGTGCGCCCGGAGCAGGAGCGTGAGGCCGCGGCCGTTCTTGCGGTCCAGCTCGCGCAGCTCTAGCGCCTCGTCGATCGCCTCTTTCGAACGCCCGAGCGCGATCAGATCCAGCACCAGCGCCTCGCGGAAGTCCCGCTGCTGCGCGAGCGTCTGCCCGGCCCTCACCGTGAGCTCGCGATGGATGTGGAGGGCGCGGAGCGTCTCACCGCGCTCGCGAAGGAGGTTCCCGATGTGGAGGTACGCGTCCACGTTGTCGGTGTCGATCGACACCGTCTCGGTGAAGGCCCGAAGCGCCTCGTTCTTGTCCCCGCGCAGGAGGGCATCCAGGCCGTGACGGTACGGGGTCTCGGGCCCCGGGCGCTCCGTCGTGAAGCCTCCGGAGAGAGTCCACGCGGCCCACCCGACCAGGGCCAGAACCCCGCCCCACAGGACGAACGAGAAGATGCTCGACATCAGGCCTCGCTGCCCTCGCGGTCCACCAGCCTCAGGTCCTCCAGCGGAAGGTTGCGGAGCGTGCGCAGCTCCTGCTTCAGGCTCTCATTCTCACGGGTCAGTCGGCCCATGACGGCCCGCCCCTTGAGGATGTTGACCAGGGTCAGCAAGAAAGCCAGGAACATGCCCAGCACGAACGCCGCGAACAAGACGGCGGTCAGGGGAAGATCCACGTACGTGGCGCCGGGGAGCCGGATCTCGGACGCGCGGCCGTTCACGTTCAGGATCGCGAAGCCGACGACCGCGACCATGATCAGGAGCCAGACCATATTCTTGAGGATCCACATGACGGTCCCCTCCGGGTGGGTGTCGGATCGGATTCGGTGGCGAGAATATCGGGAGAACCGCTAGAGGGTCAACCTGTCGCTCAGGAAACGCGGCGAAACGATTTCATGACTGGCGTTTCGAGATGCTGGCGGCGAGCGACCGTGCAGGTGTTCACGACGATGAGGTTCGGCGCCGCAGCGTCCGGACCCTCGGCGCCCGCCGCAGCTCCCGCCCCCGCGCTTGCCCCGGCCTCCACCATGCCCGCCCCCAGGAACCGCGCCCTGAGCGCCGCCGTGTCGTACTGGTTCAGCCGGCACCCGAGGGTCCAAAAAGAAACCCGAGGGGCCTTGGAAGACCCCTCGGGCGATGTCGCGACTGCTTCCGTCATCTCACGTCAGAACTCGGTTGCCGCGTCGCCGCTCTCTTCGGCCTCCACCGCGACGGCCTCCTCCGGCAGCGCTTCCGCGCCCGAATCGGACCCCGAATCCGCGCCCTCGGGCGCCGGAACCGGCTTGAACTTGACCTGGAATTCGGCCTGGTCCGCCTGAGTCTGGTCGGCGAGCCATGCGCGAACGCTAAGGATGATCCGGTGCGCCTGCGTGTCCACGCGGGTCACCTTGAGGCTCAGATCGTCCCCCACGTGAAAGCTCTCGGCGGGCTTCTTGAGTCCATCCACTCCCAGCTGCGAGAGCGGGATGAAGCCTTCCAGCCCCTCCTCCAGGTCCACGATGACGCCGCGATCCAGAAGGCGGACCACCTTGCCCTTCACGATGAGGTCCGGAATGTACTTCTCGGCCAGCGTGGGCCACGGGTCCTCGCTCACCTGCTTCAAGCCGAGCGAAATCCGCCGCGCGTCCTTGTCGATGGAGAGAACCACGACGTCGACCTTGTCCCCCTTCTTCAGCACCTCGCTCGGATGCACGACGCGCCGCGTCCAGGACATGTCGCTGATGTGGACCAGACCGTCGATCCCCTCTTCGATCTCCACGAAGGCGCCGAAGTTGGTCAGGTTCCTCACCTTTCCGCTGAGCCGCGTCCCGATCGGAAACCGCTGATCGAGCGTGAGCCACGGATCCGGCTCGGTCTGCTTCAGGCCGAGCGAGATCTTCTCGTTTTCCTTGTCGATCTTGAGGATGACCGCCTCGATCTGATCTCCGATGGCGACCACCTTCGAAGGATGGCGCACGTGGCGCGTCCAGGACATCTCGGAGATGTGGACCAGCCCCTCGATCCCCTTCTCCAGCTCCACGAAGGCGCCGTAGTCGGTGATGGAGACCACCTTCCCCTTGACCTTCTGGGCCACCAGGTAGCGCTTGTCGACTTCTTCCCACGGGTAGGGCGTGAGCTGCTTCATGCCCAGCGAGATGCGTTCCTTCTCGGGATCGAAGGAGAGGACCTTCACCTTCACCTTCTCGCCGATGGAAACCAGCTCGGAGGGGTGGCTCACGCGGCCCCAGGACATATCGGTGATGTGGAGCAGACCGTCGATGCCGCCGAGGTCCACGAAGGCGCCGAAATCGGTGATGTTCTTCACCACGCCCTCGCGAATCTGATCCTTCGCCAGCTCCCCGATGATCTCGGTCTTCTGCTTGGCGCGGTGTTCTTCGAGCACGGCGCGACGGGACACGACGATGTTCCGGCGGCGCTTGTTCAGCTTGATGATCTTGAACTCCATGCCCTGGCCGATCAGGGAATCCACGTTCTGCACCTGGCGCAGCGCGATCTGCGAGCCGGGGAGGAACGCCTCGACCCCGTAGAGGTCGACCACCACGCCGCCCTTGATCTTCCGGACCAGTCTTCCCTCGACCAGCTCTCCCTGGTCCGCGGCGGTCTTCACGCGGTCCCAGACCTTCACGAAATCGGCCCGCTGCTTGGACAGCACGACGAGGCCGTCCTGGTTCTCGGTCTTTTCGAGGAAGACTTCGATCTCGTCCCCGACCTTCACGCCTTCCAGGTCCGGGAACTCTTCGACCGGGATCACGCCTTCCGACTTGAAGCCGACGTCCACGGTGACTTCCTTGTCGTCGATCTTCAGAACGCGGCCGCGGACGATCTCCCCTTCTTCGAGGTCCTTGAGCGAGTCCTCGTAGAGCTGGAGCATTTCCGCCATCATGCTCGCGGATTCCTCGTCGGAGTCGAGCTCCTGGGTGCCGACGGCGGTCACCGTGCCTTCGGTTTCCCCTTCAGCATGGATGAGCCTCGTCTGCGGCTTGCGCTTGCGAGGCTTGTTCTCGACCTCGGCGTCTTCCGCCAAGTCGTCCTTCACATCCACATCTTCCTCATGACGTCGAACCATCTGTTGGTGTTCCCCCTTGCTTCTTCTATGAAATTCGGCCGTTGAGGCCGGTGGTGCCTGATTCAGGCCCGCGCGGGGCTGGGCTCGATCCTCGTGATCCGCTCCACGACTTCGGCGATGACCTCGTCCGGGGTCGAGGCGCCGGCGGATAGCCCGACCCTCGTGAGCCCCTGGAACCAGTCCTCGCGGATCTCGTCGGCCGCTTCGATCTGGAGCACACGCGGGTTCACCTTGCGGCAAACTTCCGCGAGCTGCGCCGTGTTCGCGCTCTGACGTCCGCCCACGATCACCATCGCCTCGACCTCGGACGAAAGCTCGATCGCGGTCTTCTGCATCGACGTCGTGGCGCCGCAGAGCGTGTTGAACACGCGCACTTCCTTGCCGCGCTTCAGGAGCGCGCCCACGATCTTCTGGACGTGCCCGATGGAGTGCGTGGTCTGGAACACCACGCCCATGCGCGGAATGAACTTGAGCTTCTCCGCTTCCTCGACCGTGTCGAGCACGATCGCCTGGTTCTGCGTGTGCGCGACCACGCCGATCACCTCGGGGTGGTTCTTGTCCCCGATCATGACGACCTTGTAGCCGTCGGCGATGAGCCTGGCCGCGTACTGCTGCGCCTTGGTGACGAACGGGCAGGTCGTGTCCACGACCTTGAGCCCGAGATCGATCGCCTGGTTCTTGATCTCCGGCCCGACACCGTGGGAGCGGATGATGACCGTCTCCTCGGGGTCCAGGCTGTCCAGATCGGCGACCACCTCCAGCCCCCTCTTGCGGAACGAGTTCACCACCTGCGGGTTGTGGATCAAGGACCCGAGCGACTTCACGCTCGTTCCGGCCGCGTCCAGGGTGTCATTCGCCATCTTGATGGCGCGCTTCACGCCGAAGCAGAAGCCCGCGTTATCGGCGACGATCACTTCCATGTTTGGTCTCCTGCTCCGCGCGCAGCGCCGCGATCATATCCATGACCTTTCTGGCGAATGCGCGCACCTCTTCCCGCTCGGGACGATCCGAGCCGGGCGGCATCATCGGCGAGCCGAATGTGATCCGGATCGGGACCTGCCGCCTCATCGAACGGCGGATCTGGTTCGAGCCCGTGATGCACGCGGGCGCGACCGGGGTCCGCGTGGCGGCCGCGAGGCGTCCCACCCCCGACCGCGGCGCCATCAGCTCGCCGCTCTTGTTTCGCGTGCCTTCCGGAAAGATGAGAACCGCGCCGCCCGCGGAGAGAACGCCTTCCGCGCCTCGAAGCCCCGTACGAGCCTGTGCCCCTCGTTGAATGGGGATGGAATTATAAGACCGGATGAGGGCTCCGAACAAGGGATTATGGAACAATTCGGCCTTCGCCACGAAGTGCATCTCCCTGGGGAGGTGGGCCCCCACCAAAGGGGGGTCCCAGAAAGAGATGTGGTTGCAGGCGACGATCAGGGGTCCCTTCCGGGGAATGCGGTCCAGCCCCTCGATGTGGAAATCGAGCATGGTCCGGGCAAAGAGGCGCGTGAATCCGCTCCCGAAGGCGTAAATCGCCCCGATCCGCCTCGCCGGCTTCATGGCGAGCGATGCCCAGTGGGAGGCCAGGTCCACCTGCTCCGCGGCGCCGATCCCGGTCGTATCGAGCAGGATCGCGTCGGGCGCCCGGACGAGAGGGCTGGCCGCCCGCTCCGTGTCGCGCTGGTCGCGCTCCCGGATCTGGGCCACGATCGCCTCCCGGTCCGCGTTCTCGCCCTTGGCCCGGAGCTCGAGGTAGCGCCTCTCGGCGCGCGCCTGGGCGGTGGCGGAGATGAAGATCTTGAGGTCGGCGTCGGGGAAGACGACCGTGCCGATGTCGCGCCCCTCCATCACGAGCCCGGGCGGGCGCGCGAAGGAGCGCTGGAGCGAGACGAGCTTGCGGCGGACCCCGGGGTGGAGCGCCACGCGCGATGCGGCCTCCCCCATCTCCGCGGTCCGGATCGAGCGCTCGACCGGGACTAAATCCACGGTCACGCCATCGGGGCCCGGCGCGACCCGCGTGCGCTCGAGCGCGGCCAGGAGGGCCGCCTCGTCGTCCAGCGGGACGCCGTTCCGGAGCGCGAGCCATGCGACGGCCCGGTACATGGCGCCCGAGTCCACGTGGAGGAGCCCGAGCCGCTCCGCCACGCCGCGAGCGGTCGTGCTCTTGCCTGCTCCCGCCGGTCCGTCGATTGCGAGAACGAACGGCTTCAACGAAAGAGGCCCCGCAGGCGGCTCAGGAATCCGGGGTCCGAGACGCGCACGGACTCGGCTCCCAGGACGGTGACCCCTTCCCGCGCCGCGAGCCCCGCGACCATGAACGCCATCGCGATCCTATGGTCCCCAGCCGCGTCCACGGTGCCACCGCGGACCTTCCCCGCTTTTCCGTGGATCGTCCATCCATCGGGGTGCTCTTCCACCTCGACGCCGATCGCGCGAAGTCCCGCCGCCACGGTTGCCACGCGATCCGATTCCTTCACCCGAAGCTCTTCCGCGCCGCGCACCACCGTCTTCCCGTCGGCAAAGGCGGCCAGCACGGCCACGAGCGGCAGCTCGTCGATGAGCCCCGGCGCCTCGGCCGGCAGGACGCGGCCCCCGCGAAGGTTGCCCGCGCGGACGCGCAGATCCGAGACCGGCTCCCCGGAGACAACCCGCTCGTTCCCGCGCTCCAGCCCCGACCCCACGCCCGCGAGATGCTCGAGGAAGGCGATGCGCGTGGGATTCACGCCCACCCCCTTGAGCACGATGTCCGATCCGCGCACGATCGAAGCGGCCGCGAGCAGGAAGGACGCGGCCGAGAAGTCCCCGGGAACCTCGATCTCCGCCGCTTCGAGCGTGGCCGGGCCGCGCACGCGCGCGGAGGTGCCCTCCCGCTCGACCGGGACGCCGAAGCGCGGAAGCATCCGCTCCGTGTGATCGCGCGTGGGCGATGGCTCGCGAACCGACGTCACGCCGTTGGCCTGGATGCCGGCCAGGAGCACCGCGCTCTTGACCTGGGCGCTGGGCACCGAGGTCACCACGGCCGCGCCCTGGAGCGGCCGGCCGCGCACCACGATCGGCGGGAGCCGGTCCCCCTGCCGCGCGGTCAGGTCCGCGCCGAGGACGCGCAGCGGCTCGATGACCCGCGCCACAGGGCGTCGCCTGAGCGAGGCGTCGCCGGTCACGATGGAGAGGAAGGGCTGCGCCGCCAGGAGCCCCGTCGCGAGCCTCAGGGCGGTGCCGGAATTGCGTGCGTCCAGCACGCGGTCGCTCTCGCGCAGCGTTCCGCCGCGGATCACGATCCCTTCCCGGACCGAGGCGGTGACGCGCGCGCCGAGCTGCCGCACCATCGCGAGCGCGGCGCGGGCGTCCTCGCCGGTGTTCGCGCCGCGGATCCGCGTGATACCGGGCGCCAGCGCGCCCAGCAAGATGGCGCGCTGCGTGATGGACTTGTCGCCGGGGACCCGGGTCTCGCCGCTGAGCGCCCCGCGCGGGGCGATGCGGGCCCGGCTCATGGAGCGATCTCCCGGCGGAACGCGCGCGCCTCCTCGAGGAGCCCGCGGAGCTCGGGATCCTTCCGCTCGATGGCGTGGCGAAGCCCCCGCACCTCGCGCTCGAGGAGCTCGAGGGCGGGCGTGAGCTTGTCCGCGTTCAGCGTGAGGATGTCGAACCAGAGGTCCGGCGGTGATCCGGCGAGGCGCGACATGTCCCGCAGTCCCGGGCCCGCTCCCTGCGCGAGAATGCCGGTCATGTTGCCGGTCCGCCGCAGCGTGCGCACGAGCGCGGTGGAGACGACTTGGGGAAGATGGCTCGTGAGCGCCACAAGCGCGTCATGGATCGCGGGGGCGATCGCGGCCGGGACCGCGCCGATCGAGCGCCACATCGAGGCGATGCTCTCGGCCGGCGATCCGGGCGTGAGCGGCGCGCCGATCAGGACCGTGCCGCCGTCGTAGAGGTCGCTCCGCGCGGCCTTGATCCCCCGCTCCTCCGAGCCTCGCAGGGGATGCGAGCCGACGAATCTTCCCGCCGCCATGGCGCCCGTTCCCGCCGCGGTCAGGACCGGGAGCATCACGCTCGAGAGATCCGTGAGTGACACCCCCTCGGACAAGGACGCGAGAAGGCGCGGGACGAGAGAGACCGCAACGCGGGGCGGCACCGCGGTCACCACCAGGCCGACATCCGGATCGATGGCGGCCGGGTCCGGGAGCAGCGCGTGCACCGCCGAGCGCTCGAGCGCAATGCGCGCCGTCTCCGGATCGGGGTCGAATCCCACGACCCGCGGAGGGTCGCGCCGCGCCCGGAGCGCCAAGCCCAGCGATCCGCCGATCAGCCCGAGCCCGTGAATCGCGATGGTGTCTCGCGTCACAGCACCCGGCGGAGACCGTCGAGAAGCCTCGTGAGCTCAGGCCGCGTGCCGGCGCTGATCCTCGCGTACCCGGGCGGCAGTCCGAAGGAGGTCACGGGGCGGATGATCACGCCCAGCCGCTCGAGTTTCTGGGCGGCGTCCACGGCCGAGCCGGGAAACCTGGCCAGCACGAAGTTCGCCCACGTCGGCGTGAGCGCAAGCCCGAGCTTGGGCAGCTCGGCGAGGAGAAACGTCAGGGCGTCCGCGTTGAGCGAGCGGCTCCTTGGAACCTGATCCTTGTCCTCGAGGCTCGCCCTGGCCGCGGCCTGCCCCACGCTGGTCACGTTGAACGGAAGCCGCACGCGGTGCACGAGGGAAGCGAGATCGGCTGGGAAGAATCCGTAGCCCACCCGAAGCCCCGCCAGCGCGTAGATCTTGGAAAACGTGCGGAGCACCGCGACGCGCTTTCCCTGCCTCAAGTACTCGAGCCCGTCGGGATACTCCGGGTCGGTCACGTATTCGAAGTAGGCCTCGTCCAGGATCGTGAGCACGTGTTCGGGCACGCGCCGGAAATAATCGTCCAGCTCCCTCCGTGTGACGCGGGTGCCGGTCGGATTATCGGGGTTCGAGAAGTACACGAGACGCGTGCGCTCGTTGACGGCGGCGAGCATTGATTCCGGATCGTGGAAGAGGTCGCGGCCCGGGACGCGCACCAGCTTCCCTCCCGCAACGCGGACCGCGATCGCGAACATGACGAACGCGGGATCCGACATCACCGCCTCGTCTCCCGGTCCGAGGTGGATCCGGCACAGCACGTCGATCAGATCGTTCGATCCCGAACCGACGGCGGTCTGCTCGAAGGGGACGTTCCAGAATCCCGAGAGCGCTTCGCGGAGGTAGAAGGAGCTGCCGTCCGGATAGCGGTTCGCGCCCCGGATCGCCTCGCTCATCGCCTCGATCGCGAGCGGCGAGGGGCCCAGCGGGTTCTCGTTCGACGCGAGTTTGATCGCGCCCGAAATATGGAGCTCGCGCTCCAGCTCCTCGATGGGCTTGCCGGGCACGTAGGGCTCGAGCGAGCGGATTTCTGACCTAACCGGTTCCACCGTGCGGGTCGCCATCGTTGTCCTCGGGAGCTTTCGCCACCTGTCCGCCGCAGTGTACCACTAGGATGAGGGCTCCGCCGCCGGGAAGCTGCCCAGCACCCGCTGGAGCAGCGTCGCGGGCCGGACCTCCTCCAGCGCCTCGCGAAGCGGCGGCTCCAGACGATGTCCGCCCAGCTCCAGGAGGAACAGATGCTCGCCGGGCCGCCACCGGTGCGTTCGCGACTCGATCCACCCGACATTGATCTCGCGCTCCGCGAGCCGCCGGAGCACCTCGAGGAGCCGGCCAGGGCGGTTCTCCAGCGAGAGGAGGACCGCCGTCTTGTCGCGCCCGCTCGGCTTGCTGCCGCCCGCGCCGAGCACGAAGAAGCGACGCGGGCGCCGCGGCGCATCCTCCGCGGCGGGATCCACGACCGGGAGACCGAGCGATTGCGCCACGATCGGGGACGCCAGACAGAGCGAGTCCTTGTCCTCGGAGGCCAGGCGCCCCGCCTCCTGGCTTCCCACGACGGGCCGGA
>JAYUAE010000159.1:0-3917 GCA_043741515.1 Candidatus Eiseniibacteriota bacterium | reverse complement strand
GGGCGGTGGGCCCCGGAGAGGCGCTCGCGCTCGAGCCCTCGCTCCGCCCGGAGGGGCTCCTGGGCGCCTCGCTCTACTGGGACGCGCAGATGGACGATGCGCTTCTCTGCGTCGCGGTCGCGGTCTCGGCGGATCGCGCGGGAGCGGCGGTGCGGACCTACACGGAGGTCGTGGGGCTCGAGGGCGCGCCGGGATCCCTCTGGCGCGCGCGCTTCCGCGACGTGGACACGGGCGAGGAGGGCGAGGCGGAAGCGCGGTGCATCGTGAATGCGGCGGGCCCCTGGGTCGAGGAGATACGGGCGCTCGTCTCGAGCCGCCGGCGGGCAGGGCTCCGCCGCACGCGCGGCGCCCATGTCGTGGTCCGCGGCCTCACGCGTGAACGCGCGCTCCTTCTCTCGGCGCGCCGTGACGGGCGCGTATTCTTCGTGCTTCCATGGGGCGCCTACTCGCTCGTCGGGACCACCGACGCGGACGACGACACGCCGCCCGGACGAATCGCTCCGAGCGCGGAGGACATCGGCTATCTTCTGGAGGAAGCCGCGCGAGCGGTCCCCGGGATCGGCCCTGGGGCGCGGCCGCTGCGGGTCTTCGCGGGGCTTCGCTCCCTGGCGCAGGGAAGCGCCATCCTGCCCTGGGCCAACTCGCGAGAGCACCGGATTCTCGCGGAGGGAACCGCGCTGACCCTGATCGGCGGCAAGTACACGACGCACCGGAGCCTCGCGGAGCGCGTGGTGGACCGCGTGGCGCGTGTCACCGGTGTGCGCGCCGGACGGTGCCTGACGGCGGAGATTCCCCTGGAAGGACGCGTTCCGGCCATCGACAAGCTCAAGGGCCGCTTCCCGGACCGCTTGGGCGCGGCCGAGACCCTGGAACTGACGGAGGCCGAAGTGGCGCATGCGGTGCAGGCGGAGCGGGCGCGTCATCTCGGAGACGTTCTGGAGCGCCGCTCGCGGCTGTGGCTCGACGGGGACGCGATGCGTAGCGCGGCGGGACCGGTCTCGAAGTGGATGGCTCCGCATCTCGGGTGGGATGAGGCCGCGCGCGCGAGCGAGGTGGATCGCGTCACGAGCGCCCTCGACCGCGAGCGGGACATCATCGATGCCGGGATGGAGCGCGCGGGGGCGCTCCGGTGAGGCGCGGCCGAGCGAGCGGGGGGCGGCGCGAATTCATCCTGGCGATCGACCAGGGCACGACCGGCACCACCGTGCTCGCTTTCGACCGCGACGGGCGCCTCCGCTCGCGGGGCTACGTGGAGCTGCCGCAGCATTTCCCACGGCCGGGGTGGGTGGAGCACCGGGGCGAGGAGATCTGGGGCACGGCCCTCCGCGCCTTGCGTGCCGCGCTGCGCCCGCTGGGTGGCGCGCGCGCGTCCATTGCCGCGATCGGGCTCACGAATCAGCGTGAGACGACGCTCGTCTGGGATCGCGCGACCTCGAAGCCGGTCGCGCCCGCGATCGTCTGGCAGGACCGGCGCACCGCCGGCCGGTGCGCGGCGCTGAGGCGCGCGGGGAAGGAGCGGGCGATCTCGCGGCGCACCGGCCTCCGGCTGGATCCCTATTTCTCCGCGACCAAGCTCGAGTGGATCCTCCGCAATACCCACGGCGCGCTCGCGCGGGCCCGGCGCGGAGCGCTCGCGTTCGGCACGGTGGACTCCTGGCTTCTCTGGAAGCTCACGGGCGGCGCGGTCCATGCCACCGACGCGACGAATGCGAGCCGCACGATGCTCTACGACATCGGCCGCCGCCGCTGGGATCCGGGCCTTCTCCGCACGTTCGGCGTGCCGCACGCGCTCCTCCCGGAGGTGCGCCCCTCGGTATCGGACTTCGGGCGCACGCGAGGCGTGCCGGGCCTCGCGGACGGCATTCCCGTCCTGGGCATCGCCGGGGACCAGCAGGCGGCGCTCTTCGGGCAAGGGTGCGCGGAAGCGGGCGGCCTGAAGAACACGTACGGCACCGGTTGCTTTCTTCTACTCCACACGGGATCGAAGCGCGTTCCCTCCGGGACCGGGCTTCTCACCACGATCGCGTGCGGTCCGCGGGGCGAGCCGCGGTACGCGCTCGAGGGGAGCGTGTTCATCGCGGGGGCCGCGATCCAGTGGCTGCGCGATGGGCTGGGCCTCCTGGAATCCGCGGAGGCGAGCGAAGCGATCGCGCGCTCGGTGCCCGACGCGGGGGGCACGATCCTCGTGCCCGCGTTCGCCGGGCTCGGCGCCCCGCACTGGCGTCCCGGCGCGCGCGGAATCTGGTGCGGTCTCACGCGCGGCGCCACACGCGCCCACTTGGTCCGGGCCGCGCTCGAGTCGATCGCGTTCCAGTCGCGCGATCTGGTGGAAGCGATGCGACGGGAATCCGGGGTACGGGTTCGCGAGCTGCGCGTGGACGGCGGCGCCTCGCGAAACGGCTTCCTCATGCAGCTCCAGGCGGACCTCCTGGGCATCCCGATCGTCAGGCCCGGCCTCGTCGAGACGACCGCGCTGGGCGCGGCGCTCCTCGCGGGAATCGGCGCGGGCTGGTGGAAGCGCGCCGGGGATCTTCGGGCGTTTCGTGAGGCGGGGAAGGTGTTCCGTCCGCGGATGGGACGGGCCGAGCGGGAACGGCTCTACCGCGGCTGGACCGAGGCTCTGGAGATGCTGCTGTCCGCGCGCGAGGCCTGATCCGCGGCGCGCAGGGTCTGGTTGAGCCACACGATGATCTCTTCCAGGATGGCGGGGCCTTCCCGCTCGTTCAGGATCTCGTGGAAGAGCCCCGGATATTCCCTGTACGTGACCAGCCCCTCCTTCGCCGCCTTGGCCCACTGGGCGCACCCCGCGCAACTCGTCACCGGGTCCGATCCGCCCTGAACCACCAGGGTGGGGATGGCGTTCGAGGCGGCTTCCCTGGCGAGCGACCGTCGCACCCTCTGCATCTCGAGAAAGAGGCGCGCGCTGATGCGGAAGTGGACGAGCGGATCGGCGCGATGCGCGCGGATCACGTCGGGGTCGTGGGAGAGGAGCGAGGGCGGGATCTGGTTCGACTGGCTGAAGCCGGGCCACAGGAGCCCGATCAGCCGCGCCGCGTGCACCTTGATGGCGTCGGGGCGCAGCGAAAGCTCGAACGGAGGCGCGGAGAGCACGAGGGCGTCCACCAGCCCGGGATTCCGTCCGGCCCAGTCGAGCGCGATGAGGCCGCCCATGCTGTGGCCCAGGAGCGCCCACCGGCGCGGGCCGCCGTCCGCCCGGAGCACGTCGATCCAGCGCGTCAGCGCCGCGCGGTAGTCCTCCCACGAGCGCACGTGCCCACGCTTGCCTTCCGACTTGCCGTGCCCCGGGAGGTCGAGCGCGTAGGCCACGAAGCCTCGGGCCTGGAGCGCGCGGCCCACCCGCTCCCAGCGACCCGAATGATCCCCGAGGCCATGGACGATCGCGACGGCCGGGGCTTTCGGATCGTCCCCCCAGGCGCGCGTGAAGAGCTTGGGGCCGCCCTCCGTCTCGATCCAGGCTTCGTGCGATGTCGATTCGAACACAGGCGCAGAATACAGCAAACCCGTAAGGGCCGCGAGAATCCGGATGCTCCTCCTCGAATCTAAGGTGCCATGGCCGCGCCGGCTCACACGCTTGCCCCGGATGACACGCTGATTCTGGACGCCTACTCGCAGTCCGTCGTGGACGCGGTGGAACGCGTCAGCCCATCGGTCGTGAACATCGAGACGAAGCGTCCCGCGCCGCGAGGGAAGCAGCGCGACCCCCGCGGAGAGGGGGGCAGCGCGTCGGGTTTCCTCTTCACGCCCGACGGCTTCATCCTCACCAACAGTCACGTCGTTCACGGCGCCGAGTCCATCCGCGTGACCCGCGACGACGGGCAGATGCGGGAAGCGACCCTGATCGGGGACGATCCGGAGACCGATCTCGCCGTCGTCCGCATCGGTCCCGATTCGCTCAC
>JAYUAE010000158.1:0-1544 GCA_043741515.1 Candidatus Eiseniibacteriota bacterium | reverse complement strand
GCTGGAGTTGAAAGGGTCCTCAGTGGCTCGCAAGGCTCACCTTGGAGCGTGGGACCGCACGTCGCGAAGGAGGTAGCACATGTTGTGGACCATCGCCGTGATACTCGTCGTTCTGTGGTTGCTGGGTTTTTTCGCCTTTCACGTCGCGGGCGGCCTGATTCACCTGTTGATCGTCATCGCGGTAATCGTCGTGCTGCTCAACATCATCCGGGGTCGCAAAGTCCTGTAAGGAAGCTGGAAATCCGACCGAGCCGATCGGTCTGCCCAGGCTGAACGGCTCCGAAGCGGCGCGCGTATTCCCGCGCCATCCGCCACCGCTTTTCGGTATCCTAGCCGGACCAGCCGCCATGATCCCGTCGCCAGCGGGCACGTGGCCGGGTCCAGCGGAGGAGCCATGAAACCAACCGATATCGGAGTCGACGCCCTCCGGGAATGGCTCGAGAGCGGCCACCCCGTGACGGTTCTCGACATTCGCCCTGAGTCGCAGCGGGAAGAGTGGCGCATTCCGGGCAGTGTCCATGTGGACGCCCAGGCCGCGATGCGCCCCAGCGCGCCGTCCACGATCGCGGGCGTGCCCATTCCCCCCGGGCAGCTGGTGGTCGCGGTCTGCGCCCAGGGCAAATCGAGCGTCCTCGCGGTGCGCGCATTGAGAGAGCAGGGCATCGAGGCGCTCTCGCTCAAGGGAGGCATGCAGGCCTGGAGCCTCGCATGGAACGTTGCGGACGTGGATCTCCCGGGCTCACGCGCGCGGATCATCCAGATCCGCCGGACCGGCAAGGGCTGCCTCTCGTACATCGTCGCGTGCGACGGAGCGGCCATGGTCGTGGACGCTTCGGTCGATCCGGACGTGTATCTGCGGATCGCGCAGGAGCGCGGGTTCAAGATCACCCACGTCGTCGACACGCACATTCACGCCGACCATCTCTCGCGTTCCCGAGCGGTCGCCGAGCGATGTCACGCCGAGGTGCTCCTTCCCGAGCAGGATCGAGCGAGCTACACGTTCCGGCCGCTCGGCGGCGACGAATCGCTCCAGATCGGAAGCGTCGAGGTCCAGGCGCTTCACACTCCCGGGCACACCATGGAAAGCACGAGCTACCTGGTCGATGGGCGAGCGCTCCTGACCGGTGACACGCTCTTTCCCGAGACGGTGGGCCGGCCCGACCTCGCCGCGAGCGCGGAGCAGGCGCGCAAGCGCGCGCACGTGCTCTACGCGACGCTGCGGCGGATTGCCCAGCTCTCGCCCGAGATCTGGATCCTCCCCTGCCACACCAGCGAGCCGATCCCGTTCGACGGGAAACCGTGCGGCGCCCTCCTGGGCGATGTGCTGCTGCAGGTCGAGATGCTGAACGCGGGCGAGGAGTCCTTCGTGGAGACGCTCCTCTCCCGGATTCCCGAGACCCCTGCCAACCACCTGGAGATCGTGCGGCTCAACGAGCGCGGCGAGCTCCCGGAGGGAGATCCCACGCTGCTCGAGGCGGGCGCGAACCGTTGCGCCATCTCCTAGAGGCGGAGCCGGCAGTGACCGCGCGGGCCGCCGTGGACAC
>JAYUAE010000157.1:0-9124 GCA_043741515.1 Candidatus Eiseniibacteriota bacterium | reverse complement strand
CGTGCAGCGCCCAGAGCGCATAGAACTTCCCCGCCGGCGCCCGAAACTCCTCGAAGACCAGCACCGCGCGGCGCGACACGGGATCCATCATCCCCCTGGCGCGCAGGCTTGGATCGGCATCGGGCGTGAGGGTGAAGGACGCGGCGCGCAGCGTGGACGAGGAGAGGAGCCCCGTCCAGCGTCGCTCCTCCTCGAGGTCGCGCGAGAGGCCGGCGATCCGCGTCCGCGAGCGCTCGATTTCCTTTTTCATGCTGCCGGACCGCGCGAGAAGGACCGCGCTCACCAGAATGAGACCGGTCGCGAGCGCCCAGCTCACGCGAGTGATCGTCAGGCGTATCGGCGTTGTGGGTCGCTGCGATGGCATGGCGCCGAAGATAAGCCGGGAGTCCGCGCCATGCTATGATTTCCCGATGCAGAAGAAGCGTCTCCTGATCCTGGGCGGAGGCTTCGCCGGGCTCGATATCGCCCGCTTTATCGGAAGGTCGAAGGCCGCGCGCGACTACTGGGATACGCTTCTCATCGACAAGGAAAACTTCTTCCAGTTCAACCCGCTCCTTCCGGCGGTGGCGGTCGGCGCGGTCGAGACCCGCCACATCGTCTATCCGCTCCGCGACATGGCCCGCCACCGCCAGATCCGCTTCTTCAAGAACAAGGCCGCCCGCATCGACCTCACCGCCCGCGAGGTGCTGCTCCACAACGAGCTGGTCGTTCCGTACGACACGCTGGTGATTGCGGTCGGGAGCGTCACGAACTACTACAACGTCCCCGGCGCCCCGGAAAACACCCGGCCGTTCAAGACCATCGTGGACGCGATGTACGTTCGCGCGCGCATCGTCGAGCTGTTCGAGATGGCGGAGCAGGCCGAGACCGCCGAGCAGAGACGGAGGCTCCTCTCGTTCGTGATCGTGGGCGGCGGCGTCACGGGTGTCGAAGTCGCTGCGGAGCTGAGCGACATGGCCATCGACACGCTCGCCCCCAAGTATCCCAGCGTGTCGCGCTCGGACCTCTCGGTCACGATCATCGAGGCGGGAGACCGCATCATCCCGGCCGCGCGGCCCGAGCATTCGGCCTACGTGGATCGCTTCCTGGTGAAGCGGGGGGTGAAGCTTCTGCTGGGCCGCGGCGCGAGCCGGGTCGAGCCGAAGCGGATCTTCCTCACCGACGGAAGCTCGATCGAGGGATTCACGATCATCTGGACCGCGGGCGTGCATCCTCCGGAGCCCGTCGAGCGGCTCCCCGTGCTCCACATCAAGGACGGCCGCGTGCGCGTGGACGAGCATCTGCGCGCGCTCGATCCCGGCGGAACCCCGCTCGAGGACGTCTACGTGGCCGGTGACTGCGCTGCCTCGCTCCTGCCGGACGGCCGCTATCAGCCGGCGCTCTCGCAGACCGCGGTCGCCATGGGGAGCTACCTCGGCGAGCTGCTGGTAAAGCGCGCGAAGGGACGGGCGATGCGACCCTTCAGGTTCAAGACGGCCGGGTACATCATCTCGCTCGGAAAGCACAGCTCGGTTCTGGAGCTGTTCGGCGTGCCGCTTTCCGGAAGGCTCGCGTGGATCCTGTGGGCCGCCGCGTACCTGGTCAAGATGGTCGGCGTCAGGAAGCAGATCGAGGTCGGAATAGACCATCTCACGAATTTCTTTGCCGAGCACGATTCCTCGCAAATCCTGAACCGACGTCAGGTTCTCTCGGACCAGGAGCTCAACCTCTCGCTGGGTGATGCCGCCTCGCGCCGGACCGTGGAGTCACGAATCGAAGGGAAGAGCGTAGATCGGGCGGGCGGGAACCCTCCAGCCTCGGGTGTATAGTATGGAGGCTCGGCCAGATGCCGGGCGGACAATCCCTTTCACGGAAGGAGCAAATCGGATGAAGCGAATTCTTGGAGCGTGTCTCCTAATGAGCGTGGCGATCTTCTCGTTCGGCGCTGTGTCGTTCGCCGCCATGCCGGCGCACGGCGCCATGGCAATGGGCGCGAGCAAGACGGTGTCCGGCGAGATCGTGGACCTGAGCTGCTATCTCGGTCGCGGCGCGAAGGGCGCGGCCCACAAGGAATGCGCCGGGACGTGCATCGCGAACGGAGGCCCCATGGGGCTTCTTACGAGCAAGGGCATGCTCTATGTCCTCACGATGAATCATGAGAATGCCGACGCGTTCAATTCCGCCAAGAAGCATGCGGGCGATCAGGTCAAGATCACGGGGCCCGTCACCATGAAGAACGCGACGCGAGCCCTGGAAGTGAACGGCGTCGAGGCGATCTAACAAGTCTGCCTGAAATGACCACCATCCGGCGCGCGGGGTGCCATTCGGTTTCCCGCGCGCCCGTTTCTTTGTGAAACGCCTCGCGCTGATCCTCCTGATGTTCGCGATGGCGGGGCTGGTGCTCTGGACAGCCGCCTTCCGCCCGAAGCTCACCTCGGTCGAGCGCGGCCGCAGGCTGGCCGAGCGGACCGGATGCTTCGGCTGTCACGGCCCCGAGGGCGTCGCCGGGACCTGCAACCCGGGACGCGCGGAGAACACCGTTCCCTCCTTCAAATCTCTCATGATGTACGCCAATAACGAGGAAGATGTGCGCGACTGGATCGCGAACGGCGTGTCCGATTCGCGCGCCAAGAGCGAAACCTGGCGCGCGAAACGCGAGGCGGGCGCGCTCCGCATGCCCGCATTCGGGAAGCGCCTTAGCGCGGGCCAGATCAACGACCTGGCGGCGTTCGTGATCGCGGTATCCGGCGACGACGCGCCCGAGGATTCCCTGGCCCTCGCGGGACGCGCGCGCGTCCAGGAGCTGGGGTGCACGGGTTGTCACGGTGCGGGCGGCCGGTTCGGCCGCTCGAATCCCCGCTCCCTCAAGGGCTACATTCCGCCGTGGGACGGCGCCGACTTCCCCGATCTCGTGAAGGATCGCCACGAGTTCGAGGAATGGGTGAAGGACGGGAACATAAGGCGCTTCAAGACGAATCCGATCGCGATGCACTTCCTGCGCGGAGCGGCGATCCACATGCCCGAGTACGAGCGGTTCTTGAAACCCGGCGATCTCGACGCGATCTGGGCGTACGTGCAGTGGCTTCGCGGCCCGCGTCCTACCGCCTCCCCACGACCAGTATCTCCGTGAGGTAGAAGTAGAGCTTGCCGTCGCGCGTCTCGGGCCCCAGCGTCTCGACCGCGCCTGGGGGAGCCTTCTCGAGCCTCCGCCTCAGCTCCGCCTTCACCGAATCGCTCACCGTCTGCAATCCCGCCCACGCCTCGAAATCGCGAGCCTTGCGGAAAATCTCCGTGGTGTGCACCGCGAATCCCGCGTCCTCGAAGAGCCGGAGCCATTCGGTCGCGGTGAGCGCGCGGACATGGCTCGGGTCGCGGAATTTCTCGAACGCGTTGATGTATTCGGCGACGGCCGGGTCCTCCGGGACCACGTTGTCGATCATGGCTACCGTGCCGCCCGGCTTCAGCACGCGCGCCATCTCGCGGGCGAACTTCGCGCAGTCGGGAAAGTGGTGCGGCGCGACGCGGCAGGTCACGAGATCGAATTCCGCGTCCTCGAAGGGGAGATCGCAGGCGTCCGCCTCGGAGAAGGAGACGTTGGCAACGCCCTTGCCGCGGATGAAGCGCTCCGCGGCATCGAGCATCTCCCGGGTGATATCGGTCGCGAGCACTTCACGGACCCGGGGCGCGAAGGCGAGCGCGGTGTGCCCTCCCCCGGTCGCGATGTCCAGGACGCGCCAGTCCTGACTTGGATTAACGACCGCCAGCATGCGGTCGAGACTTTCACCCTTCGAGTGGTCGTAGCTTGAGACGTAGCGCTCGGCGTTGATCCCGAACTGGCGCTTGACGAGGTCGTGCAGGTCGGTCACGCCGGGCTATTTCTTCTTCGCGACCCTGCGTCGCACGGCCCGGCGCACGGCGCGACGCGCGGGCCGGCCGCGCTTGCGCCCTCCCGCGCTCCGGGCGCGGCGCTCCGCCTTGTTCCCTCCGATCAGCGCCTTCAGCTCCCGCACCCCCATGCTGCGAACGCGCCGCCAGGACTCGAGCGCGCTGCGACGCGGCCGGGTGCGCCCCGACTCCCAACCGAAGATTGATTGCGCGGAGACGCCGATCAGCTTCGCGTAAACGCGACGGCTCATCTTGAGCTTCCTGCGATGATGCTTCACCCACGCGGGGGAGAAACGGATCTGTGACTCCTCGGACCGCGGGGCTTCCGCAGCCTGCCCATTCTTCGTGGATCGCCGGGCGGCGCGCTGCAAGTCGGCGATGAGCCTGCGCTGCTGCGCGACACGCTTGCGCAAACCGGCCACCAGTTTGCGGAGCGGCGTTACCGCTTCGCGCACCTCTTTACGCGCCAAGCGGCGGATCTCACCTTTCAATGCACCTGCAAAGTTCGGCACAAGAACCTCCGGTTGATATCATCAAAGATGCCGAAACATCACGCTTCGTGGATTGGATTGAGTATAGGTCCTGGACGCCTCCGGGGGAGTCAAAAAGTCATGCGGCGAATCGGCTATTTTGTGTGGCTACAGCGGTTGGCTCTCGTTCCAAATAGAATTGCCCAGTCCACTCTTCTAGTGTATTCTACCGACCTCCCGCTCAGGGAGATGTCCACGGTCCGCCTTGTTCCCAAATCGGAGGTCCCCCATGTCACGAGGTCTAAGGCTCTTCACCTTGTGTGCGGTCCTGGGAATGGTTCTCGTTGCCGGTACGGCGAACGCGACCCATTCCTGGGGCGGATATCACTGGGCCCGCACCGCGAACCCGTTCACCCTCAAGTTTGGTGACAACGTCACCTCCAACTGGGACGCCTACCTCTCCACGGCGATCTCGGACTGGAGCGTCACCTCCGGCTCCTGCAACAACCCATTGAACCCGGTGCGTGGAACCATCATCGCGGGCTCGGCCAACCCGAAGAACTGCAGGCCCACGAGCGGAACCATCCAGGTGTGCAATTCGTCGTACGGCAACAATGGGTGGCTCGGCCTCGCCTCCATCTGGGTCACCGGCGGAGTGCACATCGTCCAGGGCACCGTCAAGGTGAACGATTACTACTTCAATCAGGCCCAGTACAACACGCCCGCCTGGCACAGCTCCGTCATGGATCAGGAGACGGGGCACACGCTGGGCCTCGACCATCAGGACACGGACTTCAACAACGCGGACCTGCTCGACGCATGCGGTAGGGGATCTTGCATGGATTACTCCTCCGACCCCGCCAACAACACGACGCCGAATCAGCACGATTATGACGAGCTCGTGACCATCTACACCCATCTGGACTCGTCCACCACCATCGGTGCCTCACTTCCGCCCAGCGCCAACGCAGCCGCGGATGTGGACCCGTCGGACCAGAGCGCGTGGGGAAATCCCGTGAAGTTCGCCAACGGTCGCGCGATCGCCTTCGAGCGTGATCTCGGCGCCGGGGCCAAGATGCTCACCTATGTGATCTGGGCCCAGTAAGCACTCATTCGGTCCAATTCAGAAGGCTCCGATTCGAAAGGATCGGAGCCTTCTTTTTTTGCAGCTAGACTGGGAGGGGGTGCCTAGTCCCTGTAGAACTTCCCGCCGCTGAGGGCCATTTGCTGCAGCTTGCCGGAGGGCCCCGATGGCGCGCCTTCCTGCTGCCGGCGCGCGATGCGCTCCACGATCGCGCCGATTCCCGCCGCGTCGGCGTACCGGAGCAGCCCGCCGCGGAACGGCGGAAAGCCCGTGCCGAACACCATCGCCAGATCCACCTCCTCGGGGCGCGAGACGATGCGCTCCTCGAGCGCGAGCGCGGCCTCGTTCACCATGGCGTCAACCAGGCGATCCACGATCTGCGTCGGGGTGAGCGCGCCTTCGGCCGGGTTCGACGACTCGATCTCGGAATTCACGCCCTTCCGCTTCCCGTCCTCGTAATTGTAGAAACCCATCTCCGATTTCCTTCCCAACTCCCCGGCGGCCACGAGCCGGTCGATCAGCGTGGCGGCGGGCATGCGCTCGCCGAAAGCGTCGCGCAGGACGTGGGCCACCTTGCGCGCCACGTCGAGCCCGATCTCATCCAGAAGCTCGAGCGGCCCCATCGGCATCCCGAAATCGCGCAGCGCGCGGTCGATCGCCCGCACCGGCTGCCCGCGCTCCACCAGCGCCACCGCCTCCGCCATGTACGGCATGAGCACGCGGTTCACCAGGAATCCGGGGGCGTCCGCGACCAGCACCGGCGTCTTTCCGAGGCGCCGCGTGAGCGCGATCACGGTCTCGACCGCGGCTGGGTCGCTGGTGTCGGTGCGGATGACCTCCACGAGCGGCATCCGGGTCGCGGGATTGAAGAAATGCATGCCCACGACGCGGCCGGGATTCTTGAGCCCCTTCGCCATGGCGCGCACCGAGAGCGAGGAAGTGTTCGTGGCGAAGACGCATCGCTCGGACGTGAGGCCTTCCAGCTCGCGGAAGAGCGCCTGTTTGACGGGAAGGTCCTCGACGACCGCCTCCAGCACGAGGTCCGCCGCCCTGAGGCCCGAGAGATCGACCGCGGGCTCAATCCTGCCCAAGGCGCGCCCCATCTCCGCCTTCGTGAGGCGGCGGCGCGAAACCTCGCGATCGAAGAGCGACCGCGCGTGGGAGAGCGAGCGAAGGAGCGGCTCGGGCTTGAGGTCGCGCAGGCGCACGCGCATGGCGCGGGAGGAGAAGAGGTAGGCAATCTCGCCCCCCATGGTCCCCGCGCCCATGACCGCGACGTGGTTGACGGAGCGGGCGCGCGTGGTCTCGGGCTTCCGCTTGGCTTCCTCGCGCATCATGAAGATGCCGCGCAGGCTCCGGGACTCGGGAGTGAAGAGGAGCTTCGCGACCGCGTCGCGCTCCGTCTGGAGCCCGGCCGCGATCGGCGCGCCCCAGGTCTCGCGCAGCACGCGGATGATCTCGAGCGGCGCGGGGTAATGCCCGCGCGTTTGCTGGAGCACGCGACGGCGCGCCTGGGAGAGAATCGCGTTTCGGAGGGGGGCGATCGCTTCCATCACCCGCAGCGGGAGCGGCGGATTGCTGCGCTTCACGGCGTGCGGATCTTGCAGCAGCGCGTCGGTCCACTGGACCGCGCGCTCGGAGAAGCGCTCGTGCGGCAGCACCGCGTCCACCAGCCCCGTCCGCAACGCGCGCCGGGAATCGAGCGAGCGGCCCGTGAGAAGAAGATCGAGCGAAGGCGCGAGGCCGATCAAACGCGGAAGGCGCTGCGTTCCTCCGAATCCGGGCAGGATCCCAAGCTGCACCTCCGGGAGCCCGATCGCAACCTTGCGCGAGTTCGAAGCGATCCGGTAGCCCATGGCGAGCGCCAGCTCCGTCCCGCCGCCCAGGCACGGGCCGTTGATCGCTGCCACCGTCGGGAACGGCAGCTTGGAGAAATCCAGGAACAGCTCCTGCGCCTCACGGGACTTCGATTCAGCCTGGGAAGGATCGGTGAGGCGGTCGAACTCGGTGACGTCGGCGCCCGCGATGAACTGCTCGTCCTTCCCGCTCAGGAGAATGAGGGCGCGCGGGAACGCGGGATCACTCCGCTGCTTCAGCGCCTCGAGGACGCGCCGCAGCGCCGCCAGCGATGAGGAGTCGAGGAGGTTGACCTTGCGCGCGGGATCGTCGAACCAGAGGAGCGCGATCCCGGAGGCGTGCGCCTCGATGCGAAAGGGACCGTACTCGGAGCGGCTGTCTTCGGAGGCTCGCTGGTCGAAGGCGAGGGTCAAGCCGCGCGCTCCAGCACGAGGGCCGCGCCCTGTCCGCCACCCACACACAGCGTCGCCAGCCCCAGCGGCACGTCGCGCTTGCGCATCTCGCGCAGGAGCGTGAGCGTCAGGCGCGTGCCCGAGACCCCGACCGGGTGCCCCAGCGCGATCGCGCCGCCGTTCACGTTCAGGATCGCGCGGTCGATCTCGCCGATCGCCCCCTCCAGCCCCAGCTTTTCGCGGCAGTACTTCGCCGAAGCCATCGCGATCTCGTTCGCGATCACCTGCGCCGCGAAGGCCTCGTTCAGCTCGATCAAGCCGATGTCGCGGAACGTCACGCCCGCACGCTTCAGCGCGACCGGCGTCGCGTGCGTCGGGCCCAGCCCCATCCGCGCGGGATCGAGCCCCACGAACGCATAGCCCTTGATCCTGCCGGCAGGCTTCAGCCCCAGCGCGCGCGCCTTCTCGGCCGAGGCGACCAGCATCGCCGCCGCGCCGTCCGTGATTGGGCAGGAGTTCCCCACCGTGACCGTGCCGAAGCGCCGGTCGAAGTAGGGCTTGAGCTTGGCGAGCGCTTCGAGCGTCTGCCCCTTGCGCGGGCCCACGTCCTCGGTCACCGCACCCTTGTACGGCGGCGCGAACACCGGGACGATCTCCTGCGCGAACCTCCCCGACTCCATCGCGGCGACCGCGCGACGGTGGCTGGTGAGCGCGAAATCGTCCTGCGCCTCGCGCGAGATCCCGAACTCCTTGGCGAGCACTTCGGCGGTCTCGCCCATGTTGAGGCCCGAGACCGGATCGTTCAGCCCCTCCGCCAATGCGATGCGCGGCGCCAGATCCCGCGGGCGCACGGCGGAGAGCGCCTGGAGCTTGGCGCCCGGCGATTTGGCGCGCATCAGCCGCTCGAACATGCGGGTCAGCCCCTCGCTCATGAGGAGCGGGATCATGCTCATGGACTCCGTGCCCCCCGCGACGATCAGGTCGGCTTGTCCCGCCGCGATCTTCTGGTGCGCCTGGGCGATGGACTCCATGCCGCTGGCGCAGTTCCGCTGCACGGTGAAGGCGGGCACCCGCTCGGGGATGCCGGCCATCAGCGCGACGACGCGCGCGACGTTGGTGGATTCGGAGGGCTGGGCCACATTGCCCAGGATCACCTCGTCGATCTCGTTCGGGTCAATGCCGGTCCGGGCCAGAAGCTCGGAGAGCGCAATGCGGCCCAGCTCCGCGGCGTGCACGCTGGCGAGCGCAGTGCCGGCCTTGGCGAAGGGGGTTCGGTATCCGTCTATGAGGACGACGTCGCGCATAGGCTCGTGATGGGATGGGGCGGGAGGCGATCCAACCTAGCCACGCTTTGGCTACTGTGTCACAGTGCCGGGAGGAGGTCAACGCATGGACGTACGCGACATCCGCACGGTCCCGGACCTGCTCCGTCACGCTCTTGAGATGCACCCGAAGCC
>JAYUAE010000156.1:0-20389 GCA_043741515.1 Candidatus Eiseniibacteriota bacterium | reverse complement strand
CGGTGCGGGGACACGCGTTCACCGCAGAGCGGGAGCGCGTCGCCATCCTCGGTTCCGTCGCGCGCCAGCGCGGGACCGTGCTCCAGGCCGTCACGGAGGACACCGTGCGCGAAGCCGACCTCAGCGGCTTCAGCTATTTCGAGCACGCGGAGAACGTGTCGCTCGCTCTCGCGGTCTGCGCCCATCTCGGCGTCGAGCGGGGCGTGGCGCTTCGCGGCATGCAGGAAGCGACCCCCGATCCCGGCGCGCTGCGCCGCTATACGATTCGCCTGGGCTCGAAGGAGGTCGAGTTCGTGAACGCCTTCGCCGCGAATGATCCGGATTCCACGTTCCTCATCTGGCAGCGCCTCGGGCTCGGGCGCGAACAGCCGGGCGTGCGCCGGATCGTGCTCGCGAACTGCCGCGGAGACCGGCTTCAGCGCTCGGGGCAGATCGCCGAGCTGGTGGCTCGGAGGCTCACGGTGGATCACGTTGTCCTCACAGGAGAGGGAACCGCGCTCGTGGCGTTCCAGGCGGTTTCCATGGGGCTGGACCGGGGACGCATCTCGGACCTGGGCGGCCTGGACGCCGAGCGGATCTACGAGCGGCTGCTGAATCTCGCCGGTGAGCGTGGAGTCATCGTCGGGATCGGCAACATCGTCGGGCTGGGGCAGGAGATCGTCCTCCATTTCATGAACCGGGCGGTGCGGAGTGGTTGAGCAGGCGATCGGCCTCGGCCTGCTCGTCAGCCTCATCTTCTCGGAGACGCTGGGGCTCGCCGCGGGCGGAATGGTCGTGCCGGGCTACATCGCGCTCATGGTCCACGAGCCGTTGCGGCTCGTCGGCACGATCGCGGTGAGCCTCCTCACGCTAGGCGCGATCAAGCTCGTCTCGCAGTACGCGCTCGTCTACGGACGGCGCCGGATCGTCGTGGCGGTTCTATTCGGATTCATCTTCGGCGCTCTCTCCCGCGACTTTTTCGTGCTCCGGATCCGCGGCGTTCCCCTGGAGTTTCAGACCATCGGCTTCGTGATTCCGGGGCTCATCGCCAACTGGATGGAACGGCAGGGGATCGTCAAGACGATCTGCGTGATGATCACGACCGCGGTGCTGGTCCGGCTCATTCTCATGATCCTGAACGGCGGAGACATCATCCGGTGAGCGGGACACGGGCCTCGACGCCGGCGCTGGCCGGTCTGGCGTGCTTTTCGCTGATCCTCTATGCGCTCTCGGAGCGGAGCCTCTCGCCGGTCCACGCGGATGCCTACGCGAAGAAGCTCCGCGCGGTGGGCCTCATGGAGCGCGCCGAGCGATCCATCGCCTCGAGAAAGCGCGAGCGCGGTATCGTGATCGACGGGCGCAACGATCCCGACGGCTACGGGATCGTCGGGCCCCAGTTCACGCTCATCACGACGGACCGCGGATCCCAGACGGCGAAGGTCCTGGCCGCGCACCCGAACTTCGCGGCGGCCGTGACGCAATGGATGCTGGAGGCGCGCGTGCGCCAGGGAGACCTCGTGGCGGTCGGGATGACGGGCTCGCTCCCGGGGTTCAACCTGGCCGTGCTGTCCGCGTGCCGGGCCATCGGCGCCGAGCCGGTCATCATCACCTCGGTCGGCTCTTCGATGTTCGGCGCGACCGATCCCGATCTCACGTGGCTCGACATGGAATCGGTCGTAGGCGGGCCCGATTTGCTTCCGTACCGCTCGCTGGCCACCTCGCTCGGCGGCGGCGGAGACGCGGGGCGAGGTCTTTCGCCCGCGGGCCGGCAGCTTCTGATCGATTCGGCCGCGCGGAACGGGGTCCGCCTGCTCGATCCGCCCAACGTCCTCGAGGCGGTGAAGCAGCGCGTCGCGCTCTACGACTCGGTAGCGGCCGCGCGGGGGAAGCCCATCAAGCTCTACGTCAACGTCGGAGGCGGCGTCGCGAGCCTTGGTGGGGCCCAGAACGCGCGGCTCATCCCGCCCGGGCTCACGTTCAAACTCGCGGCGCGCAATTACCCCAATCGCGGCGTCATCAACGTGCTGGCCGGGCGGCGCATTCCGGTGCTGCAGCTCCTGGAAGTCGAGAAGCTCGCGCGCCGTTTCGGAATCCTCGATCAGGCCGGAGACACTCCGAAGCCCGGCAAGGGCCTTCTCTTCATCAAGTATCGGTATAATCTGTGGGTCGTGGGCGCGTCCGCGCTCTTCGTGCTGCTGGCCAATTTCTTCATCCTGAGGCTGGACCTGAGACAGAAGCTGCTCGGGCAGCCCCACCCCGAGACCGGGAGGGTAACGACCCCGTGAAGCTCCGCGCCTGGCACCTGTTCGTCGTCAGCACCATCCTTCTTCCCGCCGCTCCGGTCCAGGCCGCGAAATGGGAGGCCATCGAGCGCGTCCCCGGGGTCACGCCCTTGACCCTGTCGGTCCAGGGGAAACCGAGGGTCTACTTCCGCGTGACGTCCCAATTGCCGCTCTCCCTCACCGTCGAAGGCCCGGGGCGCCTGCGAATCGTTTCCCGCGCGGAGCTCCCGCGCGGGGCCGCCCGCGTCGCGTCCTACCGGGTGCGGATCGACGAGAAGGGGAAGACGCTGAAGGAGCAGGCGACCGAAAGCTCGGGGGCCGATGGGGTGTCGCTGGGGGGCGGGGATGCGCTGCTCTGCAAGAGCCGCAGCTTCGCGGTGGACGTTCCGGCGGGCAGCCACCGTGTGTCGGTTTCGGTGATCGACGTCTCTTCGGCGCTCGTGCGGCTCTTCCTCTCAGGGCCGAGCCGCTCGGGCGCAGCGATGGTTTCCATCACCCCGGTCGAGGCCGCGCGAAGCGTCACGGTCTCCGAAGGGGAGAAGCTGATTCCGTACTACAGCGTCCTTCCGGGGAAGCCGGTGCGGCTCCGGATCGTGGGGCCGACCAGCCTCGAACTCTCGAGCCGCCTCGACTTCGACGCGACCATGCGCGGCGTCCAGTCGTATCGGCTGGCGATCACGGGAGAGGGAAGGCGCTTGCGGGAGGTCGAGTTCAAGACGACCAAGGCCACCACCGCCACCTACACCGACCTCAAGGACCGGAGCGCGTCGAAGATGGATCGCGTTGTGATTCCTCTGGGGAACGGAACCCATGAGCTCGCGGTGGAGCTGATCGAACCCAGAAACGGCTCTGCGGAGATCCACGTGCGAATTCCACAACCTACGATCGGGAGCGAGGAATGACGAGAATGTCGGCACCGCCGCGGTTTCAGCCCGGCGTCCGGTGGCTTGCGGTGGCCATGGGGTTTCTGACGCTCGCGGTCGCGCCCACGCCGTCCTCGGCGGTGTCCGCACGCGGGCCGAGCGTGAGCCTGACGCTCGGGGGTTCCGCGATCTATGACGACAACCTGTTGCAGTATTCCGACGCTCAGCTGACGACGTTCGACTCCGGACTGAAGCCCGATCAGTTCTCGCTCCACTCGAGCGACGACCTCGTGCTCGGTCCCTACGCGGCCCTCACATGGGAGAACGCGCGCGCCCGCGGGCGCTCCCGGAGCGTGCGGGTCAAGGTGGGCGGGGAGTTCCACAAGGAGAACGGGACCGCCGATCATCGTTCGTACAGCGCCACATGGCGGGAGTCGTTCTCCAGGGACAACCGGCTCACGATCTCTGGATTCCTGCTTCCCGGGTTCTACCTCCGCCAGCTCTTCGATGAGGATGCCGTCGTGGCGTTCCCGGGTCTTTCGAAGTACCGCAGAGCGGAATTCGACCTCACGATCGGCTCCGTGGCCTGGCGGCATCGCCTGGGTGGCAGGACGCGGGGAGAGCTCGGCTATCAGTACGAGCGCCGATCCTATAACCCGGAGTTCACGGAGCGCACCTCGAACACCCATCAAGGCGACCTCGACCTCGAGGTGAACCGGCTCCCGAGCCGCGGCACCGTGGATGTCCACGGGGGATATCGCGTGAGCCGCGCCAGAGCCGTCGACAGCGACGGATTCGCGGACGATCCCGACGTGAGCTACCATGGCGTCATCGCGGGGGCCGGCTGGCGGATGGAGCTGGCGCGCGGAAGCCTCGGGAAGCTGGGCGGCAGCCTCGGCTACGAGCTCGGGACCCGCGCCTACGGCTCGGATCTGCCTTCGGACAAGTACCACTACAGGCGCCATGATGTTTCGAACAGCGTCGACGCGGCGCTCCGATGGGCCCTTCCGTCCCACTGGTCGGTCCGCGGCCTCTATCGCTTCGATCACAATTCGGCGAACCTGGGCACGGTTGCGCCGACCGGATCCGACGCGGGAAGCTACACGGAGAACCAGGTTGGGCTCTCGGTCGAGTGGTCCGGCCCGCTCTGGCGGAGATCGAAGGAGTCCTCCGGTCAGGATGCGGAGTAGCGGCGTGCGCCCATCCGCCCTGCAAGGGCTTCTCGGCGCGGGCGTCGCGGCAGTCCTGGTCGTGATCGGCTGCAACACCGCGGCGGTGCTTGCTCCCTCGCCGCCGCTCCGGGCCGCGTCCGCGTCGGGCCTCGCGATCGACGTCGAGTTCGCGGAGTCGCTGGACAAGGGCTCGGCGGAGAACCCCGCGCACTACGCCGCGTATCCGGTTGGAAGCGCCGGAGCGCCGGCGACCATCCTTCAGGCCGCGCTGATCGATACCCTCTACGGCCGGGTCGTTCGCCTCTACCTTCAGGATCCGGTGCAGGGTTTCCTGCCCGACAGCGCGATGTACACGGTCCAGACCTCCGGCGTGCTGACCCTTGACGGGACATCGACGGGGATGCGCTCCGTGGACCTCCGGACGGGGCTCAACCATGGCGCTCCGATGAAAGACCTCCTCGCGAATCACTGCGACTCCTGCCACGGGCCCGCGAGGGCTGAAGGCAGCTACCGAACGGACAGCTACGCCGCGCTCTTCGGCCCCGGAACGTCGCCGACGGCGAACGTGATCGCGGGAGACCCCAACTGTCTTCTCGTCGTGAAGACCAAGCCCTCCAACTCCATGTTCCGCCTTGGCGCGCTCACGTTCCTGGATTCGGACATCATCCGAAACTGGGTCGTGAGTTACTCGGCAAGGCAGTAACGCCGCCACCCACCCAGGAGAACGCCGATGCCAGCCATCCGAGTCTCATTCCTCATCGCATTATCCGCGGCCCTCGCGCTCGTCGCCGCGGTCCCGGCCCCCGGTCTCGCCACCACGACCCACAAGCACCATTCGGGCGCCAAGATCTCGATGCGCTCGGCGCGCGCCACCGCCCTGGCCCGGGTCCCGGGAGGCAAGGTCAAGGCCGCCGAGCTCGAGCGCGAGCACGGGAAACTGATCTACTCCTTCGACATCCGTGTGCCGGGCAAGTCGGGGATCGAGGAGGTTCAGGTGGACGCGATGAATGGAGAGATCGTTTCCCAGACCCACGAATCGCCCAAGGCCGAGCGGAAGGAATCGCAGCAGGAGAAGATGGAGAAGGCGCCGGGGCACTAGACCGCGCGCCGCGCCGGTCCGCGGAGTATGCTAGGGGGAATGGCGATCCCTCGATGGCGATCCTGAGATAGCGCGCTCGGTGCGAGAAGACCAGCACCCGATCGTCGTGGTCGGCGCCGGCGCGGCGGGCTTCATGGCGGCCGTCTTCGCGGCCCGTCCCGGGGCCGACGGAGCCTCGGGCCGCGCGGCGCGTCCGCACACGGCGGCGCGCGTGATCCTCCTCGAACGCACGCACGACGGCGGCCGGAAGATCCTCATGAGCGGGGGAGGGCGCTGCAACGTGCTTCCCTCCGTCCTCGAGCCCAGGCGCTTCGTCACCGCGTCCTCGCCCAACACGCTCAAGAAGCTCCTCCTCTCCTGGCCGCTCCGTGAGCAGCGGCGTTTCTTCGAGGACGTGCTGGGGATCGTCCTCGCCCTCGAGGAGGAGACCGGAAAGCTCTTCCCGGTCTCGAACAAGTCGCGCGACGTGCGCGATTGCCTGCGCGAGCTGGCGGTGCGTTCCGGCGTGGAGATGCGCTTCGACGCGTACGTCACGGGGCTTACGCCCGACCCGAATCCGCCCGCGAGGCGAGAGGGGGAGGCGGCGCCCCGGGGAGTCTGGCGCGTTCGGCTCGAGGATGGCGAGGAGATCCGCGCTTCGGCGGTCATCCTGGCGAGCGGAGGCCTTTCCGTGCCCGCGACGGGGAGCGACGGCACCGGGCTCTACATCGCGAGAGCCCTGGGCCATACGATCCACGACACCTATCCGGCGCTCACGCCGCTCACGGCGGAGCCCCACCGGTACGCGGCTCTCACGGGGATCTCCTTTCCGGTCACGATCGAGGCCCCGGGATCCAACCTCGTGACGAGCGGGGGATTTCTCTTCACGCACAAGGGGTACTCCGGACCCTCAGTCCTCAACGTCTCGCATCTGGCGGTCCGCTCGCGTCGCGCCGGGGGACCCCTGCAAGAGCTTCTCGTTCGCTGGACAACCCGCGACGCGGAGACCTGGGACCGCGTCTTCCGGGAAGAGGAAGGCACGATGCTCGCCATCCTGCGCGCTCACCTCCCGGCGCGGCTGGCCGAGGCGCTCCTCGAAGACGCGCGCGTCGAGGGGAGCAGGACGCGCTCGCAGCTCAAGCGCGAGGAGCGCGCGCGGCTGGTTCAGGCGCTCACGAAGCACAGGCTCCACTGGACCGGAGACGAGGGCTACAAGCGCGCGGAGGTCACGGGAGGCGGCGTGGCGCTGGAGGAGATCGACCCGCGCACGATGGAGAGCCGGATCCAGCCGGGGCTCTTCCTGTGCGGGGAGATCCTGGACGCGTTCGGTCCGATCGGCGGCTACAACTTCGCCTGGGCCTGGGCCACGGGGCGCGCCGCGGGGATCGGGGCCGCGTCCCGCTGAGCTGCGTTATACTGATCGGACCCCGCGCCGGAAAGGAGCCGCGATGATCCTGGGCCATCGTGTTCGTTTCGCCTCGACCGTGCTCGTCATGATTGCAGTGGTTGCCGTCATTTCCGCTCGTGCCGCCGGCGCCCAGCCCCGTTTCGAATGGCCGGACCGGGCGAAGAACCTCAAGGTGCTTCCCAAGGGGACGTCGAAGGAGCAGCTCAGCGCGACGATGATCGGCTTCACGCGCGCGCTCGGGGTCCGCTGCCCCCTTTGCCACGTCGGCCAGGAAGGGCAGCCGCTCACCACGTTCGACTTCGTCTCCGATCAGAAGCCCGAGAAGGACATCGCGCGGGGCATGGTGAAGATGGTGCGCGGCGTCAATCACGACCTCAAGAAGATGAAGTTCGAGCAGGGAAACCAGATCGAAGTCCAGTGCATCACCTGTCACCGGGGCCGGCCGCGCCCGATGTCGCTGACCGAGGAGCTGGCGCGGGTGTACGAAAAGGCGGGAATCGACAGCACCGTGGCCCGGTATTCCATGCTCCGGGAGCGCTTCTACGGAGCAGGCTCCTACGATTTCGGCGAGCGGAGCCTCACCGACCTGGGCGCCGCCATGATGGCGAAAGGGCGCCGGGATGACGCGATCCGCATCTTTCAGCTGAATGCTCAGCAGAATTCCAGCTCGTCCTTCGCCTACTCCAGCCTCGCGGACGCCTACGCGGCGGCAGGTCAAAAGGATCTCGCCATCCAGAACTACGAGAAGGCGATCCAGCTCGAACCCCGGAACCATGAGGCGGAGCAGAAGCTCAAGGAGCTTCGCGGCGAATCGAAGTGAAAGAGGTTGTGGCTCCCGCGCGCCCGGCTCCGTCCTCGGCGCGGGTCTGGACTGCCCGTGGCCTGGCTGTTGCCGCTGACGGGGTCCAGATCTTCGCGGTGCCCGCGTTCTTCGGCGGAGCCGCCTCCCCCCTGAACGACGCGCTCGACCTCGTGGCCGGGGCCGCATTCATACTGCTGCTCGGATGGCATTTCGCGTTCCTGCCATCGTTCCTTGCGGAGCTGGTTCCGATGCTGGACATCTTTCCCACGTGGACCGCGGCGGTACTCTTCGTGACGCGGGGCCGGAAGTAGGTCCCGAGGACGGCGGGGCTACGCGGACTCGGGGTTGGGCATCACGATCCAGAGGATGATGTAGACCAGGATGCCCGGGAATGCGGCGCTGAAGATGGAGATGAGAACGTAAAGCACGCGGACCAGGGTTGTGTCCCACCCCAGCCACTCGGCGATACCGCCGCATACTCCGGCGATCATCCGATTCTTCGATTTCCGTAAACGCTTCGAAGGGTTCGGCATCCCGCCGCCTGTGGCCTATGCCTCGGTCTCATCCGGACCGGCGTCATCCGGCTCGGGCGACATTGTCTCGTCGAGAGGGGCCTCGCCGCCCGCTTCCCTCGCGGCACGCGCGGCAGCCTTCTCCGCGTTGCGCGCCTGGCGCGCGGCGCGCTTCTCGTTCGCCTTCTCCATCCGCTTCTTGGCTTTTTGGTTCTTTAGGAACGACGGATTTCCTCTGCCCGCCATCGTTTCTTTTCTCCACGGTCCTGGGATGGGGTGATCCGGAAATTGCCCGGAAGCCCAGTTTCGGCCCTAAGCCTCCCCGTTACAAGATGAAAGCTGGTCCGGGGGAGTGCGGATCAGGGCTCGGTGCCGGCGAGGATCTGCCGCGGATTGTCCTCGTTTCGGGGGGCCCAAACGGTGGCTGAAAACGAGGACTAAGTATAGCAGGATCGACCGGGCGCTTCCAGGGACGCTGAAGAAAAGCCCGCGAGGCGCCCGTACGAGAACGCCACGCCGTCGCGCCTGATATACTCCCCGTCGCAGTCCCACTGCCGCGCCCCGGTGCGGCCCCCCAGACCAGGAGAGGAGAAAACTTCCATGCCACGTTACGTCATCGAGCGGGAGATCCCGGGAGCCGGAAAGCTCTCGAAGCAGGAGCTCCAGGCAATTTCCCAGAAGTCGTGCGGCGTTCTGGAAAAGCTCGGTCCCCAGATCCAGTGGGTCCAGAGCTACGTCACCAAGGACAAGATCTACTGCGTCTACGTCGCTCCGAACGAAGAAATGGTTCGCGAGCACGCGAAGCAGGGCGGATTTCCAGCCAACAAGGTCTCTGCAGTCATGTCGGTGATCGACCCGGTGACCGCCGAAGTCTGAGGAGGCCGGGAATTGAAGCGGACCTACTCGCGCGCCGGAGGCGCGGGATCACTCGTCGAACAGGACGGTGCTCTCCTCGTAGAAGCGGACGCGCTTCTGCGCCGTCCGCTCCTCGATCCACGCCTTGAGCCAGCGGTTCTTTTCCTCGATTGACCGGCCCGGATCGGCCAGAAGATCGAGCGCGATGTTGACGCGGAGCGCGCGCCAGGGGATCACGTGCCGGGTGATTCCGGCGGGAAGGCGCGCGCCGCTCGTCGCGATCTCGATGATCTCGTCGGGATGGAACGTGGGAAACACCACCAGCGCCGTCACGTCCGGAATGCGGGCGCGCGCCTCGCTCAACGAATCGCGAATGACACGATAGAAAGGGGCCCGGTCCCGGTAGAGATCCACCACCGCGTTGAGGAGCGCGTTTCGCTCGTAGAGTCCGCGGTCGCCCAGGAGGGTGAGCGCCTCCTCCTTTGCCGAGACGACGTAGGCGATCGCCTCGCGGCGGGCGAGCAGGGCGCGTGCGTGGCTCAGGTTCTCGCGTCCGAGCGTGAGTCCCGGGATCTTGGCCAGGTCGCGCTCCATCCGCTCGCAGGGGAATCCCGAGAGCGCATGGTGCCAGGTGGCGAGCGTGATCGCGGGGTCGTCGTAGCGCACCACCTGGACCAGGAAGTGGGGAAGCTCCGAGCCGCGCGCGGCGGAAACGCGATTGGCCCCATCCAGAACCACGAGGCATGTGCCGCGATCCTCGGTCAAAACCTCCGTCACGATCGGCGGATTCTTGAGCACTCCCGCGTGTCGAAGCCTCTCCGATAGTCTCGCGGCCCGCTGGTCGTCCTCCCGCTCGTGCGGAACGAGCGAAGCCGAGGGGACGATGCGGAGATCGGGCAGCTTGAAGTTGTAGGGCTCGGTCCCGGACATGAGCGCTCACTCTACTGGATTTCGGCCTCCGGCGTGAACCGGGCGGCCAGCTCGGCCAGGTCGCGCACGCTGAGGTCGGCCCGACCGTACCGCGCGTGGGGGCGGGAGACGAAGACCGTGGTCAGTCCGAGACGCCGGGCTATCCCCAGATCGTAGTCGGCGTACGCCGACACGTGCCACCAATCCGCGCCGAGGGCGACTCCACTCCGGGCGGCCACGCAGCGCCAGAAGGCGGGGTCCGGTTTGTAGCATCGCACTTCCTCCGCGCAGATCCATCCGTCGAGGGAAAACCCCAGCTCGCGTTGCGCCTGTCGTCCGTGGCTCTGATCGCTGTTGGTGGTCGCGACGCAGGGCGCGATCCGGCGCAGGCGTCTCAGCGCCTCGCGCGAGTCGGCGTAGAGCGGCCAGGAGCCGGCCTCATCCCCGATCGCCCGGGCCGTCGCGGGCGGGATGCCGAGGGCGCTCACCAGGCTCGACGCGACGATCGCCGCATAGGAGCGAAATGGTCCGGACTCGAAGGCGGCCTGAAGATCGATCACGCGGTCGAAATCTCCGGCTTGGAGCTCGGCGCCGTGGCGGCGCAGGGAGTCTCGGAGGCCCCGGCGCCAGTCCAGGATGGTTCCGAAGACGTCGAAGGTGAGGAGCGCCGGGCGCATCGTGGGGCGCAAAAACGCGTCAGGCCATGTGTGTCGCGTTCAGGAGCTGCATGGCCACCATCTCGTCCCGGATCACTCCCGTGACCTCGACCGGAATGTTTCCGGGAAGGGCTTCTGCTGCGGATTCCATGACTGCAATTCCCCCGCATCGGTTCGGGTGCGTTCATCCAGCCGGCGGCATGCGGGGGAGCCATCGTCCTTGGAAGACCCCTATAGTATAGACCATCCAGAGGGATGAAGCACGCAATGCGGGCGCGCTGCTAGAACCCGCTCATCGGCCTTCTAGCGGACGATGCAGCGGTCGCAGAGGACCGTTCGCGTCTTGATGTAGTAGGCGGCGATGTGCGCGTTCTGGTCCGCGTCCTTCTGCCCGAGGGTGCTGCTGGGCGTGCACTGAACGGTGATGCGGATTCCCGCGGGATCCGAGGCGCGCGAGATGGAATATCCGAAGCGGATGCTCGACCCGGACTGGACCGGAGCGGGATCCTGCTGGTAGACGGGGGTTTCGTACGTGACGAGCACGGAATCGGTGACGGAACGGAGCTTCATGGTGCTGTAGCGGTTGATGTAATCCTGGGCCCGGTCCCATGATTCGAGGGAACGATCCCGCGGCACGATGAACGTGAGGGGCGTATCCGTGGCTTCACGGAGCGCCGACTGTTCGTCCGCGGAGAGCTGGAAGCTGGAAGCGCACGAGATCGCGCCGAGAGTCAGAATGAACGCCGCGGCCGCGCGCGCGAAGAACCGTCGCATGGGATCTAGTCTAGCGGGCCGGCTCGTCCGGTTCCAGGCCCAAACGGTGGCAGGATCGCCTATAGTTTCGGCGCGAATGTGCCGAAACGTGGCCTCGGAGAGGAACGATGAGACCCCTCGAATCAAATTGCGGTACCCGGGCCGCCGTCATCTTCGTCCTGGCGCTGGCCCTTGCCTCCATACACGCGCCCTCGGCGCGCGGGTACATCGGAGCCGAGGGGGAGCCCTTCTTCGGAATCTCCGGATATTTCAAGACCCCTCCCCGATACGATGAGCCGGTTGCCCTTCAGATCAGGATCTGGGGCGAGAGCGAGTACGACCTCCCCGTCACGAGCGTGGCGCGGATCTCGGTTCCCGATGGCATCGAGGTTCTCTCCGGCGACACGGTGAGCGTCGCGCGGGTGGACCGGCACATGAGAAGACGCCCCGAGCGCGTGATCCAGCTCGTCGTCCGGCCCGCGCGCTACGGAAGCTACGTGATCCGGGGGTCGCTGGCGATTGACGCGGGGGAGGAGCACGGCGCCGACGAGACCGACTTCTACCTGACGCTGGAGGTCACACCGAACGGCGTGACCTACGCGCGGGCCCCGCGCACGACCCGCTACGAGAACGTGCGCCACGGACAGCGCTACCGGTACGGGGGGCGCTACCTCGTTCCGATCGACACCACGCAGTCGCTTCTCGAAGAGGAGATCACGGAGAAGGCCAAGCCCATCGTCCAGGAAGCCGCCTCCTGCCACGGCTGTCCCGGCCCCCTGCCGGCGGTCGTGCCTTTTCTGGTCATGGTGGGGAGCGACGGGCGCATTCGCGGATCCCGATTCCTGGATATCCAGGAGGAGGGGACCGGCGGGGGAACCATGGCTCCCGATCTGGTCGCGGCCGCGGGCTCGGTCCTGCCGGGGTGGCAGTTCGCACCCGCGAAGGCGGCCGGGCTTCCCGTCGCGGATTACCTCGTGGTGCGCGTGCCGGTGAAGGACGGACAGCCCTAGTCCGGGGTCTCTCCGTCCAGGATCCGGGCGAGTTTCTTCGGATCGATGTTCCCGCCTGAGACCACGCATACGACCTTCGCGCCCTCCGCCTCTCCGCGGAGCGCCGCAGCGACCGGCGTGGCGCCGGCTCCTTCGGCCACGACGCGGACCCGCTCGACGAGAAGCCGGACCGCAGACGCGACCTCCTCGAGCGTCACCACGAGCGACCCCTCCACCAGACCGCGCACCATCGGCCACATCTCGGGCAGGACGCTGCTCCCCCCGATCCCGTCCACGAAGCTCGTCCGGCGCTCGATGGTCTGGGGCGACCCGGCCCGGAGCGACGCGCTCAGGGGAGCCGCGGTCTCGACCTCGCAGGCATAGACGCGCGGGCCCGGCCGCTTCGCGAGCGCCGCGATGGCGATGCCGGAGACGAGCCCTCCTCCGCCGTAGGGCACGAGGATCGCCTCCGTGTCGGGGAGGTCCTCGAGGATCTCGAGCCCCACCGTGCCGTTGCCCGCGATCACGTGCGGATCCGCGACCGGATGGATGAAGAGCCCCTCGACGCCCGGGTACCGGTGCTCCTCGATGACGCGCCACCAGGTCTCGAAGGGGACCTTCATCACATTCGCGCCCAGCCGCTCGATGGCGTCGAGCTTGGTTCTGGGCGCCTGCTCGGGGACGATGGCCGTGCAGGGAACACCCATCGCGCGGGCCCCCCACGCCAGCCCCTGCGCCATGTTTCCCGCGCTCGCCGTGTACACGCCGCGCTTCAAGGCCGCGGGATCGGCCGCGCGCATCGCGTTCAGGGCTCCCCTCAACTTGAAGGAACCGATGGGCTGAAGCGTCTCCAGCTTGAGGTGGATCCGCGCCGGGATGTCCGGAAGGTCCAGGAGGACCAGCGGCGTGCGCAGGACGTCGCCCGCAATCCGCTCGCCCGCCCTCGCGATCTCCTCGGGCCGCGGCGCATCAATGGCCTGGATCGCGCAGTCCTCCCAGCTCGATCGCGGTGCCCATGCCGCGCTCGAGAGCCGACCGGTAGATGTGATGCGCGGCCGCCAGATCCTCGACCGCGATCCCCAGGGACTTGAACAGCGTGATCTCCTCCGGCGAGCGGCGTCCCGGCACGCGACCGAGGAGCACCTCGCCGACCTCGCCGACGATGTGGTCCTCTCCGATCGCGCCTTCCCCCTTGGGGATCAGGAAATCCCCCGCCTCGTGGAGCGCCGATTCGCGCCGGTCCACGTAGAGCCTCGAGCGCGCGACCGCGCGCGTGTCCAGCTCGCGCCAGGTCGGGAAGCAGGCGCCGACCGCGTTGATGTGGGCGCCGGGAGCGATCCAGTCCCCCAGGAGCACCGGCTCGCGCGACGCGGTCGTGGTGCAGATCAGATCCGCGCCAAGGACCGCGGCCCGCGCGTCCGCGACCTGCTCGATGCGGCATGCGGAGCGTCCCGACTCGCGCTCCACGAACGCGCGCGCACGGGCCGGATCGCGGCTCCAGATCCGGACGCGGCGCAGGGGACGCGCGGCGTGCATGGCCGTAAGGTGGGTGGCGGCCTGAACTCCCGAACCCAGGATCGCGAGGTCATGCGCGTCCTCGCGCGCGAGCAGGCGCGTCGCGGCCGCGCTCACCGCGGCGGTCCGGATGGCGGTGATCGAGGTGGCGTCGATCACGGCGAGGAGGCATCCGTGCTCAACCTCGAAGAGAAGCACCACGCCCTGGTGCGAGTCGTACTCCGTTCCGTGATTTCCCGGCATCACCGACACGGCCTTGAGCCCCATCACGCGCGGGGAGCCGAGGTAAGCGGGCATCAGGCCGAGAAGCCCGGACCCGTCGGGAATCCGGACCAGATTGCGCAGCGGGAGCACCGCGTCGCCGCGGCTCAGCGTGCGAAGGGTCTCCGCCATGAGATCGGCGCAGGCGTCCATGGGCAGGAGCGCGGGCACCTCGCGCTGGGAGATGATGAGCGTCTTCATCGTCCGGCTCGCGCCAGCGCTCCGCAGGCGCGCTCCGGATCCACATTGCCTCCGGAGACGATCGCGACCGTGACCGCGCCGGCCGGGAGCCGCACCTTCCCGGCGAGCAGAGCCGCCGTGGCGGCGGCGCCAGAGCCTTCCACGTAGAGCTTGGCGCGCGTGAGAAGAAGCTCCATGGCAGCGATGATCTCCTCCTCCGTGACCGTGACGATCTCGTCCACGTAACGGCGCGCGGCCTCGAGCGGGATCGCGCCCACGAACGGCGGGGTCATGCCGTCGGCCAGCGTGTTCGGCGGGCGGCTCACGGGGACCGGCTTTCCAGCCTCGAGCGCGGGTTTGAGTCCCGGCCCGGCCGCGAGCTCCACGGCGATGACGCGCACGGAAGGCTGGAGCGCCTTGACCGCGCACGCGACGCCGCACAGGAGCCCTCCGCCTCCCACGGGAACGACCACCGCCATGAGTCCGGGCATGTCCTCCACGATCTCGAGTCCGGTCGTGCCCGCCCCCGCGAGCACGACCGGGTCGTCGAAGGGATGGACGAAGGTGGCGCCGCGTCTCTCTCGCTCTTCATGGAGCTTGTCGAAGAGGGTCGCCCGGTCCGCGTGTAGGATCACCTCGGCCCCGTAGCCCCGCACCGCGTCGAGCTTGGACCGGGGCGCGTCCTGGGGCATGACCACGGCGCAGGGGACCGCGATCTGGTGCGCCGCCCAGGCCACCGCCTGCGCGTGATTTCCGGCGGAAACCGTGATGAGCCCCTTCGCGCGCTCGGCCGGGGATAACCCCAAGACCTTGTTCAGGGCGCCGCGAGGCTTGAACGAGCCGGTCTTCTGGAAGCTCTCGCACTTGAGATGGAGGCGCACCTGGGCTCGGTCGCCAAGGGTCGCCGAGGAGAGAAGAGGCGTCCGGTGCACGCGGCCGCGAATGCGATCGGCGGCGCTTCGAATGTCCGATAGCTCGATCAGGGCCACGTCCGTCCACGCGCGGGTGCAGGGAAGACCGGGAAAGCGCGAGGTTAGCACAATGCTCTTGTGAAAGGACGCCGCGGGTGGCATGGTTCCTCCTTCGTCCCGTTTCGGATTCGCATCCGGAGCCTTGTTGCCATGACCCCTCGCGCGCGCGCGCTCGCGGCGCTCCTGTGCTTCACATCGCTCGCGTTCCCGGTCCCGCGTCCTGCATACGCCACCGGGGTCATGCGGCTGCGCGTGGACCTGACCGACGCGCCCCGGCGCATCGTGCACGCGCGCCTCACGATTCCGGTCCGCCCGGGCGATACACGGCTCTTCTACCCGAAATGGATCCCGGGCGAGCACGGACCCACCGGTCCGATCTCGAACCTCGCGGGGTTCACGGTGTCGGCGGACGGGAAGCCTCTCCCGTGGAAGCGCGACCTGGTCGAGATGTACGCCATCCACGTCGCCGTGCCGGAGGGGACGACGAAGCTCGAGGTGACGCTCGACTTCCTGCTCTCGGGAAGCGAGGAGGGTTTCACCTTCGCCGCCTCCTCCACCCCGAACCTGGCCGTGCTGAACTGGAACCAGGTCCTCCTCTACCCGGCCGGCGTCCCGCTCGAGGGCTTGATCTACGAGCCGGCGCTCAAGCTCCCGGAGGGCTGGAAGTACGGGACCGCCCTCCCGGTCGCGCGCGAATCGGGAGGATGGATCGAATTCAAGCCGGCGCCGCTCGTCACGCTCGTGGATTCGCCGGTCAACGCGGGGCGCTATTTCCGCGCCGTTCCGCTCGCGCCGGAGATCACGCCGCGCCACGTGCTCGATCTGGCCGGCGACAGCCCCGAGGCGCTGGACATGCCGCGCGACGAGGAAGAGCACTTCTCGCGTCTGGTCCGGGAGGCTTGGGCGCTCTTCGGCGCGCACCACTACCGGGAATACCACTTCCTCTACACGCTCAGCGACCACGTGTCCTTCTTCGGCCTGGAACACCACGAATCGAGCGACAACCGCGGCGCGGAGCGCTCCCTGATCGACGAGGACAAGAAGATCCGCATGGCGGACCTCCTGCCTCACGAGTTCGCGCACTCCTGGAACGGGAAGTACCGGCGCCCCGGCGACCTGGCCACTCCGGACTACGAGGCTCCGATGGAGACGGACCTGCTGTGGGTGTACGAGGGGCTCACGCAATACCTGGGCTGGATCCTCACGGCGCGGAGCGGCCTCCTGACCGCGGAGCAGGCGCGGGATTATCTGGCCGAGACGGCCGCGGATCTGGACAACGAGCCGGGCCGGGCGTGGCGCCCCCTCATCGACACCGCGATCTCCGCACAGTTTCTCTATGAGGCCGAGCGGTCCTGGTCCGGCTGGAGAAGGAGCGTGGATTTCTACGACGAGAGCCTTCTCTTCTGGCTCGAGGCGGACGCGATCATCCGCGCCGAGAGCGGGGGCAAGAGGTCGCTGGACGACTTCTGCCGGCGCTTCCACGGCGGAGTGAGCACCGCTCCGATGGTGAAACCCTACACGTTCGAGGACGTGGTGGCGGCGATGAACGAGGTCCAGCCCTACGACTGGCGGAAATTCTTCACCGATCGGGTCGACCGGATCCAGCTTCGCGCGCCGCTCGCCGGGATCACGCGCGGAGGCTGGAAGCTGGTCTACGTCGATTCCGTTCCGGCCTATCACAAGAGTCTGGACAGCGCGCGGAAGCGGATGGATCTCAAGTACTCGCTGGGGCTCTATCTCACCGATGAGGGAGAGGTCATTGACGTGCTGCCCGGGACGCCCGCGGCGAAGGCCGGTCTTTCGCCCGGAATGAAGCTGATGGCCGTCGCCGGGAGGCAATGGACGGCCGATGCGATGCGCGACGCGATCCGCGCGGTCCAGGCATCCCTTCGAGATCCTGGCCAAGAACGGAGAGTTCTACGGGAGCCACACGATCAGCTATACGGGGGGAGAGCGCTACCCGAAGCTGGTGCGGGTCGATGGGACCCCGGATCTTCTCGGCAAGGACCTGACGCCTCTCGTCCCGGCCGGCCCGGCCGGCAAGAGCCGCTAGCGGGAGCGGATCGACCGGCGCGCGAGGCGCACGGCCTTCCGGGCCGTCCAGTATCCCAGCGCTGCGCCCGCGACGACGTCGCTCGACCAGTGCTCACCGTCGCGCAATCGCGACCAGCCCACCAGTCCGGCCAGCGGATAGACCACGTACGGAATCCATCGCGCCCCTGTCTCCTGGTCGATCGCGGCCGCGATTCCGAACGCGAGCGTGGTGTGTCCCGAGGGGAAGGAGGAGTTGCCCGAGAAGGGGCGGATCACATCCTGGTCGCCCGGGCTCTGGTAGGGCCGCGCGCGGCCGACCGCGATCTTGACGAGGCTCACCGCCGCAACGGCCGCGCCCGCGCCCTCCGCGATGCGCACGAGCGATCCGGCCCGGTCGGGCCGGTGCTCCAGCGCGTCGGCGGCCCGTACCACGAGCATGGCGGGGATGATGTAGAGGGGATTCCCGAGCCGCTCCGCGTTGCGCGATACGCTCACGGCGAAGCGGCCGCTGTTCTCCGGCGCCTCCTCGGCGACCCAGCGGTCGAGCCGGGTTCCGAGCGCGACCCCGGCGACGGCCGCCGCGGCGAAGTACAGGTCGCCCCGGCCGAAGAGCGGACGGTCGGTTCCGGACGCGATCGGGCGCGGGTCCGCGTGCGCGGCGCCGGCCAGCGGGAGCAAGGTCAGGAATGCGAGAAACGAACGGAGCGTCCGCATGCTTCGGGAACCCCGGCGCCGGGAAAAAGGACTCAGGAGTCCGGGTTCGCCTTGGCCGGCGGCCGCGCCATGCGCGAATGCACCGCCGCCGCGCAGGAATCGCATCCCGCGCGCACGCGCTGCTTGTGCCTCCAGCGGCGGAAGAGCCAGGCGCCCGCGAGGAGCGTGACCGCCACGGCGATCAGATCCTCCCCGCTCAGGCCTGCCGTCATCCCAGCCCCAGCGCTTTCCCGCCCTGGAAGACCGCGAACGATGCGATCCAGGCGAGCCCGTTCATCATGAGAACCATGAAGATGGGCCAGCGCCAGGAGTTCGTTTCCCTGCGGACCACGGCGACCGTGGACATGCACTGGCATGCGAGCACGAAGAAGACCATCAGACTCACGGCCATCAGCGGCGAGTACGCCGGCGCTCCGGTGCTCGGGTTCTCGGCGTGGCGCAGCTTCTCGCGCAGCGAGACCGAGGTCTGGTCCGCATCCCCCAGGTTGTAGACCGTGGCCATGGTCGAGACCATGACCTCGCGCGCCGCGAAGGAGGAGAGGAGGGCGATCCCGATCTTCCAGTCAAAGCCCAGCGGCGCGATGGCGGGCTCGATGAGGCGGCCCGCGCGGCCGGCGAAGGAGTCGCGGAGCGTGCCCCCGGCGATGTCGTTCTGGATCTGCGCGGCCTCGGCTCTCCCGGCTGTCGCGCGCGCGGCATCACCCCTCGCGGCGGCAGAGGCCGTGCCCTGCTCCACGGTCTCGAGCCGCTTCTGCAGCGGCTTCATCTCGGCGTTCTTGGGATACGAGGCCAGGAACCAGAGCACGATCGAGACGGCGAGAATCACCGTGCCCGCCTTCTGCACGAAAAGCCCCGCGCGGTCGCGAACGGTGAGGAGCACCGAACGCCAGGAAGGCACCCGGTAGGGCGGCAGCTCCATCACATAGAGCGGCCGGGGTCCGCGCAGCGCCGTCCGCTTGAGCACCCAGGCCACGATGACCGCCGCGGCGATCCCCATCACGTAGAGCGAGAAGAGCACGAGGCCCGGCAGGCTCAGGAATCCGAAGAGCATTCGATTGGGGATGAAGGCGCCGATCAGGAGCGCGTAGACCGGCAGTCTCGCGCTGCAGGACATGAAGGGCGCGATGAGGATCGTGGTGAGCCGGTCGCGGCGATTGTCGATGGTGCGGGTGGCCATGATCCCCGGGATCGCGCACGCGAAGGACGAGAGGAGCGGAATGAACGCGCGTCCGGAGAGCCCAACCCCGCGCATGAGGCGGTCCATGATGAAGGCGGCCCGCGCGAGATATCCCGAGTCCTCCATGAGCGCGATGAAGAGGAAGAGGATCGCGATTTGGGGCACGAAGGTCACCACGGCGCCGACCCCCGCGATCACGCCGTCCACGACCAGCGAGCGGATCGGCCCCGCCGGAAGCGACGGACCGATGATGCGGCCGAGGGCGTTGACCCCCGCGTCGATGGCGTTCATGATCGGCGTGGCCCACATGAACATCGACTGGAAGATCACGGCCATCAGGAGCGCGAAGAGGACGGGGCCGAACACGCGATGCGTGAGGACGCGATCGATACGCTCGCGCACGGAGGCTTCGGGCTTGAGCCGCAGCGTGGCGCGCCGGATCAGGTCCTCGATCGTCCGGTAGTGTCCGATCGGCTCGTGCGAGCGCCATTCCGGAATCTCCGCGTCCAGCCGCGCGCGCAGGACCAGCGCCTCCCGCTGCACCGGGAGCGGCACCGCCCGCATGAGCGAGTCGTCTTCCCCTTCATCGAGAAGGAGCGCCATCGCGACGTGGAAGGGGTTCAGGGCCGAAAGCCTTCCCTCCAAGGGCAGCATCCGCGCGAGCCGTCCGGCGGCCGCGCGCAGCGCCTCCGGCAGTACGCGCGTCACCGCGCGAGGCGGAGCAACCTCGCGGTCCATCGCCTCGCGCAGCTGCGCGATCCCGCTTCCGGTTCGCGCCGAGATGGGGATCACCGGCGCCCCGAACGCTCGCGCGAGAAGCGCTGCGTCCACGTCCAGACCCTCGTTCCGCGCCGTGTCCATCATGTTGAGCGCCACCACCACCGGTCTCCCGATCTCGATCAGCTGCATGCAGAGGTAGAGCTGGCGCTCGAGGCAGGTGGAGTCGAGCACGAGCAGCATGAGGTCGGGCAGCGGCGTGTCGTCCTGCACCCCGAGAAGCACGTCACGCACCACCACTTCATCGGGAGAGGCCGGGCGCAGGCTGTAGGTGCCGGGAAGGTCGAGCACCTCGACGGTGCGGCCCGAGGGAAGGGGCACGAAGCCGGCCTTCTTCTCCACGGTCACCCCGGCGTAGTTGGCGACCTTCTGCCGGAGCCCGGTGAGCTTGTTGAAGAGGGTGGACTTCCCGCAATTCGGGCCGCCGGCGATGGCGACGAGCTTGCGCCGCGTGCGGCGGGAAGGCTCCTTGCGGCGCTGCGCCCTGTCTTCGGACGGGCGG
>JAYUAE010000155.1:0-9156 GCA_043741515.1 Candidatus Eiseniibacteriota bacterium | reverse complement strand
GCGATCAGGTCCTCGCGAGCGGCCGGCTTCGACGAGTGCAGCGTGTCCGAGAAGGCGTAGTCGTTCAGGTACACCTTCGATCGCTCGATCGGATAGGGAATGTGGAACCGGTCCTTACGCTCCATCTCCACGACGTGCGTGTTCCCCAGCACGTCGAGGACGTCGCGCTTCCAGGAGTCGTCCGCCGAGAGGAGCGCGCGCGCGCGCCACTCGTCGAATTCGGCCGAGCCCTCGCAGCTCCGGACCTTCGCCAGCGCGATCGTCGAGGCCTCGAGCACCGTCTTCGCGGGAATCCGACCGATCGCGAGGTCCAGGATCTGATCGCCGGGGCCGTCCAGGAATCCGTAGAAATCGTCCGAGACGTACTGGGCGAGGAGCGACACGTCGTAGTAGTTCGCGTAGGTCGGAACCAGATCGGGCGTCCCGAAGCCGAGGTAGTTCTTGGAATCCAGCGACGCGTCCCCGAAGAGACACGCGTACGCCGGCGCCGGCCCAGTCCAGTGGAGCCGCGCGTAGGCGAGCAGATTCCGGATGGATACCGGATCCAGATAGCCCCCGCCGAACTGGGCCGCGATCCGGTCGGTGGTGGCAATCCCGACGCGCGGCGCCGCGTACCCGTTGAGCCGGCCGGAGCGGTAGATGGCCAGGGATTCGGCCGCGGCCAGAAGCGAGGGGTCCACGACGATGAGGTAATCGGCGCCCACGGCTGGATCCAGCAGATCGGCGATGGTATGCCCGCTCGAGGCCGGCGCGTACCGGGCGATGGTGGACGGACGCGGGGCCCTCGCGGTCGAAACGAGCGAGTAGCGCTTCGTGAGCCCGGACGCGATCGAATCCTCGGCGGTGAGCGCGAAGGGCGCGGAGGCGCCGCTGAACGCGCCGTTCACGTAGCGGACCGGATTCTCGGGGTCGGTTCGCTCCAGGAGCCACGCGGAGGTCGTGTCCGTGATTCCGTCCACGACGTAGTGGACCGGGCCGGTCAAGACCGTGTCGGCCTCGAACTGAAGCGTGTCGTTGATCGCCGAGAGCCTCCTGGGATACGTGACCTCGAACCAGGCCAGCTCGCTCTGATCGAACCGGTTCACGTCGGCGGGGTCGACCACGCGCGGCACCTGGACCTCGAGGGTGTCGGAGGCGTGCACCGCGAACCCCGAAGCCGTCAGGTCCTGTGGCGTGCTGAAATTCCAGGAGGCGCTCGCGACGAGGGCGCTGTTCCAGTACAGGTTCGTGAAGTGATCGGGGATCTGACCCACCGAGATCCCCCGGCCCCACATGCGGAGATGCATCGAGCCCGTTCCGCCGGACTGAGCGCCGGGGAGCGCGAGCTGAAACGCGATGCGGGACCCCTGCGTGAGGAGCCGGTAGAACCAGCGTTCCCACCGGGTATTCGCCGCGAAGGAGTTGAAGTCGCGGATCCGGTTCTCCTCGTAGTGAACACGATGGGTCGTCGTGGTGACGGTGGGCGCGGGAGTGACCGGCGCCGCGTCGCGGGTCGCCATGCGCTTCGGCGACGAGGGCGAGGGGAACGCCCCCCAGGTCAGCCAGAGCGATTCCTCGTCGGAGCGCTGCGCCTCCTGGTAGTTGACCGAGCCCCCGAGCGCGAGGTCGTAGCCGAACCCGGTCTGTCCGGTGCCGTAGAAGTAGATGCGGTCGTTCGGATCGAACGCGCCGTCCCCTTCTCCCGTGACCGCGATGGCGCACTCGCGAAGCGAATCGGGACCCGTATCCACCAGGACGCTCTCGGGCAGATCTCCGGGTGTCGAGCGGAAGAGCCGGAAGGACGCGGGATCGATGCCCGCCACCGGCACGCCCGCTACGGCCAGGTCGGCCTGGCTCACGGCGTAGAGGCCCGTGCGAAGGATCCCCAGCCGCACCCACGGCCGGTTGGGCTCGAGGCGGAAGGGCCCGGCGTAGGCGGCCGCGCGACCGGTGAGGCGAGGCGCGGGCGCGGGCGCCCAGGAGACCTCGAGGGTGATCTCATCCACCGCCGTCGCCTGCCCGGATCTCGCGTCCCAGCGAACGGGCCGGAGCGTGACGTGAAGGATTCGATCGCTTCCTTGCGCGGTCGCCACGGAAGTCACGAGCGGTTCGCGACGCTCCGCCGCACTGCCACGCACGCGATAGGACGGGCCCTCGAGATAGGAAGCGATCGTTCCCGCGTCCAGGAACGCCCACCGGTCGGGGTCGGAGATGAGATGAGGCAGCGGCTCGGGGCGCAGCGCCCCCAGAGGGCGCTCCGCTCCGGACGAAGCCTCGAGACGTGGAGCGACTCCACGCGGCACGCGCAGGAGCAGCGTCAGCGCCGGGAGCTGGGGCGCGCCGGCGGGGGAATCGAACGCCCCGCCTGGAAGCGTGATCTCGGCGAGGCGCTCGCCGAAGACCTCCCCCGCCCTCACCTCGGGCGCCGGGATCGAGACCACGACACGATATCCAGACTCGGTGGAAGAGACCAGGCGCACAGCCACCGAGGACGACGCGAGGACGGCGCCCGGGGCGGTCCCGCCGGAGGCCGCGACCGCGGAGCGCCGGCCCGGCGCAACGCCGGAGACCGCGGCCAGAAGGAGAAGGAGCGAAAGGGACCTGGTGGAGAGGCTCAAGCCTTGGCGGTCCGCTCGGCTTCCTCGATCAACATGACCGGAATGTCGTCGACGATTGGGTATGCGAGGCAGCAGCGGTCGCAGATCAACCGCTCCGGCTCCTTCTGATCGCGCAGCTCCCCCTTGCATTGAGGGCAGACGAGAATCGCACGAAGCTCTTCACTGATCGGCATGTGGCTTATCCCCCCGCGGGAGCCGGCGCGCCGCCGGTCTCCTCCAGATAGACCCCCATCTTGAGAAACTTCTCCAGGCGCCGGTCCAGTAGCTCCTGGGTCGGGAGCCCCAGGAGGCCCCGCACGTGCCGGATCACCGCCGACTGGATGCGCCGGGCGGTCTCCTCCGGATCGCGGTGGGCCCCTCCCAGCGGCTCCGGGATGACCTCGTCGATGACGTTCAGCTCCAGCAGATCGTGCGCCGTGAGCTTCAGGGCTTCCGCAGCCTGCTCCGCCTTCCCCGCGTCCTTCCAGAGGATCGCGGCGCAGCCCTCGGGGGTGATCACCGAGTAGATCGAGTTCTCGAGCATCATGACGACGTCGCCGACCGCGATCGCCAGGGCGCCTCCGGAGCCGCCCTCCCCGATCACGACCGAGACGATGGGAACGGGAAGGCGGGCCATCTCGACCAGGTTCCGGGCGATCGCCTCCGATTGCCCGCGCTCTTCCGCCCCCAGGCCCGGGTAGGCGCCCGGGGTGTCCACGAAGGTCACCAGCGGGCAGCCGAGCTTCGCGGCGAGCTGCATCAGGCGGAGCGCCTTCCGGTACCCCTCCGGGTTCGCCATTCCGAAATTCCGGTGGATGTTCTCCTTGGTGTCGCGCCCCTTCTGGTGCCCGATCAGCACGATCGGGATATCCTCGATCGTGGTCAGGCCGGAGATGATGGCGGGGTCGTCGCCGAAGCGCCGGTCGCCGTGCAGCTCCATGAAACCGGGCGCCAGCACTCTAAGGTAGTCGAGCGTGTAGGGACGACGCGGATGCCGCGCGAGCTTCACGCGCTGCCAGCGGGTCAGCTTGGAATAGACGTCGCGCCGGAGCTTCTCCGCCTTGCGCTCGAGCCGCTTCAGCTCCTCCTCGATCTCGGCGTTCTCGGGCGCGGAGGCGCGGAGATCCTCGATGCGGCGCTCCAGCTCCACGATCGGTTTCTCGAAATCGAGCCAGGTTCCGTTCATCGCCTTCCTCCGGGACGGTGCTAGAAGGGGACCGGTTCGCTGACGGCGTTCACGAGCGACACCGCGCGCTCCCCGAGGCGCGCGCGAAGCTCCTGGATCAGCTCCCCGCTCGCGTTCACGAGGAGCTGGCGCGCGCGGATCTGCGTCTTCGTGGGCTCTGACGGGGAGCGCACCAGGAAGTATACCGGGCAGCGGCCCGGGTGGCGACCCAGGAGGTCCCGGAGCATCTCGAGTGAAGCGTGATCCGGGGCCTGGGTCAGGTCGATGTGGAGCGAGCCTTCCGGCCCTCCATCGGCGGGCGTGACGGCCCGGAGCGTCTGGAACACCAGCTTGGGGTCCTCGTCCTCGCGGACGCTCACGCGCGCCTTGGTCTCCACCACCGCGCCCTGCGCCAGCACGGCGCGGTTCTTCTCGTACAGATCCGCGAACGTGACCCCTTCGACGCTCCCGGAGAAGTCCTCGAGCGTCACGAAGGCCATCGGCCTGCCGTTCCGGTCGGTGATCGTCTTGATGGCCGAGACCATCCCGATGAACGCGATCTCCGTGCCGTCGCGCATTTCTCTGATTCGGGCGGTGTCGGGCAGCCTTCGCGCCTCCATGAGCGGCCGGTAGGGCGAGAGCGGATGGTCGGAGAAGTAGAAGCCGAGCACCTCGCGCTCCCTGCGCAGGACGTCTTGCAGCGGCCAGGCCGTCACGACCGGAAGCGGCGGCTCGGTCGCCTCGATCGCGTGCTCCCCGCCGAAGAGGCTGACCTGCTCCTTGCTGGCCCCCCGTGCGTCATCCTGCGCGCGGCCGAGGGCCCCCGCGACCGTCTCGAAGAGCTGCGCGCGGTCCCCGCCGAACGAATCACAGGCGCCGGCCAGCACGAGCGATTCGACGACCCGCTTGTTGATGGACTTGAGATCCACGCGGCGGCAGAGATCCCAGACCGAGAGGAACGGCCCGCCCTGCTCCCGCGCCGCCACGATCGCCTCGACGGAGCCCCTGCCGACGTTCTTGACGGCGGTGAGCCCGAAGCGGATCGCATCCCCCTCGAGCGTGAAGGCGGCCGCGCTGCGGTTCACGTCGGGGGGAAGCACGGAGATGCCGGAGCGCCGCGACTCCTCGACCAGCGTCACGATGCGGTCGGTGTCCCCCACCTCGCTCGTGAGCGCGGCCGCGAGGTAGGCGGCGGGATGATGCGCCTTGAGATAGGCGCACTGATACGAGAGGAGCGCGTAGGCGGCGCTGTGCGCCCTCGGGAACCCGTATCCCGCGAACTTCTCCACCAGATCAAAGATCTCCTCGGCCTTCTTCTTCGGGACCTTGTTCACGGCGCAGCCTTCCACGAAGGTCTGCTTCATGCGCGCCATCTCCTCCGGCTTCTTCTTCCCCATCGCCCGCCGGAGGAGATCCCCCTGGGCAAGGCTGAAGCCTGCGAGGCGGTTGGCGATCTGCATGACCTGATCCTGATACGCGATCACCCCGAGCGTGTTCTTCAAGATCGGCTCGAGTGACGGGTGCATGTAGGTGACCTTCTGCTTCCCGTGCTTTCGCTTCGCGAAGTCGTCCAGCATGCCGCTCTGGATCGGCCCCGGGCGGAAGAGCGCGTTGATGGCGATGATGTCCTCGAAGCAATCCGGGAGCACCTTGCGCAGGAGCTCCCGCATGCCCGAGGACTCGAGCTGGAACACGCCGATGGTCTGCGCCTTGGAGAGGAGTGCGAAGGTGGCCGGATCGTCGAGCGGAATATCCCGCAGGACGACCGGGCCGCCGTTCCCGCGCGAGGCGAACCTCGCGGCGTCCTCCAGCACGGTCAGGGTCCGGAGGCCGAGGAAGTCCATCTTGAGGAGGCCGATCTTCTCGAGGGAGACCATGTCGAATTGCGTGGTCACGTCCCCCTTGCTCGAGCGGTAGACCGGGACGTAGTCGGTCAGCTTGCCGGGCGCGATGAGCACGCCGGCCGCGTGCGTGGAGGCGTGGCGCGCCAGCCCCTCGAGCGCGAGCGAGCAGCGAATGAGCTTGGCGTGCGTCTCGTCCTGCTTCGCCAGCGCCTTGAGGTCCGGCACGGTCTCGAGCGCCTTGGTCAGGGTCATCCCCAGCTCGCCGGGAATGAGCTTGGCCACGCGATCCTGATCGGCGTAGCTCATGCCCAGCGCGCGCGCCACGTCGCGCACCACCGCGCGGGCGGCCATCGTGCCGAACGTGATGATCTGGGTCACGCTCTCTCGCCCGTATTTCTCCAGCACGTACTCGATCACGCGGCCCCGGTTCTCGTAATCGAAGTCGATGTCGATATCGGGCATGCTGATCCGCTCGGGATTCAGGAAGCGCTCGAAGAGGAGATCGAACTTGAGCGGATCGATGTCGGTGATGCCGAGCACGTACGACACGAGGCTTCCCGCCGCCGATCCGCGGCCCGGCCCGACGTGGACGCCGTTCGCCCTCGCGAAGTCGATGAAGTCCCGGACGATGAGGAAGTAGCGCGCGTAGCCCACCTGGCAGATGGTGTCCAGCTCGTACTGGAGCCTCTTCTCCATTTCCGCGTCGATCGCGCCGTACCGGCGCGCGAGCCCCTCGCGGGCCACCGCGCGGAGGTAATTCTCCGCGTCGTGGAACTCGGGCGGGAGCGGGAACTCCGGAAGCTGCACGCGCTCGGTGTCCAGCGTGAGGTCGCACTTCTCCGCCACCTCGAGCGTGTTCCGGATCGAGTCCGGCGCGCCCTGGAAGAGCGCCTCCATCTCTTCCGTGGATTTCACGTAGACCTGATCGGTGGTGAAGCGGAACCGGTCCTGATCCAGCATCGTCTTCCCGGTCTGGATGCACAACAGGACTTCGTGCGCCTCGGCGTCCTCGCGCGCGAGGTAATGGCAGTCGTTGGTCGCGACCACCGGAATGCCCATGTCGCGGCCGAGCTCGATCAGCCCCTGGGCCACGGTGCGCTCGTCGGGGATCCCATGGTCCTGGATCTCGAAGTAGTAGAACTCCGGGCCGAAGAGATCGCGGTACCAGGCGGCCGCCTTCTTCGCGCCCTCGAGGTTCCCCTCCAGCACGAGCTGCGGCAGCTCGCCCCTGAGGCAGGCGCTCAGGCAGAGAAGGCCCTCGGCGTGCGTCTCGAGCAGCTCCTTGTCGATCCGCGGCTTGTAGTGGAACCCTTCGAGATAGCCGGCGGAGGAAAGCCGCATGAGATTGCGGTACCCCTCGCGGTTACGGGCGAGGAGCACGAGGTGGTTGTAGGCGCCCTTCCCGTCCACCGTCCGCGCCCGGTCATGCCGCGAGCCGTGAGCCACGTAGACCTCGCATCCGATGATGGGCTTGATGCCCGCGGCGCGCGCCAGCTCGTAGAATTCGACCGCGCCGAAGAGATTGCCGTGGTCGGTGAGCGCGAGCGCCTGCATGCCGAGCCCCTTGATGCGATCCACGAGACGGTCGAGGCGGCAGGCTCCGTCCAGGAGCGAGTAGTCGCTGTGATTGTGGAGGTGGACGAATCCAGCGCTCATGCGACCCCTCGCGCGTGGATGAGGACGCTACGACTCGGACGGGGAACCACGGGCCCAGTCTACATGAGGGCCGCTCGCTTCAGAAGTAGAGATGCAGCGTCAGCGCGGAGCTAACCCCCGGCCCACGCCGGGCCGCCGGAAAGCCAGAAATGCCAGCGCGATCCCCAACCCGATGCGTGTCATCGGCGCAGCCTGACACTTTTCCGATTCGCGCCGCGGCGGAGCTGTGGTATCCATCGCGCATGACGCGCGCAACCTCCGATACCGCGGATCTCGCGGCCGCGCGGGCGAGACTCAGGGAAATCCTCCTTCAGCGCTCGATCCGGTTCGGCGACTTCACGCTCTCCTCGGGCGCGAAGAGCCGCTACTACGCGGACGTGCGCCAGACGAGCCTCGATCCGGAGGGGGCGCTCCTCATCGCGCGGCTCCTGGACCCCATCCTGGCGGAGCACGGAGTCCGCGCCGTGGGCGGGCTCACGCTCGGCGCCGATCCGATCGTGGGCGCCCTCATCACGTGGACCCAGATCCAGGGGCGCGGCCTCTCGGGATTCCTCGTGCGCAAGGCCGAGAAGACGCACGGCACCGCACGGCGAATCGAGGGGCCGTTCGACAAGGCGCTACCCTGCGCGATCGTGGACGACGTGATCACGAAGGGAGGGTCCGCGCTCCAGGCATTCGAGGCGGTGCGCGAGGCCGAAGGCGACGTCCGCGTGGTGGCCTGCGTCGTGGACCGGAGCGAGGGGGGCGGCGAGGAGTTCGCCTCGCGCGGGATCCCCTTCCGGTCCATCTTCACCATCCAGGAATTCCTGTAGGCCGCTAGATCCCGGGAGGCGCCTGATCCTCCGGCGGAGGACCCGGTCCGTTGTCTGGATTGCCCTGCTCCGGGGCGGAATCGGAAGGCCCGTGATCGTCCGGCCCGTAGTCGTCCGGCCCGCCGATCGGTAACGTTCCCGTCGAATCCTCCTCGGCGCCGAACCAGCTGGTCCCGTGCTCCACCATGCAGACCTGCCGCGGCTCGGTGGTCGGGATGAAGGATTCCCGCATCACGTGCGGGCAATCGGCGCCGGCCCGGAAACCGGTGTCGGCATCGATCCAGACGTCCACCACTCCCGGCGGCGCCAGGAAATCCCGCACCGGCTTTCCGCGGTGGGCAAATTCCATGAAGCGCGCCCAGATCGGCACCGCAGCCTGCGTCCCCGATAGCCCCAGCTTCCGGTGGCGGTCGCATCCCACCCACACGCCCGCGACGAGATCGGGCGTGTAGCCGACGAACCAGGCATCGTTCTCGTCGTCCGTCGTCCCGGTCTTTCCCGCGGCGGGCCGCGTGAAACCGAACTCGCTCCGGATCGAGGCCGCGGTCCCGTAGATCACGGGGCCCTCGAGAAGCGTCGTGGCCATGTAGGCGGTTTCCGGCCGGATCACGCGCCGGGACTCGCGCCGGGGCGTCCAGATCAGATTGCCTCCGCGATCCAGCACGGCCCGCACCGCGATGGGCTTCACCGCCACTCCGCCGTTCGCGAGCGTGGCGTATGCGGTCGTCAGCTCCAGCGGCGTCACCTCGGCCGCCCCGAGCGCCAGCGAGGCGTACTCCCGGAGCCGGCTCTGCACGCCGAGCGCGTGCGCCATCTCGATCACCTTGGGGATCCCGACCATGAGCTCCAGCCTCACCGTCGCCACGTTGAGCGATCGGGCAAGCGCACGCGCCGCGGTCACGCGCCCCATGTACGTGTTCTCGTAGTTGTGGGGCGCGTACGGGCCCTGGGGCGTGGGGAACGAATCGGGCACATCGTCGAGCAGCGTGGCCGCGGTCAGCGGCGGACGCCTCCCCGAGAACGGCGTGTCGAGCGCCGCGATGTACACGAAGGGCTTGAAGGCCGAGCCCGGCTGCCGGCGCGACTCGACGGCGCGGTTGAAG
>JAYUAE010000154.1:0-1562 GCA_043741515.1 Candidatus Eiseniibacteriota bacterium | reverse complement strand
CGCGGGTGCGGTGATAGCGCTCGTGCCAGGTGCCGGTGGCGAAGGCGTTCGTGTCCGCAAAGAGAATGCGGTTCGCCCGCCGGGCCCCCGCGTTTTCGCGCGCCTGCTGTTCGGTCGCGATGTCCAGAAACTCGTCGGGCGACCAGCTCGGCGCCGGATCGGTGATCTTCTGGCCGGCGATCTTTCGTTCCCAATGCTCGCGGCCGAATTCGGGGACCCATTCGGTCTCGAACCGCTCCGCGAGCATGCGGGCCAGTGTCGTCTTCCCCGTTGACTCCGCGCCGATCACCACCACGCGCTTCACGAAGTACGCGCGCACGCAGGGCTCCAGGCACTCGAGATACCGCAACGGGGCCGCGCGGATCTGCGTCGCCGAAATCGGAACTCTCAACCGCTCCCGGTCCACCATTACGTGACGGGCGCCCAGGAGACGGGCGAGCTCCGGACCATAGTCCTCACTGCTGAAGACCACATCCGGCGCGAAGCCCAGGTAGCGCGCGGCGAACTCGGCCCACTCGCGGCTGTCGTCTCGGAGTTCATCCGCGACCAGATCGATCTCGCAGTCCGGGTGGATCTCTTCCAGCCAGGCCTTGCGAAGTTCACCGGGGATCGTCTGCGAGGGATGGTGGGGAATCATGACGATCAGCCGGTCCACCTGACGCCTCGCCTCATCGATGAGGTGCTTGTGTCCCCGATGGGGCGGATAGAACTTGCCGATAACGAGGCCGAGGGTCATGACGGAATCGCCGGGTTCGGCCCGCGGGCCTGCTCTTCGTACACCCCCCGCCATCGGAACAGGCCCATCACCGCCATGGCAAGGAAGACCGCGTAGAGCACGGCGGTGAGGTTGAGGCCCCGGGAGATGTAGAGCGGGACATAGATCGCGTCGGCCACGATCCAGACATGCCAGTTCTCTAGGCGCTTCTTATTGAGAAGCCACTGGGCGCCGAGGCTCAACGACGTGGTCGCGGCGTCCCAGAACGAGGCCGAGCCGCCGAGGTAGTGAAGGGTTTCCCACAGGACCAGCGTGCTCGCCACCACCACAACCGCGAGGGCGACCCGCTCATTGACGCCGGCCCTTGAAACCAGAAGAGGCGTGCGCTTCTCGCCGCCGAAGAGCCAGAGGTACCAACCCATGATGCCGAGCAGGCAGTACACCACGTTCAATGAAGCATCCCCATAGAGCCGGGCCTCAAAGAAGACCACGCTGTAGCCCGCGGTATTGATGAGGCCCACGGGAAAGTTCCAGATGTTCTCCTTCACGGTGAGCCCCACCGCCACCGCCCCGGTGGCGAAGGACGTGGCCTCGAGAGCCGAGGCGCGGCCCTGGATCACCATGAGGAGAGCGAGCGCAGCCACGCAGACGGTGAGGATCGCGAGCACCGCGGTGTCGTTTCCTCTCGAGCCGGAGTCTGGTCCGCTCAACGCGCCTGGAGCCGCCCCTGCCGGATGCCTTCGTGCTCGAGCACGGCCGTAAGCGCTGCCTCCGTCCACTCGCCCCGGGGCACCGACTCGAGATCAAGGAAGGGCGTCTTGCTCGCCGCGAGGAGCGAGGACACCTT
>JAYUAE010000153.1:0-3969 GCA_043741515.1 Candidatus Eiseniibacteriota bacterium | reverse complement strand
CGCCGATGAGCCCCGAGAGCCTGAGACCCGTCATGGAAACGCGCGAGAGCAAGCACAAGCGGACGATCCTCGTCGTGGACGACGACCGCCGCGTGGTGGACCTGCTCCAGATCTCGCTTTCCCAGAACGGCTACCACGTGAACACGGCCTCGACCGGCGAGGAAGGGCTGGAGGCGGTGCGCCGGGAGATGCCGGACCTGATCATCCTCGACCTCAGGCTTCCCAAGAAGAACGGCTTCGAGGTCTGCGCCGCGCTGAAGAGCGCGAAGGAAACCGCCGCGATCCCGGTCATCATGGTGTCCGCGACCGCGGAGGTGGACGCACGTCTCCAGGGGCTCATGCACGGAGCGGACGACTACCTCACGAAGCCATTCTCGCCGAAGGAGCTCCTGATCAAGGTGCGCCGCATCTTCGAGCGTATGGAGAAGACGGAGACGCTGAGCACGAAGAACCGGGAGCTGGAAACCGAGGTCGCACGGAATCGCGAGGATCTGGTGGTGCGCAACAAGGAGCTTCGCTTCCAGGTGTTCAGCCTCGAGACGCTGATGGGGCTGACGCACCAGCTCAACTCCTCGCTCGATCTCGAATCGCTCCTGGGCACGATGATCCTGAGCGTGGTGGGCCAGCTCCGGGTGAATTCCGCCTGCCTGTTTCTCACCGACCAGCGCGAGGATCCCAAGCGCCTCGACGCCTGGACGTTCAAGGGCGTGAAGGAGGAGCTGGTACGGTCCATCCACTTCCTCTACGAGGACCCATTCATCCGGGCGATTCTTCCCACCGAAGGGGAGGAAGGCCGTGCCGTCCGGCTCCCCGATCTCTCCGAGGATCCCTCGCTCGAGTCGAGCGTCGGACCGCTCTACGCGGCCGGGTTCACGCTCGTCTGCCCGGTGATGATGAAGGAGAAGCTCACGGCCATCCTCGCGGTCGGCGAGAAGGTGAGCGGGCAGGATTTCCAGTCCACCGATCTCGAGATGGTGAAGGCGCTCTCCGAATCGGCCGGGATCGCGATCGAGAACGCGCGCCTCTTCAAGGACCTTCAAGAAACCTATCTCGCCACCGTCCGCGTGCTGGTCTCGACGATCGAGGCCAAGGACCCCTACACGCATGGACACACCGAGCGCGTCGCGCAGTACGCGGTGGGGATTGCCAGGGCGATGGACTTCTCGCAGGACGAGATCCAGACCATCCAGCTCGGAGCGTTCCTGCACGACATCGGAAAGCTCCATACCAGCGATTCGATTCTGCACAAGCCCGGCGCGCTCACCGACGAGGAATGGCGCCTGGTGAAGGCGCACCCGGTCCGCGGCGCCCAGATGCTCCAGGGGGTGAAGTTCCTCGAGAAGGCCACCGACCTGGTTCGCCATCACCACGAGCGCGTGGATGGGAAGGGCTATCCGGACGGGCTCCGCGGCGACGAGATCACGATCGGAGCGAAGATCGTGAACGTGGCGGACGCGTTCGACGCCATGACGACCGAGCGGCCCTACCGCGCGGGGCTGACGACGGATCAGGCGGTCGCGCAGCTAACTGAGAAGGCCGGGACCCAGTTCGCGGCCGAGGTGGTGGAGGTGATGGTGCGCGCGCTCCGCGACGGCCGAATCTCCGTCATCAAGAATGACGCGCCCTGGCGCCAGGGCCAGAACGCGAACGCCGCCGCACCCTGACGTTGACGCGGCGCGAACGGCGCCGCCCCGAACGCGTTGCGTCACCGGCCGCGCCCGCGGCCGCTCCCTCCCGTCAACTTCCGTCATCGGCGAGGCAAAGCTCGCTATCGGCGCGCGATCTCGCCTCGGCGCGCTAGTCGCGCAGCGGCCGTGACTTGCGTGGACGCGCATTTCTCGAAAACGGGCGGCACGCCGGTTGCAATGGCATATCGCCGGCGGGACGCTCTCTGTTAGGGGGAGAGCACTGCGGAGTCGGGGCCGCGGTGTGAAGAAGCCGAGGAGGCAAAGAGGCGTCCCGCCTTGAACTTATAGTGGGGGTATGGCGCGGACCGAGGACGCGGCGAGAATTCGTTTCGCCGATCCCAAGCCCGGCGCCGCCCTCATTATTCGTTGACCCTCAAGACCTCATCCGCTATCTTTTTCCGCTCGTAGTCGACGGCAGTGTTCCTTCTGCAAACACGGACGTTGGGCCTTCCGCGGCGTTCCGTTGCCGCCTCAAGTTCGGCGCGCGGAGATCCCAGATGGCCGGGAAGATACCGAAGAAGGTCGCAGGCTGGCGGCAGGTGGGTCTGCTTTCGTCGATTCCGTTCATTCTCGCCCTGGCACCGATCATCGGATTCGTCATCGGGCAACTACTCGACCGGCATTTCCGGACGCGGCCGTGGCTGAGCATCATCCTGCTCATCCTGGGCTTTGTCGCGGGAGTGCGCGAAACCATCAAGATCGTCAAGCTGTCGCAGCAGGAGGATTGATCCCCGAGATGGAGCTGGCTCGTCCCGGACGCGACATTCTGCACCGCGCGCTCCGGACTTCCTGGATCGTGGCGGCGGCGCTTGCCGCGGCCGTGGCGCCGTCGCGTCCGCGTGACGCGGCTGCCATCCTCGCGGGACAGCTCATCGCGTTCCTCCACTTCATTTTCCTCCGCAAGATTGTGAAACTCTTCACAGAGGGGAAAGCCGGGCTTCCGCTCGCGATCACGGTCAAGGTCGCGCTGGTCTACGGCGGGCTCCTCGCGCTGATGGCGTGGGGGCACGTCGGCTATGCGCCGCTCTGCATCGGATTCGCGCTGCCCTTCCTGGTCCTCTTCCTCAAGTCCATGATGCTCGCGTTCGGCGTTGGCCCGTCTTCGCTCACGCGGCGCGTCGGGTGCATCGCGCTGTTGCTCCTGCTGCCGGCCGCCGCGACCCTCGGCACGCCGGGCGCTGCCCTGGCCCAGGAGAAGGCGGCGGCTCACGCCGAGCAGGCGTCCACGGAGCTCCCGAACTGGCTCGTGCTCCTCCACGATTTCAATCCGGACAATGCCGCGATCACCTGGCTCGAGAAGAACCAGATCATCGTCTTCGCGTGGCTCGCGGGGTTCATCTTCCTCTTCGTGAGCTGGCTCGCGATGCGGAATCCCAAGATGGTGCCGGGGAACTTCCAGAACGCGGTCGAGTGGATGGTGGAGAGCATGGAGGACGTGTGCGGCGGGCTTCTTGGCCCCAAGCACATCGGGAAGCACTTCCCGATCATCGGAGCCCTCTTCTTCTACATCCTGACGATCAATTTACTCGGGATTTTCCCCGGGATGAAGTCGGCGACCTCCTCGCTCGATTTGACCCTGGCGCTGGCTCTGATCACGTTCCTCTACGTCCAGTTCTGGGGGATCCGGAATCTGGGCATCGTCGGCTATCTCGACCACCTGGCCGGGTCGCCGCGGGACGCCATCGGATGGATGATGCTTCCGGTCATGCTCCCGGTCCATGTCCTCGGAGAGCTGGCCAAGCCGGTGAGCCTCTCGTGCCGTCTCTTCGGAAACATCTTCGGCGAGGACACGCTGATCGTCGTGTTCGTTGGAGCCACCGCCCTTTGCTTGAAGGCGTCGCTCGCGGCGCTCGCCGTGCCACCCCTGGCAGGCATCACCGCGCTCTTCATGATGCTCCAGACCTTGACGAGCATCGTGCAGGCGCTGATTTTTTCGCTCCTCGCGACCGTGTATCTCTACATGATGTTGCCGCACGAGACGCACGCGCACGAGGAATCACACGCCGCTCACTGAGATCACGTACGGAGGAGGTGAAACCATGCTGTTTCCAGCCGCACTGGGACTCGGACTTCCGCTCGGCATCGGCCTCGCGGCCATCGGATCGGGCATCGGCATCGGCTTCCTGGGCAAGGGAGCGATGGAGGCGATGGGACGCCAGCCGGAGATTCTCCCCAAGCTTCAGGTCGCCATGATCATCGGCTTCGGCTTCGCCGAGGCGCTCACGATCTACGCGTTCGTCACGATGTTCTTCCTTCAGGGTCGGATCGGCTAAGCCGCGGC
>JAYUAE010000152.1:0-20567 GCA_043741515.1 Candidatus Eiseniibacteriota bacterium | reverse complement strand
CGAGGCGGGGAGCGTGAGCGAGCCGGAAGCTTTCGAAGTCTGGAACATGGGCCTCGGAATGATTCTCGTGGTGAAGGGGGATGAAGCAGCCGCCGTGGAGCGGGCGCTCGCCGAGGCTCGCCACGCCTGCTATCGCGTGGGGAGGGTCCTGCCGGGAGCTCGCGAGGTGCGACTCACGGCGTAGCGACGGGGAGGGCAGGGGACGATGGGTGGGGAGACGGCATCCCTTCCGGAAGCGGCGGAGCGCAACACGCTCGAGCGTCTTGCCCGGGAGGGCTTCGGTCCATTCGCCGAAGCGCTGGGGCTCGTCGGGCGAAGCCCCGGGCTCGAGCGGCTCGGCGATCGGATCCGCGCGCTGGCGCGAAGCCACGCGACCGTGCTGATCCTGGGCGAGACCGGCACCGGGAAGGAGCTGGTCGCGCGGGCGCTCCACGCGCTCTCGCCGCGCGACGCGGGTCCATTCGTTCCGCACAACTTCGGCGCGATCACCGACACGCTGGTCGAGAGCGAACTCTTCGGGCACGCGCGCGGCTCCTTCACGGGAGCATTTCAAGACAGGGTCGGTCTCTTCGAGGCGGCGCACCAGGGCACCCTCTTCCTCGACGAGATCGGCGACGCGAGCCCCTCGGTGCAGAGCCGCCTTCTGCGCGTGATCCAGGAGGGAGAGCTCCGGCGCGTGGGGGATTCGCGCCCCAGGCGCGTGGACGTGCGGATCGTGGCGGCCACGCACCGCAACCTCGGAGGCGAGGTGACCGCGGGACGCTTCCGCGCGGACCTCTTCTACCGGCTCCACGTCCTGACGCTGGCCGTTCCGCCCCTGCGCGAACGGTTGGAGGACATCCCGCTCCTGGCCGCGTATTTTCTCTCGAGGCTCGCCCGCCGCGACCGGATCCCAGTGCGCGGAATCCACGAGGACGCGATCCTGGCGCTGGCGGAGCACGCCTGGCCCGGGAACATCCGCGAGCTGATGGGCGCGCTCGAGCGCGCCTGCCATGCTCTGGATCGCGATGGATGGATCACGCGACACTCGCTGGGGGAGAGCTTCGGATCTCCGATCCCCGCGATCGTGCGTGACCGCGCCTCGAATCTCAAGGGCAGGACCCGCGCCTACGAGGCGGAGCTGATCCGGAGCGCGCTCGAGTCGCACGGCGGGAACAAGGCGCACGCCGCGCGATCGCTGGGTCTGACGAGGCAAGGCTTGTGGAAGAAGATGCGGCGGCTGAAGGCGCAGGATCCCGATTCCGTCTGAGGGAACGCGCCGGGCGGCGATTCGCCTTGATTTCGCGCCCCGTATTTCTATACTCGCGCGAAGGTTGCCGATTTGTCCCTCACGCAGGACCAGGAGCGCCCGCCTTTGATGCAGAGTCTGACCCGCGTCGGTTTGATCGGGGTGGGAGCCATCGCCCAGGTCAACCACCTGCCTGCCCTCGCGCGTATGAAGGACGTCGAGATCTACGCGGTCTGCGACGACGACTCGGAGAAAGCGCGCGTGGTTGCGGAGCGCTTCAAGGTGCCGCACGCGCTCTCCGACTACGAGAAGCTGCTCCGGCTCGAGGAGCTGGACGCGGTGATCGTCTCCACTCCCAACCATCTCCACGCGCCGATGACGCTGGCCGCCCTGGACTATGGCAAGCATGTGCTCTGCGAGAAGCCCCCCGCGCGGAACGCCGCCGAGGCGCAGATGATGGCCGAGGCCGCCAAGCGCTCGGGCAAGACCCTGATGTACGCGATGAACAATCGCTTCCGGGCGGAGGCGCAGGAGCTGCGGCGCTTCATCGAGCGGCGCGAGCTGGGGGACATCTTCTATGCGAAGACCGGCTGGCTCCGGTACCGCACGGAGCGCGGCGGTCCCGAGTGGTACACCAACAAGCGGAGCGCGGGGGGCGGCGTGCTGATGGATCTGGGCGTGCAGATGCTCGACCTCTCGCTGTGGCTCCTGGGAAATCCTCAGGTGGCCTCGGTCACCGCGACCAAGTACGTCCGTGATCCGCGCCAGGACGTCGAGGACACGCTCGCGGCCATGCTCATCCTCGAATCGGGCGCCTCGCTGACGCTCGAGGTGAGCTGGGCGCTTCTTCTCGAGAAGAACTTCTCGTACCTGAATCTCTACGGAACCCAGGGCGCCGCGCTCCTCCATCCGTTCCGGCTCCACAAGGAGATGGGCGGGCGGCTCAAGGACGTCACGCCCTCGCTCGATTCCGTCCGGAATCTCTACAAGCAATCCTACGAGCTCGAGCTGGAGCATTTCCTCCGGTGCATCACGCAGGGGGAGAAGCCCCAGGCGTCACCCGAGGAGGGTCTCCAAGTCATGCGCGTCATCGACGCAATCTACCAATCCGCCGAGGCTCGCCGCGAGGTCCGGCTCCATTAATCGCTTCCGCGGGCCGCTTGCCGCGGCCGCGTCCGGCGTCCTGCTCAGCCTCTCCTTCCCGAACGCGGGATGGATGCCGCTCGTCTTCGTGGCGCTCGTCCCGCTCCTCGTCTGGATGCATGGCGCCGCGGTCGGGCCTGCCTCCGCCGCCAGCCCGCCTGCCGCCCTGCGCTGGGACGGCTGGATTCCCTGGATGGCCGGGGCCGTCTTCAACATGCTCCTCTTCGGATGGCTCGTGCGGCTTCCCGCCCGCGCGATGACCCATCCCTGGATCATCTTCCCCGCGCTCCTGGCACTGGCGCTCTATCTCGGCTTCTTCGTCGCGCTCTTCGGCTGGATCACGCGGTTCATCGGGCGCCGTGTCGGATGGTCGCCCGTCGTCGTGGCGCCGTTCGTGTGGGTCGCCACCGAATGGCTCAAGTCCTCGGGACCGCTGGGCTGCCCCTGGGGGAACGTGAGCTACGCCCTGGCCGAGCACCCGGCGTGGATCCAGGGGGCCTCGCTCGTGGGCGCGCCCGGACTCAGCGTCTGGATCGTGAGCGTGAACGCCCTCGTCACGGGCGCGATCGTGTCGCGCCGATGGCAAGCGCGCGTGTTCCTCGCGGCGCTCGGCATCGCCCTCGTGGCCCTGCCGGTCGCGTGGGGGCGCGAGCGGGTGCGGACCCACCGGCCCGGGGAGACGATCCGCGTGGCGCTGGTGCAGCCGAACATCTCGAGCGACGAGAAGTGGGACGCGGCGCACCAGGAGAAGAGCATCCGAACGCTCTCCCGGCTCTCGCGCGAGGCCGCGGAGCAGGTCCCCAAGCCGGATCTCCTCGTCTGGCCCGAGACGGCGCTGCCGTTCTACGTGCGGCTCGAGGCCACGAAGATCGAGGCGCTCTACGACCTGATCCAGTCGCTGAACGTGCCGCTTCTGACGGGGTACCCGGACGCGACCCTCAGCATGAGCGGAGGCGTGGTCACGCACAACGCGGCCGGCCTGGTGCTCCCGTCGCGGAGGATCTCGACGCAATACGACAAGATCCACCTGGTCCCGTTCGGCGAGCGGATTCCGTTCCAGGAACTCCTGCCGTTCCTGGGAAAGATCGAGCTCGGGCAGGCGGAGTGGACTCCGGGCGTGGCGCCCGTGATCTTTCCGTTCCGCAACGCCCCCTTCGCCGTCCTGATCTGCTTCGAGTCGATCTTTCCCGATCTGGCGCGCGAGGACGGAATCGAGGGAGCGCGCTTCCTCGTGAACATCACGAACGACGAATGGTTCGGCCCCACGGCGGCCCCGCGCCAGCACGCCGACATGGCCATTCTCCGGTGTGTCGAACAGGGCTTGGGGCTGGCGCGCTGCGCGAACACCGGTATCTCGATGATCATCGACCCGGTAGGGCGCGTGAGCCAGAGAACTCCGCTCTCCCGCGAGGCGCTGCTCGCGGGGGACGTCGAGCTGGGCGGAGCGCCGACGCTCTTCCGACTCTGGGGAGACTGGGTGACCGGCGTCTGCCTGGGGCTCGTCTCCGTGCTCCTACTGCTCGGATGGTATCGCCCGCTGCGTCGCGAGCGCTGACGCCGCAGCCTCTGCGTTTGACGCGGTTCGCGGCTCCGTGTAAAGTGAGACCTCAGGCGGAGCGGCGAAGGCCGCGTCCCGTCTCCGAAGGCACGGAGGACGTATCGTCCCGAACCTCGGCTCGCCCGAATCCGTTGACGCGCAGACAAGACCTGCTCGAACGCGCGCGCTCCATCCGCTCGCGTGGCTCGTCTCGCTCGCCCTGCTGGGGTGCGGTGTGGCGTTGACGCGGTCCTGGATCGGCCTCGCGGCCGCGGCTGCGCTCCTTTGCTTCGTGGCCGTCCGCGCGGAGCGCCGGCGCGCGAGGGACGAAGCGGGGCTCCTGGGTCTCGCGCTCGTCGTGTTTCTCGCGCACGTCGTCGCGGCGGGGAAGGGATTCCGCGGGGCGCTCGTTCCGGCCGCCGTCATCGCATGCCGCCTCCTCGCCCTCCTCTATCTTCTGCGCTGGGCCGCCCGCGTCGCGCTCGGTCCGATCGCGCGCTGGCTCATGGGGCAAAAGCCCCCCGCGCGTCCGCGTTTCCTTCTCCTTCTGGCGGAGAGCGCGCGGCTCACGGCCGGACTCCTCCCGCTCGCCCTGCGGGAAGCGGAGCAGCACGTGACGGCGCTCCGCGGGCGCGGAATACGCCCGGGACGAGGTCTCCGCGGGCTCGCCCGCTATCTCCTGGCGTGGTTCCTTCCCTTTCTGGGAACGGTGCTCCGGATCGGCGACGCCTACGCGGACGCGCTCACGGCTCGAGGCTACGTCCCCGGCCGCGCGCGGCGGACCGGCCTCTACCTGGCCTGGGGGCTCAGGGAGTGGGGCGCCATCGTGGGGAGCGCGGGCACGGCCGTGTGGTTTCTCCATGGCTCCTGATTCCCGCAGCCTCACGGTTCGCCTCGGCATCGAGTTCGACGGGACCGCCTTTCACGGCTGGCAGGTTCAGCCGCGCGATCGGACGGTCCAGGGCGAGATCGAGGAGGCCTTGCTCCGGATCACGGGCGCCCGGGTTCGAATCGCGGGAGCAGGTAGGACCGATTCGGGGTGTCACGCGGCGGGGCAGGTGGCCAGCATGACCCTGGAGACGAAGCTCACGGCCGAGCGGCTCCGGGCCGCTCTGAACGCGCATCTGCCGCGTGACGTGCGGATCGTCGAGGCGGCCGAGGCCGAGCCCCGCTTTCATGCGCGGTTTCGCGCGATGAGGCGCGCGTATCGCTACCTCATCGTATCCCGCCCCACAGCGCTCTTGCGAGACCGCGCCTGGTCGCGGCCGATCCGCGCGGAGCTGGGAGACCTGCGCCTCGCTTCGCGTCCGCTCCTCGGCGCGCACGATTTCATCTCCTTCTCGAAACAGGGAGGGGACGAAGTGGACACGGGCTGCGAGGTGACCCAGATCCGGTGGACCCGGCGCGGCCCGGTGACGCGGCTGGACATCGTCGCGGACCGTTTCTTGTACACTATGGTTCGCCGCATCGTTTCGACCGTGCTTCGCGCAGCCGAGGACGGTGGCGGCGCGAAGGCCATCCGCGCGGCGCTGTCGGCCCGCGATCGGGGAAGCGCTCAGCCCCCGGCGCCGGCTCACGGTCTCTACCTCATGCGGGTGCGCTATCCCAGGCTGGGATGGCTTCCCAAGGAGCATCTGGATGTCGTCGGTTAAGGGACCCTCCACGGACCGCCCCGGACGCGGCAGGCCGCTGGGCACGTGGCTCTGGGGCGTGATGTGCGGATTCCTCCTCCTCGGCGCGTTCTCGCTCGCGCCTTCGGCACACCAGGGAGTATTGCGCGCCGGCGTCGCGGACGCGCAGGGCGCGACCAGCCGCGACCTCGGCGCGTCGCGAAGGACGTCCATCGTGGCGGCTGCGGAGCGTGTCGGCCCGTCCGTGGTGACGATCAGCGTGGTGCAGACCCGGACGGTCCAGTCGACCCCCCTGGCCAGCGACTTCTTCGAGCCCTTCTTCCGGGACATGATGCCGTCCTACCGCTATCGCGAGCAGATCCCCAGCATGGGATCGGGCTTCATCATCTCCTCCAAGGGGTACGTGCTGACCAACGAGCACGTGGTGCGCGGCGCCGACAAGATCACGGTGATCCTCGCCGACGGCCGCTCCTTCACCGGTAAGCTGCTCGGCTCCCACCCCCAGTACGACGTCGCCATCGTGAAGATCGAGGGCGAGAAACTGCCGGTGGCGCCGCTGGGTACCTCGGGCGACCTCATGATCGGCGAGTGGGCCATCGCGATCGGGAACCCGTTCGGCTTCCTGCTCAACGACACGCAGCCCACCGTGACGGCCGGCGTGATCAGCGCGACGCGGCGCGACATCAAGGCCGGAACGACGGGAGGCGGAATCTACAAGAACATGATCCAGACCGACGCGGCCATCAACCCCGGGAATTCGGGCGGACCGCTCGTGAACGCGACCGGCGACGTGATCGGCGTGAACACCTTCATCTTCACGAAGAGCGGAGGCTCGGAGGGGATCGGCTTCGCCATTCCGATCGACGCGGTCAAGCGCGTGGTGGACGAGCTGATCCGCTACGGCAGGGTGCGGAATGTCTGGATCGGGGTCGGGACGTGGGACATCACGCCCTACCTCGCCGAGCGTCTCGGCACCCAGGATCGAAACGGTCTCTACATCGCCTCGGTCGAAAAGGGCAGCCCCGCGGACAAGGCGGGCGCCAAGGTGGGCGACATCATACGCAAGGTGAACGGCACCGCGGTCGGCGACGTGAACGAGGCCTACCGCGCGCTCTTCGGGGCGAACGTGGGGGACACCATCACGCTGACGGTCCAGCGCGACACGAAGCTGGTGCCGCTCCGGCTGACTCTCGAGGAGCTTCAGGAGTGATCGCATGATCCAGCGCTACAGCCGCCCCGAGATGGCGGCGCTCTTCCAGGACGAGGCTCGTTACGCCGTCTGGCTCGAGGTGGAGCTCGCCGTGTGCGCGGCGATGGAGCGGCGCGGCGAAGTGCCCTCCGGCGTGGCCACGCGCGTTCGCGCGAAGGCCGCGGTGGACCCACGGCGCGTGGACGAGCTGGAGGCGACGCTTCGCCACGACGTGATCGCGTTCCTGACGGCTGTGACCGAGTCGGCCGGCGAGGAGGCGCGCCATCTCCACAAGGGGATGACCTCGTCCGACCTCGTGGACACCGCGCTTGCCCTCACGCTGACGCGCGCCTCCGATCTTCTCGCCGCGGAGTTGACGCGTCTGCGCGCGGTGGTGCGGGCGCTCGCCCTCCGGCACAAGGAGACGATCATGGTCGGGCGCACGCACGGAGTGCATGCGGAGCCGATCACGTTCGGCCTGAAAGTGCTGGTGTGGTACGAGGAGCTTGGGCGGGCGCTCGCGCGCCTCACGCGCGCGCGCGCGGCCGTGGCGGTGGGGAAGCTCTCGGGCGCCGTCGGGACCCACGCGCACCTGAGCCCCGACCTCGAGGACGAGGTGATGTCAACACTCGGGCTCGCATCGGAGGCCGCCGCGACTCAGGTCGTGCAGCGGGACCGACACGCCGAGCTCCTGAACTCGATCGCGCTCCTGGGGGCTTCGCTGGAGAAGATCGCGCTCGAGATCCGGCATCTGCAAAGGACCGAGGTGCTCGAGGCGGAGGAACCGTTCCGCGAAGGCCAGAAGGGCTCCTCGGCGATGCCGCACAAGCGGAATCCGGTGAACTGCGAGCGGATCTGCGGCCTGGCCCGGGTCCTCCGCGGCAACGCACAGGCCGGGCTGGAAAACGTGGCGCTCTGGCACGAGCGCGACATCAGCCATTCGAGCGCGGAGCGGGTGATTCTCCCGGACTCCTTTCTCGCTTCCGATTTCATGGTCACCCAGCTGCGCGAGGTGCTCGAGGGGTTGAATGTCTATCCCGAGCGGATGCGCGCGAACCTCGACCTCACGCGCGGGCTCATCTACTCGCAGCGGGTGCTCCTGGCGCTCGTCTCCGCGGGCATGTCCCGCGAGGATGCCTACGCGCTGGTCCAGCGGCATTCGATGGCGGCCTGGAAGGGCGGGCCGGATCTGGCGCAGCGCCTGGGCGCGGACCCGGAGGCCGGTCGCGTCCTGAACAAGGAGAAGCTGCTCGCGTGCTTCGATCCCGCGCATTTCACTCGCCACGTGAACCATATCTTCGAACGCGTTCTCGGAGAACCAGTTGCCGCAGGCCACTAGCGCCCATGTCCTGGCGCTCGGCGAGGCCGACGACCGCGAGCTGGCGGAGATTCTCGCCCGGGAAGGGCTGAGGCTCACTCCGGGCGAAGCGCGCCGGATGCTCTCCCTCCTGGGCCGCGACCCGACGCGCGTCGAGGCGACGATCTTCGACACGATGTGGAGCGAGCACTGCTCGTACAAGAGCAGCCGGTGGACATTACAGCAGTACCTGCCGACCGAGAGCCCGCGCGTGATCCTGGGACCTGGCGAGGACGCGGGCGTGGTTCGCTTCGGGACGCACCAGGGAACGGAGTACGCGCTGGTGATCGCGCACGAGAGCCACAATCACCCCTCGCAGGTGGTGCCCACGGAAGGGGCGGCGACCGGGATCGGCGGAATCGTGCGGGATGTGGCCTGCATGGGGGCCGAGGTGATCGGCGTGATGGACTCGCTCCGCTTCGGAGATCCGGATGGAGCGCGGTCCGCCTCCGTCCGCGAGATCGTGCGCGGCGTGATCGACGGGATCTGGCAATACGGCGACGCGCTGGGTGTGCCGAACCTGGGCGGGGACGTCTTCTTCTCCGGGGGCTACGACGAGAACTGCCTCGTGAACGTGGTCTCGCTGGGCCTGGTGCGTGCCGATCGCGTCGCGCGGAGCCGCGTTCCCGAGGCCGCGAAGCGTGAGCCCTACGTCATGATCCTGATCGGGAAGCCTACCGACGAAACCGGATTCGGCGGCGCCTCCTTCGCCTCCGCGGTGCTCGAGGAGCATGCCGAGGGGCAGCGCGGCCACGTCCAGGTGCCCGACCCCTTTCTGAAGCGGGTGCTCCTCGAGGCGAACCGCGCGGTCCTGGACTGGCTCCACGAGGAGAACGTGGTCTTCGGCTTCAAGGACCTGGGCGCTGGCGGCATCGCATGCGCGTCCTCCGAGCTGGCCGCCGCGGGTGGATTCGGCATGGACGTGGACCTGGACCTGGTGCCGGCATCGCGCGAGGATCTTCCGCCCGAGGTGCTCGCGTGCTCGGAGACGCAGGAGCGTTTCGCGATGGTGGTGCCGGAGCGGGTGGCTTCGCGCGTGCTCGATCTCTACAACACGACCTACGCGCTCCCGGAGGTCTACCACGGCGCGCGCGCGGCGGTGGTCGGGCGCGTGCGGACCGACGCGCGGTACCGCATTCTCAAGTCCGGCCAGCCGGTTTGCGACTCGCCGGTCGAGGTGATCACGGCCGGGATCGAGCACCGGCGGCCCGAGCGTCCGCGCGCGGCGGCCGCGGCGGCCGTGGCGCTCCCCCCGGTCGAGAACCACGAGGAGCTCTTCACCCTTCTTGCCTCGAGCCCCAATCTCGCGTCGCGCGAGCCGATCATCCGCTATTACGACACGGAGGTTCAGGGGCGGATGGTGATCCGCGCGGGAGAGGCGGACGCCGCGGTCCTGGCGCCCGTTCCGGGCTCGAAGCTGGGCGCGGCGATCACGGTGGATGGAAACCCGTGGTGGGTCGCGGCGGATCCCTACTGGGGAACCGCCCACGTGGTGTGCGAGGCGCTTCGCAATCTGGTCGCCGTCGGCTCGGAGCCCGTGGCGCTCACGGACTGTCTCAACTTCGGCAACCCGGAGGATCCCGAGGTCTTCGCGGATTTCGTCCGGAGCGTGCGGGGGCTGGGCGATGCTGCGCGCGCGCTCGGGCCGCAGGGGCCCGAGGGTCCGCCGGTAGCCATCGTGTCGGGAAACGTCTCCTTTTATAATGAGGGCAGCTCCGGCCGCTCCATCGAACCCTCGCCCATCGTGGCGGGGCTGGGTGTTCTCGAGGACTGGAGCGTCGCCACGACGAGCGCAATCAAGCGCCCTCAGAGCGTGCTCGTTCTGAGCGGACCGCGGCAGGACCTCCTCGGCGCCACACAGCTGCGCTTCCAGCTCCTGGGCCGCACCGACGGACCGCTTCCCGAGCTGGATTTCGAGCGGGAGCGACGTAGGATTTACGCGACGCTCGAGGCCGTCCGGAGCGGCTTGGCGCTCGCGTGTCACGACATCGCCGAGGGCGGTCTCGCCATCGCGGCGCTGGAGATGGCGCTGGGCGGCTACGCGTCGCAGGGGCTCGGGCTCCAGATCCCGATCTCAGGGCTCGGCGCCACGTCATCCGAATCGCGGCTCTATTCCGAGGCGCCCGGATTCCTGTTCGAAGTGGCCAAGGAGCGGCTCTCGGATTTCCTGGGCATCTTCGAACGGTGGGGAGTGGACGCGACGATGATCGGGCGCACGCTCTCCGAGCCGCGCTTCCGGATCCTGGATGGAGGGCACACGCTGGTGGACCTGGACCTCGAGAGCTTGCGGCGCCGGAACTCGGACGCGCTGAAGCCGATGGTGGAGTGAGCATGGCGCGCGTGGCGGTGGTGCAGATTCCGGGCGTCAACTGCGAGTACGAGACCACTCGTGCGCTCGAGGCCGTGGGGCTCAAGGCCCGCATCGTGCGCTGGAATGAGCCCGCCTCGGTCTGGAGCGAGTTCGAGGCGTACGTGATCCCGGGAGGGTTCGCGTTCCAGGACCGGATCCGGGCCGGCGCCATCGCGGCGAAGCTCCCGGCGGTCGACCGGATCGCGTCGGAAGCGGAGTCGGGAAAGCCCGTGCTGGGAATCTGCAACGGAGCCCAGGTGCTCGTGGAAGCGGGGCTCGTTCCCGGGTTCCAGCACGGGCGCGTGGAAATGGCGCTCGCGCCGAACCGGGCGCCCCGCCGCGAGGGCTATCTCTGCCGCTGGGCATGGGTAGCGGCCTCGCCGGGCCCGGGCAGCGAATGGTACGCTGGCTCGGTCGAGCCGGGTGAGGCGATCCCGATGCCCATCGCGCACGGAGAGGGCCGGTTTCTGACCGCGGACCCCGAGGTGCGGGAGCGCATCCAGCGGGAAGGGCTGGCGCTCTACCGCTACGTCAGCCCCTCGGGAGGGCGCGCCGACCGTTATCCGTTCGATCCGAACGGAGCCATGCTCGAGGCGGCGGGAATCACGAATCAGGCCGGCAATATCCTCGCGTTCATGCCGCACCCCGAGCGGGCCTCGTGGCTGCGGCAGGTGCCCCTGGAGCTGGAGAATCTCTGGGGGGACCGGCGGCGCGCCGCGGTCGGCCGGTGGGATGCGCTCGAGGGGCCGGGCCCGGGGAGGATCGTCTTCGAGTCGCTGGCGAAGAAGCTTCTCTCGCGTTCGCCCCAGGAGGCGCGCTCGTGAGCGCGGCGCTGCTGGTGCGGCTCAAGATCACCGACCTCGCGGCCTGGAGCGCGCTCACGACCGGAAGGCGGCTGCTCGCGCCCGGGTACACGCTGAGCCGCGTCGTGAGGGAGCATCTCTTGATGTTCGAGCCCGAGCCGGGTGTCCGGGCCGATTCGTTCGAACGCGCGCTGGGGGAAGCGGTGCGTCATTCCAACTTCTTCGTGAATCCGAACAAGGAGAGCTATCGCTTTCTCGCGGCCGAGGAGCGCGGCGAAGCCTGGCCGCCTCCGGAGGGCGCATGGGGCATCTTGAGCCGGGCTCGCGAGGACACCCGCGATGAGCGGCTGCGCGAGAGCCTCCTGCGCGAGCACGCGATGCCGGGCCTTCGCGCGATCCGCCGCGCCAAGGTGTGGTGGCTCTGGTCGAGCGGTCCGGACGGTGGTCCCGCGACCGCGTACTTCGCGGGCGCGCTGGGTGACCTTCGCGACCCGGGCCATGGCCTTCTCGTGAATCCTCACGCCGAAGCGGCGATGATCCTGACCGGCCCCGTTCCCTGGAGCCACGTCGAACGTTTCCTGACCGACCCCGCGCCCGCGTTCCGGGCGGCGGCATGAACGGAGCCGCCACGTGACCGAGCCACGCAAGGCTACGCAAGACGCGCCCCCGGGGAGCCAGGACCGCCTGCGGGAGGAGTGCGGCGTGTTCGGGATCTGGGGCGCGGAGAACGCGGCCCGGCTCACCTACGCGGGGCTCTACGCCCTCCAGCATCGCGGGCAGGAGAGCGCGGGCATCGTCGCGACCGACGGGATCGAGTTCCGGCACCACAAGGGCGTGGGCCTAGTGTCGGACGTGTTCGTCGGAAACGTCCTGGATACCCTGACGGGATCCATCGCGATCGGCCACAACCGCTACTCGACGCAGGGGAGCTCCCTGCTCCGCAACGCGCAGCCGCTGGTGGTCGACTTCCGGGAAGGAATGCTGGCGCTGGGACACAACGGGAATCTCGTGAACGCCCTCGCGCTCCGGAACGAGCTCGAGGCGCAGGGCTCCATCTTTCAGACCACGAGCGACACCGAGGTCATCCTCCACTTGATCGCGCGCTCCAAGGCGACCGAGATCGAGCGCATGATCCCGGAAGCGCTCGCGCGATGCCAGGGGGCCTACACGCTGGTGATCCTGGCGGGGGAGAAGCTCATCGGCGTCCGGGATCCGCGTGGATTCCGGCCGCTCTGCCTCGGGAAACGCGGCGAGGCGCACGTGCTCGCGAGCGAGACCTGCGCGCTCGACATGGTGGGCGCCGAGTTCGTCCGCGAGATTGCTCCCGGGGAGATGGTGGTGATCGACGGGTCGGGGGTGAAGTCCTTCGCAGCGCTCACGCCGAAGCCGGCACGGGCTTGCGTGTTCGAGCTGATCTACTTCTCCCGCCCGGACAGCGAGATCTTCGGGGAGAGCGTGGACCAGGTCCGCCGCAAGCTCGGGAGGACGCTCGCGGCGGAGCACCCGGCCGAGGCCGACATCGTGATCTCGGTGCCGGACTCCAGCAACTCGGCCGCGCTCGGCTACTCCGAGGCCTCGGGAATTCCCTTCGAGCTGGGGCTCATCCGGAACCACTATGTGGGCCGCACCTTCATCGCGCCGCAGCAGATGAAACGCGATTTCGGCGTGAATCTGAAATTCAACGCCGTCCGCAGTGTCCTCGAGGGGAAGCGCGTGGTGGTCGTGGACGATTCCATCGTCCGCGGCACGACGAGCCGCAGCCTGGTGGCCATGCTCCGCGGAGCGGGCGCCGGCGAGATCCATCTGCGCGTCTCGAGCCCTCCGATCGGGTGGTCCTGCTACTACGGGATCGACACCCCCAACCGGAAGGAGCTGATCGCCTCCTCGCACACGGTCGAGGAGATCCGGCGTTATCTCCACGTGGACTCCCTGGGCTACCTCTCCATGGAGGGGCTCCGGTCCTGCGTCCAGCGGCCGGACGATCACTGCTACGCGTGCTTCGACGGCCGCTACTCGGAGTGGTACGGAGAGCCGCTCGACAAGCTCGCGATGGAGCGGCCCCAGGGCCGCGTCGAGGGCCGCCGCTAGAACCTGCCCCGGCCTCGGTTTCGCGCGCCCCTCGCGGGCCCCGCATGGGGGGCCCTTCCGGTCCTTCCGCCCCCTCTCAAGTTTCCCCGATGCGATGCCGATCTATGCCACGAGTCGCCGCCCGCCCACAGGGGAGAGCCGATCCGTGTCCGAGACCACGTCGAGAAAGAAGCTGGGCGAGTACCTGCTCGATGCCGGGCTCATCACCGATCAGCAGCTCAAGGAGGCGCTGAGGCGGCAGCGGCAGACCAAGGAGCCGCTGGGGAACATCCTCGCCCGCCAGGGCATGGTGAGCGAAGGGGACATCTGCCGCGTGCTGCACAAGCAGCTGGGGCTCCCGGTCGTCGAGCTGGAGACCATCGCCATCGACGAGCAGGTCATCGGCCTCGTGCGCGAGGACCTCGCCAAGAAATACACCGCGATCCCCATCGATCTCGAAAACCGCAACACCATCCGCGTGGCCCTGGCGGATCCTCTGAACGCCCAGGCGCTCGAGGACATCAAGTTCCAGAGCGGATACTTCGTGCGGCCCGTGCTGGCTCCCCCGTCCGAGATCGTCGAGGCGATCGCGAAGTACTACCACATCGACGCTTCGGTGGTGGAGATCCTCGAGAACATCATCAAGAACGATTCCATCCAGGAGATCCGCGAGATCGTCGCGACGGATGGCGAGGAGAACCTGGACGAGCTGATGAAGATCAGCGCGGGGCCTCCGATCGTGCGCCTCGCGAACTGGGTCATCACGCGCGCGGTCGAGATGCGTGCGAGCGACATCCACGTGGAGCCGCAAGAAAAGTGGGTCGGGGTGCGCTGCCGCGTGGACGGCCTGCTGCAAGATCTGGAGCGGCTCCCCAAGTGGACCCAGGGGGCGCTGATCTCGCGCATCAAGATCCTCTCGACTCTGGACATCGCCGAGAAGCGCCTCCCTCAGGACGGCAGCTTCCGCGTGGAGATCGACGGCAGGAGGATCGACCTCCGCGTCTCGACCCTGCCGACGGCGCACGGCGAGAAGATCGTGATCCGCATCGTGGACCAGGAGCGCTCGGCGCTCCATCTGGATTCGCTCGGCCTGTCGGAGCCCGCGCTGACCCGGATCCGCGCGTACGGGCAGCGGCCCCAGGGAATCGTCGCGGTGACCGGACCGACCGGAAGCGGCAAGAGCACGCTCCTCTATTCGCTGCTCCAGCACATCCACAGCGTGACCAAGAACATCCTGACCGTGGAGGACCCGATCGAGTATCAGATCGCGGGGATCAACCAGGTCCAGGTGGACGAGAAGAGCAAGAAGACCTTCGCGGCGATCCTTCGCGCCATGCTGCGTCAGGATCCCGACGTCATGATGATCGGTGAGATCCGCGATCTGGAGACCGCGCAGATCGCCTTCCGCGCCTCGATCACCGGGCACCTCGTGCTCTCCACCGTGCACACCAACGACGCCGCCTCCGCGGTGACCCGCCTCGTGGATCTGGGGCTGCAGCCGTACATGGTGGCCTCGAGCCTGATCAGCGTCGTCTCCATGCGGCTCGTCCGGATGCTCTGTCCCAAGTGCAGGGATCAGTACGCTCCCAGCGGGGACGAGCTGCGCGTGCTGGGCCTCACGCCGCGGGAGGCCCAGGGAGTCGGGCTCTTCCGGCCGGTCGGATGCGAGCACTGCAACCAGACTGGGTATCGCGGCAGGACCGGCATCTTCGAGATTCTCGAGCTGGACGATCCGCTCCGCCGGCTGATCGCGGCGGGCGCCGCGGAATCGATGGTTCGCGCGGCGGCCGTCGAGAGCGGCATGACGCCGATCGGGGAAGACGGGCTCATGAAGGTGATGGCGGGGGAGACGAGCCTCGAGGAACTGCGTCGCGTGGTCTTCTACGAGGAGGAGGCGGCGCGCCTCTGCCCCGCATGCCGCCAGACCGCGGCCGCGGAATATCACTTCTGCCCGCACTGCGGCCACACGATCGCGGCCGCCTGCCTCAAGTGCGAGCGAAGGGTGGACGCGAGCTGGGCATTCTGCCCGGGCTGCGGCACCCACCGCTCGCCGACCGTCGTCGCCGACGCGGCTCCGGAATCGCTGATCCCCTCCGCCGAGTCGCCGCGCGTCCCGGCCCGTTCGCGCCGGTAGACCGCGCCGGGCGCGGGCTTTCGGTGCCGCCCTTGACCTTGGTTTCCCCCCTTCACTAGAATCCCCCGGTCCGCCTGCAGTGTCTCCCGCCCGCCGCGCAAGCTGCGGGACCCCTCACCTCCGGAGAATCGTGTCGGTCCAGGATACGCGCCGCGAAAAGCTGGACGCGATGATCCAGCGCGGGGCAGAGCCCTACGCGTACCACTTCCACGTGACCCACGGCTCGGCCGCGATCCGGGCTGGGGCCAAGGAGCTCGAGCAGTCCGGGGAGCGCGTCCGCTACGCGGGCCGTCTCATGACCAAGCGAGGTCACGGCAAGGCGGCCTTCGCGCACGTGAAGGACGCCCTGGGCCTGCAACAGGTGTATTTCCGCGAGGACGTGCTCGGAGCAGCGGTCTTCGCGGGGGCCATGGATCTGGATCTCGGCGACTGGGTGGGCGTCGAGGGGACCGTGTTCGTCACCAAGACCGGCGAGATCACGATCCGGGTCGAGCGCGTGGAGCTCCTCGCGAAATCGCTGCGGCCGCTGCCCGAGAAGTGGCACGGGCTGACCGACGTCGAGGTCCGCTACCGCCAGCGCTACACCGACCTCATCGTGAACGACGACGTGCGCCGCGTGTTCCGCGAGCGCTCCGCCATCATCCGGACGCTGCGCGCGTTCCTGGACGCGCGGGGATTCCTCGAGGTGGAGACCCCGGTGCTGCAGCCCGCGTACGGGGGCGCCTCGGCGCGCCCGTTCATCACGCATCATCACGCGCTCGACATGAACCTCTATCTCAGGATCGCGGACGAGCTCTACTTGAAACGCCTCATCGTCGGGGGGCTCGAGCGCGTCTACGAGATCTCGAAGGACTTCCGGAACGAAGGCATCGACCGGACCCACAATCCCGAGTTCACGATGCTCGAGTTCTACCAGGCCTTCGCGGATTACGAGGAAACGCTCCGGACCACCCAGGCCATGATCCTGGACGCGGTGAACGTGGTGCGCGGGGGGCTCACCGCTCCCTACGACGGCGCGACCATCGACTACACGCCCCCCTGGCGCCGTCTCACGATCGCCGAGGCCGCGGCCGAGGGGCTGGGCGTCCGCGAGCTTCCCGCGGACGAGCGCTCGCTCCGCGAGGCCGCGGCGCGGGCGGGCATTTCGCTCGATCCCGCGTTCGGATACGGCCGGATCCAAGACGAGATCGTCTCGGTGAAGGTGCAGCCCGGGCTCATGAACCCGACCTTCCTGGTGGATCATCCGCGCGAGATCTCGCCGCTCGCGAAGGCGAAGCGCGGGAATCCCCAAGTGGTGGAGCGTTTCGAGCTGATCATCGCGGGAATGGAGGTGGCGAACTCCTTCTCCGAGCAGAACGACCCGCTGGAGCAGCGGCGCGCCTTCGAGCAGCAGGCGCGGATGAGGGAGCGCGGGGACGAGGAGGCTCAGGTTCTGGACGCCGATTTTCTGCGCGCGCTCGAGATGGGAATGCCGCCCACCGGCGGCGTCGGTATCGGGGTCGACCGCCTCGTCATGCTGCTCACGGATTCGCGCTCCATCCGCGACGTGATCCTCTTCCCGCACATGCGTCCCGAGGATGGGAATGAAGAATAGGGGGACGGCCGCGCGCGGCTGAACGGCGCTCGCCGCATCTCCCATGGGATTCGTCTGGATCATCGCCTCGCGCTACCTCCGCTCCAAGCGCCGGATCAGCTTCATCACGCTCGTCAGCCTCCTGGCCTCGGGCGGCGTCTTCGTGGGGGTTGCGGCGCTCACGATCGTCCTCTCGGTCATGAACGGCTTCGAGGACCAGGTACAGCGGAGGATCGCGGGCACCAACGCCCACGTGGCGGTCCTCTCCGCGGACGACCGATCCATCGCGCCTTCCGATTCGCTCGTCTCCACGATCCGGCGCTCGGCGCCGGAGGCCGCGGTGGCGCCCTTCGTCTACGGCAAGGTCATGGTCGCCTCGCGCAGCAGCGTGGACGGCATGGTGCTCAAGGGGGTCGAGCCCGCGGGGGAGTCGCGCGTCACCGACATCATGTCGCACCTCCTGCCGGCCGCGCGTCCGCTGGACGGCGGCGATCTGCCGGGGATCGGACTCGGCGAGGAGCTGGCGGTCCGCCTTCGCGTCTCGGTGGGCGACGTCATCCTGATCAGCCTTCCCTCCGAGGAGCCGGGGGGGATATTCGGCGGAGCTCCGCGCGTGAAGAGGCTCCGCGTGGCCTCGATCTTCCGCTCGGGTCTCTACGAGTACGATTCCTCGTTCGGGATCGTGCGGATGGAGACGGCGGGGGAGTTCTTCGGGCTGGGGCGCGGCGTGACCGGATACGAGCTCAAGATCCCGGACATGTTCCGCGCTCGGGAGACCGCCTCAGCGTTGGAGCGGGCGCTCGGGAAGGACTTCCGGGTGACGAACTGGATCGATCTCAACCGGAATCTCTTCGCCTGGATGAAGATCGAAAAATCCGTAATGTTCACGATCCTCATTCTGATCGTGCTCGTCGCGACGGTGAACATCGTCTCGAGCCTGGTCATGCTGGTGCTGGAGAAGCGGCGGGACATCGGGGTTCTACGGACGATGGGCGTCACTCCACAGGGAATCATGCGTATCTTCCTCTTGCAGGGGACTCTCGTCGGGCTCGCGGGCACCGGACTCGGGCTCCTCGTGGGATGGGCCGTCTCGTTCGTCCTGGGCCGGTACAAGCTTCTCCACCTTCCCGGCGAGATCTACTTCATCGACACGCTGCCCGTGAAAATGGAATGGACCGACTTCGTGTTCGTGGCGGTCGCGGCGACCTCGCTCTGTTTCGTCGCGAGCCTCTATCCGGCCTGGAGAGCCGCGAGGCTTGCCCCCGTCGAGTCGATCCGGTATGAATGACGCGGCGGCGCCTGTTCCCGCGCTCGTGGCGCGGGGCCTGGCAAGGACCTATCATGATGCCGCGACGCCGATCGAAGTCTTGCGCGATGTGCACATCTCGGTGGACCCTGGGGAGGTCGTGGCGGTCGTTGGGGCGTCCGGGTCCGGCAAATCCACGCTCCTTCATCTTCTGGGCGGTCTCGACCGGCCCACGGCGGGAACCGTGAGCGTCGGAGGCGAGGATCTTTCGGCGCTCGACGAGGCCGGCCGCTCACGCCTGCGCGCCCGCTCGGTGGGATTCGTCTTCCAGTTCCACCAGCTCTTGCCCGAGTTCACCGCGCTGGAGAACGTCATGATGCCGGGATGGATCGCGGGGGCCTCCCGGGCGACCGCCCGGGCGCGGGCGGAGAGCCTGCTCAGGGACCTGGGGCTGATCGACCGGGCCGAGCACAAGCCCGGGGAGCTTTCGGGGGGAGAGCAGCAGCGTGTCGCGGTGGCTCGCGCCTTGCATATGAAACCGGCGGTCCTTCTGGCGGACGAGCCGACGGGCAATCTGGACAGGCGATCGTCGGCGATTCTACTGGAAATTTTCGAAAGGTACCGCTCCTCTGAGAGGCAAGCCATTGTGATTGCGACACATAACCCCGATGTCGCCCGTTCCGCTGGGCGAGTGGTAGCGCTTGAGGATGGCTTACTCAGGCCGATTACATTTGAGTCGGGCCGCATCTAATTAGGCGGGACATTCGGCCAACCGGAAGGAACGCGCATGCAGTGTCAAATTTGCGGAAAACGACCGGCGGTCGTCCACTTCACCGAGATCGTCAACAACAAGAAATCGGAATACCACGTCTGCGAGAAGTGCGCGGAGGAGAAGGGCTATCACGTGCCGCTCGTGAAGACGAAATTCTCGGTGGGCGACCTTCTCGCCGGCATGGTGGAGCAGCCCGGCTCCGCGGAGGAAGCGCGCGTGGGCAGGGTCCAGTGCCCCAAGTGCGGACTCGTTTATTCCAACTTCAAGGAGACCGGCCGGCTCGGCTGCTCCGAATGCTATCCGACCTTCCGCTCCCAGCTGCGTCCGCTTCTGCGCCGGGTTCACGGCAGCACCAAGCACGTGGGAAAAGCCCCCGTGCGTGACGCGGCGCGCGTGGCGCTGAGGCGGGAAGTGCAGCGGCTTCACGAGGAGCTCCAAAAATCGGTCGAGCGGGAGGATTTCGAGGCGGCCGCCGACCTGCGCGACAAGATCAAGAAACTCGAAGCGAACGACGTTCGTAGCGTGGGAGGGGGAGCGGCGTGAAACTCACCGGAATCAGCTCCTCGCTCGGCCGCTGGCTCGACGGATCGGGTCCCGCGTCCGACGTCGTCCTGAGCACGCGGGTCCGCCTGGCCCGCAATCTCTCGGGCGTGCCCTTCACGCACCGCGCGCGCGAGGAGCAGCTGGTGATGGTCTACTCGAGCATCCTCTCGGCGGTCCGGAAGACGCCCGCGCTCGCGCAGTCGCTCGCGCTGGAGATGCGCGAGCTGACGCCGCTGGATCGCCAGTTCCTGGTCGAGCGCCATCTGATCAGCAACGATCTCGCGGACAACGGCGCGCTGCGAGGGCTTCTGGTCCTTCCCGATGAGAGCATCTCGGCGATGGTGAACGAAGAGGATCATCTGAGGCTCCAGGCGCTGGCCTCGGGCTTCCAGCTGCGCTCCGCGTGGGAGTCGGTGAACGCCATCGATGATGAATTGGCGCAGGACCTGGATTATGCTTTCAGCGACGAGCTTGGCTATCTGACCGCGTGCCCGACCAACGTCGGCACGGGAATGAGGGCCTCGGTGCTCATCCACTTGCCGTCGCTCGTGCTCACGAAGCAGATCGGGCGCGTGCTCCAGGGCATCACGCAGGTCGGCCTCGCGGTTCGGGGGTTCTACGGGGAAGGCTCCCAGATCATGGGAAACTTCTTCCAGATCTCGAACCAGACGACGCTGGGCCAGAACGAGCGGGAAACGATCGACAGCTTGGAGCGCGTCACGAAGCAGATCATCGATTCCGAGCAGCGCGCGCGCGACGAGCTCCTGAAGGACGCCAGGGTCCAGATCGAGGACAAGATCTGGCGCGCGTACGGCACGCTCCGCCACAGCCGCGTGATCTCCTCGCAGGAGGTGGTCAATCTCTCCTCGGCGGTGCGTTTCGGCGTGGCGCTCCGGATCGAGGGGCTGGCCAGCGTGCAGACGTTGAACGAGCTTCTCGTGCGGTCGCAGCCGGCGCACCTTCAAGTGAAGGCCGGGCGCGAGCTGGAACCGCG
>JAYUAE010000151.1:0-9466 GCA_043741515.1 Candidatus Eiseniibacteriota bacterium | reverse complement strand
AATCCTTCGCGAGGCAGGAATGTCGCGCGTGCTCCACGCGGGCGCTCAGCTCCGAGACCCGCCGGTGGATTCTGCGCGACTCGGGGTAGCGCGCCAGGAACTCGCGCCAGGTCCCCGTCGCGATCCGGCGTGCCAGCTCGGGGCGGCCCTGGCTCTCGAGCCGCCGCTGCTCCTCCTCGACGAGCGACTGCGTCTCCGCGGGCAGCGCCCAGAGCATCATCTCGGGATAGCTCGCCGACGGAAGCGCGATCCTCCGCGTGGGCCGGGCCTGGTCCCACACGTCCCCCAGGGCCAAGGACTCGACCCCGCGCCCCTCCTCGAGCGCTGCGAGCCACGCTTCCAGCCAGCCCTGCCCGTAGACCCACTCGTGCGTGTGCGGCCAGATTCCGAATTTCTCGCCGTCGTCGCCGAAGACACGCGCGCCGCCGCTCGGGCCCGGACTCGACCGGAGCCAGTCCAGAAGCTCGGGCACGGGCTGAAACGGGATCCGGTAGCGAAGCTCGCGCTCGATCGGAAACACACCGACGCGCCCCAGGGTGGACTCCACCCAGTAGGGCTCCGCGAGCAGGGCGGGGTCCGCCCCGGCGAGAAGGAAATGGTGGTCGTCGAGAAGGGTGTACTCGATCCCCGCGCGCGACAGGACGTCCGGAAGTCCGGGCTCCCAGACCCGCTCGGCAAGCCAGGCGCCGCGCGGCGTGATACCGAACCGCGATTTCAGATACCCGGCCATCCGCTCGAGCTGACCCTGCTGGTCCCAGGGCGGAATGACCGCGAGGATCGGCTCGTAGAAGGCGCCCGAAAGAAGCTCCACCTGTCCGCGCGTGACCAGGGCTCCGAGCGCGTCCAGGAGCGCGCGATCGTTCACCTCGAGCCACTCCAGCAGTGACCCCGACCAGTGCATCGAGAGCCTCACGCCCGGGTGGCGGGCGAGCGCGTCGAGGAACGGCCGGTAGGCGCGGGCCGCCGCTTCCGCGAAGACCGAGTCGAAGTTTCCGACCGGTTGATGGTTGTGGATGACGGTCGCGATCCGGACGCGGCCCGGGGCGCCGCCGCTCACCGCACGCCTCCGAGCAGGGGTTCGAGCCGATGCGAGGGATTGGTCGGTAGGTCCTGCGCCACGAGCCGCACCCCCAGCCCCGCGAGCGTACGGAGCATCTCGCGATCCTTCGCGTCCAGGTACACGTAGGGCAAGACCGCCTCCTTGCCCGCGGCGTGATGGAGCCCGCCCACGTTCAGTTCCTCCAGCGGAAAGCCGCCCTCCCGGAGCCTCAGCGGCTCCTCGACGCCGGGAAAGAGGAGCATGGAGCGCTCGGCGAGGATGGTGGCGCGCGTCGCGTCGAGGAGCGTCTCGGCGACCGAGAGCGCCTGGGCGCGCGTTCCCTCGGGCGCCGCGAAGAGATAGAGATCGGCGCGGGCGGGATCGGCGCGGAGGGCGTCGGAAACGATGCCGATCCAGGTGGGGCGAAGCGGACGACCCCAGCCGTGCACGACCTGTCCGTGGATCAACCGGTCGTCGATCCTCGCGAGCAGAAGCGGCACGCTAGGAAACGGTGATCCCGGCTTTCCCCTTGGCTTCCAGGCGCGGCAGAAGCTCGTCCAGGGGGAGCGTGTCGCGGTAGTGGAAGAATTCGAGAAGCATAGGAAGATTGACGCCGGTCACCTTGCGCACCATCCGTTCCCCATGGTCGGCCCTGCGCGAGGCGATGCCGCAGCTTCCCGCCGCCAGGTCCGTGAACACCACGACCGGGTGCTCCGCCGGGACCGCGCGGACCCGTTCCTCGATGGCGCGGCTCAAGGCCTCGCCCGACTGGCCGTCGTTGCTCATCACGTGGACGTCGGTCTGCGATCCAAGGATGCCCTCCACGGTGCGGAGAAGCTCCGAGCCGAGGGCGGCGTGGGTGACCAGGAATCCCACGGGACGCGGCACCGTCGTTTCGGGAGTCATGCGGGGTCACTCCGTGTCATCGCGGACCAGCGGATTGGCGAGGAGCTTCGAGCGCATGCTTTCGATGAGCCTTTCGTTCAGGGCGCGCGCCGGATGGTAGCCGTACACTTTCACCAGATGGTTCAGCGCGATCACCTCTCCGATGACGGTGATGTTCTTTCCGGGCAGGATCGGGACCGTCACGAGCGGGATCTCCGAGTCCAGATAGCGGGCGTGCGAGTCGTCCAGCCCCAGACGCTCGTACTCCACCTTGCTGTCCCACTCCGTGAGATGCACCTCGACCTCCACGCGTTTCTGACCGCGGATCGCCCGGATGCCGAAGATGGCCTGGACGTCGATCACCCCCAGGCCCCGGATCTCCATGGTGTGCTTCAGCACCTCGTTGCACGAGCCGATCAGGATGTCGCCGTGTCGCCTCGTGATCCGGACCACGTCGTCGGCCACGAGCCGGTGGCCGCGCTCGACCAAGTCCAGCGCCGTCTCGCTCTTCCCGATGCCGCTCCGGCCGGTGAACAGGAGCCCGACCCCGTAGACGTCGACGAGGGAGGCGTGAACCGTGACCGAGGGCGCGAAGACCCAGTCCAGGTAGCCGGTCAGCTGATGAATGAAAGGGGTCGTGTCCTGCGGGGTGCGCAGGAGCGGCACCTGGTTCCGGTTCGCGCGCTCCAGGAGTCCCTCCGGGAGCGTGAGGCCCTTCGTCACGATGATCCCCGGCATGGCGAACTGGAAGAGACGGTCCAGCGCCTCGGCCCGGCCCTGCGGACTCAGCGTGCTGAGGTAGGCGATCTCCGTTCTGCCCAGGATCTGGATCCGCTCGAAGAGGAAGTTCTCCGGGTAGCCCATGAGCGCCATGCCCGGACGGTTGATGTCGCTGATCGTGATCGGGACGCGCGCCTCCAGCCCCGTGGTGAGCACCTCGAGGGAGAGCGTCTCGCGCTGCTGCTCGTGAAGCTGAGCGATGGTGAGCTGTGTGGTGCTAATCGAGCTCAAGCAGTCCTACCCGTCCGTCCTCCAGGCGATACGCGACCCGCATGCCCCCGTCCGGCTCCGAGAAGACCAGCACGGGAAGGGTGCTCTTGAGCAGCATGCGCGCGGCCTGTTCGGCGGTCATGGTGCGTTGCTTCGCTTTGGACCGGACGATCCCGGCTCCGTTCCGCCTCGGCTCCGGATCCTCCGGAGGAAGCGCGGGGGTCTCCTTGCCCTTCGTCCTGCCGTCCTTCTTCTTGTGGTCCTTCAGCTGCTCCTTGCGGCGCTTCAGCGCGCGCTCCTGCTTTCCCAGCACGGCGTCCAGCGCGACCTTGGGATCCGGATCCTGCGCCTTCCCCGTGATGTCCAGACCGTTGCCGGATATGCGGAGCTCCGCCTGGTGGCGGTAGCCCTCCTCGGTCACGGTCAGCTGCGCGCTGATCAGGTGCGAGAAGTAGCGCTGCAGCTTCTCGATTCTCCGCTCCGCGTACTGGCGGAAGTCGGGGGTCACCTTCCAGTGCCGCCCCTTGATCGTGATCTCCATCGTTTCCCCCTGAATGGGCGCTCGGCCCTCTGGCGTCTTGGTCATGCATAGCGGCGACGGGCCCGAGCGGGCAGAATGCGCAGCGCCTCCCGGTACTTGGCCACCGTCCTCCGCGCGATCTTCAAACCCTGCTCGTGCAGGAGCTCCGCGATCCGCTGGTCGCTCAGCGGATCGCGCTTGTCCTCCTCCTGGATCAGCTGCGAGATCTTGCCCTTGGCCACCTTGGCCGAGACGTCGTCGCCGTCCTCGGTCTGGAGACCGCTCGAGAAGAAGTACTTGAGCTCGAAGACGCCGCGCGGCGTCTGGACGTACTTGTTGGTGGTGACACGGCTCACGGTCGACTCGTGCATACCGATCTGGTTGGCGATCTGCTGCAGCGTGAGCGGCCGCAAGCCCTCGACGCCCTTCTCGAAGAAGTCGCGTTGCTCCTCGACGATCCGGCGCATCACTTTGATCATGGTCTTCCGGCGCTGCTCGATCGTCTGGATCAGCCACTTGGCGGAGTTGAGCTTCTCGGTGATGTACTTCCGCGTGGTGTCCTCCACGGAATTCTTGTTCCGCAGCATCTGCTGGTAGGCGTTCGAAATCCTGAGCCGCGGCACGTTCCGGTCGTTGAGCGCGACCACGAAGTCCTCGCCCACGCGCTCGACGATCAGGTCCGGGGTGACGTACCGGGTCTCCTCGGCCGCGATCTCCTGCGCGGGACGCGGGTCCAGGGTGCCGACCGTGTCGCTGGCGGCCTGGACGTCCTCCACGCTGCACTTGAGATTGCGGGCGATCTCGGAGAATCGCTTGGCCAGGAGGTTGTCGAACTGCTCCTGGATGATCCGTCCCGCGAGGGTGTTCTCCATCTTCTTCTGGACGACCTGGATCCAGAGACACTCTTGGAGATTACGCGCGCCGATGCCGGCCGGCTCGAAGGTCTGGATCACGGCGAGCACTTCCTCGACGCGCTCCGGACTCACCTGGAACGTCTCCCCCACTTCCTCGATGGTCGTCTGCAGATAGCCGTTCTCGTCGATCGAGCCGACCAGGAATTCCCCGATCTCCATCGCAACCCCGTCGAGGTCGTGCATGCGAAGCTGCTCCAGGAGATGATCGCCGAGGCTCTTCACCGTCACCGGAACGCGCTCGTAGAACTCCGCGTCGCCGTCGTCGTTGCGCGGGGAGGAGATGGAATCGAACTGGTCGGGCCACAGCTCGCCCCAGTCGATCTCCTGCTCCTGCTTGACCTCGGTCTCGGCCGGCTGCTCGACCTCCTCCTGGCCCACTTCCTTCTTCACTTCCTCGATCTCCTGCACTTCCTCCACCTCGTCCACTTCCTCGAGGAGAGGATTGCGCTCCAGCTCCATCTTGAGAGCCTGCTGGAGCTCAAGGGTCGGCATCTGGAGCAGCTTGAGCGCATGCTGGAGACGCTGCGTCATGATCAGCGTCGGCTTTTGCTGCATGCTCAGGCTGTGTTTCATTTCCATGGCAGTCGCGCCCTCAATCCAACCGGAATCGCTCACCGAGATAGATCTGGCGGGCGATGGGATCATCCGCAAGCTCCTGGCTCGTTCCCTCCAGGAGAATCTTACCTTCGAACATGATGTACGCCCGATCCGTCGTGCTCAAGGTCTCGCGCACGTTGTGGTCGGTTATCAGGATTCCCAGCCCGCGCTTCCTCAGCCTGCCGACGATGTCCTGGATCTCCCCGACCGCGATCGGATCGATTCCCACGAACGGCTCGTCGAGCAGAAGGAATTTCGGATGAGTCACGAGCGCCCGCGTGATCTCCACGCGGCGCCGCTCCCCTCCCGAGAGGTTGTATCCTTTCCGGTCCGCCAGGTGCGCGATGTTCAACTCCTCCAGGAGGGAGGCCAGCCGCTCCTGCCGCTCCTGCCTGCTCATCGGCAGGGTTTCCAGAATTGAGAGGATGTTTTCGCGAACCGTCAGCTTCCGGAAGATGGACGGCTCCTGCGCGAGGTAGCCGATCCCCGCGCGCGCGCGCTCGTGCATCGGCATCCGCGTGATGTCCTTGCCGTCCACCAGAATCTGCCCCCCATCCACGCGCAGGAACCCGACGATCAGGTAGAAGGTCGTCGTCTTTCCCGCCCCGTTCGGACCCAGGAGCCCGACCACCTCTCCGGGCTGCACCGCGATCGAAACCTGGTTCACCACCTTCCACGGGCCGTAGTACCGCTCCAGATTGCGCCCTTCGAGCCCCGCCATGGCTAGAGCGAGTCCCCCCCGTGCCCCGTGTCGCGAACTTCCGCCCGGACCTCACGCTTGAGATGGAAGTGGTCCAGGTTCGCATCGCTCTCGAACCCGTAGCCCGTCACGATGTCGTCCTTGCGCGTCACCTTCACGAACGCGTCGGAAATGATCTTCTGCGTGTTGTTGATCCAGTGCAGCGAATCGGTCTCCATGTGGACGCCCGTCTCGGTCACCACGCGCACGCGGCCGACCGCCTCGAGATTGTTGGTCCTCTGATCCACCAGCCCCTGGTCCGCGACCATCGTCGAATACCGCTTGCCCTTCGAATCGAAGAACTCGATCCGGATGGTGCGCGCATCCACGAGGTTCTTAGCGTTGTACATCGCCGCCGACGAAGCCCACAGGGTCCAGTTCTTCATTCCTTCCGAGGTCTCGGTCAGGGTGAAATCGCGCGCCTCCTGGTCCGGAATCTGGAGCTCGGAAGCGCTGGGTGTCGGCGCGATCCGGGATTGGCAGCCGGTCATGGTTGCCGTCGCAAGAATCGCGAGCAAGGTCAGCACGTGCGGGAACCTCCATGGTATCACGCCCTCCCGACACCAGGCAAAGGGGGCCCGCATCCCAGCCTATCCGCGCGCCGCACCGAGGCAGTCATGCAGGTGGATGACTCCCTGTGGCGCGCCCCGCCCGTCCACGACCACGAGGGACGTGATGGCGCCTCCCTCATTCTCCTCCATCCGGCGCACCGCTTGCGCGATGAGCGCGTCTTCCTCGATGGTGCGCGGGGTGGTGGACATGAGCTGCGCGACCGGCCGGCCCAGATCGGCCGTTCCATGCAACAGCATGCGCTTGAGATCGCCGTCGGTCAGAACGCCGCGAAGCATCCCGCGCGCGTCCACGATCGTGGTCATTCCGAGCCGCTTCTTCAAGATCTCGAGCAGCGCCTCGTGGAGCGTGGCGTCCTCCTTCACGGCCGGAAGCGCGTCCCCGCGATGCATCAGCTCCGAGACGCGGAGCATCGCGGTGCGCCCCAGGACGCCCCCCGGATGCAGGAACGCGAAATCCTCGCGCGAGAATCCCTTCACGCGGAGCAGCACGATCGCGAGCGCGTCGCCCAGGGCCAGGGCCGCCGTGGTGGACGTCGTCGGCACCAGATCCTCGGGGCAAGCCTCGCGCATCGGTCCGAGATCCAGCACGCAATCCGCCCCGCGAGCGAGGGCCGACTCCGCCTGGCAGGTGATTGCGAGGATCGAGACCCCGCGCCGGCGAAACGCCGGCATGAGGCCCAGAAGCTCCGGAGTCTCGCCGCTCTTCGAAAGCAGGATCGCCGCGTCCTTCTCCGTGACGATCCCCAGATCCCCATGGATCGCGTCCACGGGATGGACGAACGTCGCCGGGGTGCCCGTGCTCGTCAGCGTGGCCGCGATCTTCTTGGCGACGAGGCCGGACTTCCCGACCCCCGAAGTGAGCACCTGCCCCTGGACCTCGAGCAGCAGTTGAACCGCATGCTCGAACTCCTTTCCGATTCGGGCCTTGAGAGCGAGGATCGCCTGCCCTTCCGCCTCGAGGACCTCGCGGCCCCAGTCCGTGACCCGGGCAGAACTCTTCCCCGAAGGCGCCAGAAGCTCCGATGCTGTGTTCCGAGTCATGCGGGACGTGTCCCCACAAGTCTCTCATCGGCAATCGATTGTCTTATCTTGATGAAGCTCTGGAGGAGCGGTTTCAGGTCCGCCAGCGGCCACTGGCTCTCCCGGTCGGAACGCGCCTTGGCAGGGTCCGGATGGGTCTCGATGAAGATGCCGTCCACACCGGCAGCAACCGCAGCGCGCCCCAGAACGGGGATGAACTCGCGCTGCCCGGCGGTCTCCTTTCCGCCCGGCCGCTGGACCGAGTGGGTGGCGTCGAAGAAGACCGGGCAACCGAAGCGCTTCATGATCTCGATTCCCCGGAAGTCCACCACCAGATCCCCGTAGCCGAAGGTCGTCCCCCGCTCCGTGACGATGACGCCGGTAGAGCCCGCAGCGCGCGCCTTCTCCACGCCGCGCCCCATGGACGCGGGGTCGAGAAACTGCCCTTTCTTGAGATGCACCGGCTTTCCGCTTCGCGCCGCCGCCTCGATCAGCTCGGTCTGGCGGCAGAGAAAGGCCGGGATCTGGAGCAGGTCCAGGAAGCGCGCGGCCTCCTCCACCTCCGCCGTCTCGTGCACGTCGCTCGTCACCGGCACGCCCACCGACTCTCGGACCCTCGCCAGCTGGCGAAGCCCCTCCTTGGCGCCGGGGCCGCGGTAGCTCTCCCCCGCGGAGCGGTTCGCCTTGGCGTAGGAAGCCTTGAAGACGAAGGCGAGATCCAGCTCCGCCGCGATCCGCTTCACCTCGCGCGCCACCTCTTCGGCAAGGCCCGGATCCTCGAGCGAGCACGGGCCCGCGATCAGCCCCAGCCTGCCCGGAGTTATCCGCTCGGTTCCGACTGCGATGGCGTCCCAGGTCGCGGTCACGGGGAGTCTCCTACGGGCGCGGTGCGCCGGTCGCGCTCTTGCTCCCGGAAGCGGAGCCCTCGCGGCGATGGCGCTCCTCGACCGCCGCCTTGACGAATCCCCGGAAGAGCGGATGCGGGTCGGACGGCCGGGAACGAAGCTCGGGGTGGAACTGCACGCCCACGAACCAGGGATGATCGGGAAGCTCCACGATCTCGACCAAGTTAAGGTCCTTGTACATGCCCGAGACCGCAAGGCCGTGCTTCTCCAGATCCTCGCGGTAGCGGTTGTTGAATTCGTAGCGGTGGCGGTGGCGCTCGGCCACGTGCGGCTGCGCGTATTCCTCGGCGGCGTGGCTTCCCGGCGTGACCTCGCAGTCGTACGCGCCGAGCCGCATCGTGCCGCCCTTCTTGGAGACCCCCTGCTGCGATTCAAGGAGGTCGATGACCGGGTGCGGCGTGTCGGCGCGGAATTCCGAGGAATCGGCCCCGTCGAGACCGGCCACGTCGCGGGCGAACTCGATCACGGCGCACTGCATGCCGAGGCAGATTCCGAAGAACGGTGTCTTCCGCTCGCGCGCGTAGCGCGCCGCCTGGATCATCCCCTCCGTGCCGCGGTCCCCGAAGCCGCCCGGGATCAGGACCCCGTGGGCCTGCCCCAGGAGCGCCACGGGGCCGTCCATCTCGACCCGCTCCGAATCCACCCAGTCGATCTTGACCGAGACGTCGTTGGCGGCCGCGCCGTGCGCGATCGCCTCGCTGATGCTCTTGTACGCGTCGCGGAGATGCGTGTACTTGCCCACCACCGCCACGGTGACCTGCTCCTTGGCGGAGCGGACGCGCTCCGAGAAGGCCTGCCAGGCCTTGAGGTCCGGCGGACCGGCGTCGAGCCGCATGTACTCGATGATGAGGTCGTCCAGCCCGCCGCGATGGAACATGAGCGGAATCTCGTAGATCGAGGCCACGTCGATCGCCTCGATGACCGCCTCCTTGGGCACGTTGCAGAAGAGCGCGATCTTCTCCTTCACGTCGCTCGGGAGCGCGACCTCGGTGCGGCAGAGGAGGATGTCGGGCTGGATACCGATTGCGCGCAGCTCCTTCACGGAGTGCTGCGTGGGCTTCGTCTTGATCTCGCGCGCCGCCCCCAGATGCGGGACGAGCGTGACGTGGACGAAGAGCGTGTTCTCGCGCTTGAGCTCGAGTCGGAGCTGGCGAATGGCCTCGAGAAAAGGCAGGCTCTCGATGTCGCCCACCGTGCCGCCGATCTCCACGAGGACGACGTCGTTGTCGCCCGCGACGCGGCGGATGCAGTCCTTGATCTCGTCCGTGATGTGGGGGATGACCTG